>NZ_JBQEMS010000013.1:0-161114 GCF_052044265.1 Sinorhizobium sp. 22678 | reverse complement strand
GGCGCGATCAATTTCACCTCATGGCCGAAGGAACGCAGCAGTCGGGCCCAATGGTGGGAACCACCACACGCTTCCAGCGCAATACTGGTCGGTGCCGCCTTCTGGAAGAATTTCACCATTTCCTTGCGCGTCAGCTTCCGGCGCAGGATCGGTTGCTCGGCGGCGTTCACTCCATGCAACTGGAAAACGCTCTTTGACGTATCCATGCCAATTCGGATAATCTGCTCCACGGACGGTCTCCCTCGATTGAGATCTTAACGACTCACTCTGGCACATTGCGATGCCGTTGGGAGCCGTCCACCCCAACAGTGCTCGTCACAGGGATGAGAGCAGCGTCGCGTCTGCGCGCGGAAGAGTCTTTCCAGTCCAATGACTTGGCCTGGCTGGATTCCTGTGACAAGCACAGGAATGAGGGCCGGGGAGGTTTGGGCGCTACAACTTCTGCTTGCGAATATGCGAGAGAATGGTCAACCTTTCACGCAATGAAAGGTTACGTCTACATTCTCGCATCGAAGCGAAACGGGACGCTGTACACGGGCGTAACCCGGGACCTGCCGCGCCGCCTCCTGGAGCACCAGAACGATCTGACACCTGGGTTCACGTCCAGATACGGCGTGAAGACCTTGGTGTGGTTTGAGGAGTTCGACCTGCTGACTTCCGCCATCATGCGGGAGAAGACGATGAAGAAATGGCCGAGGAAGTGGAAGCTTAAGTTGATAGAAGAATTAAACCCGGAATGGGAAGATATCTCCCACTATCTTCGCGGTTTATGAAACGCGCCGAGGGACCTTCTCCACCCTCATCGCTGTGCTCGTCACAGGGATGAGAGCTGCGCCGCGTCTGCGGCGCGGAAGAGTCTTTCCAGCCCAAGGACTTGGTCTGGCTGGATTCCTGTGACAAGCACAGGAATGAGGAGGGCACGGGTGTGACGGAAACCTTCGTCCACTATCCGCACGGGCTGTGAGAAGTTTTCTGAAGGACCGCACCCCTTCCACCCTCATCCCTGTGCTCGTCACAGGGATCCAGCAGCGCCGCGTCTGCGGCGCGAAAGAGTCTTTCCAGTCCAATGACTTGGCCTGGCTGGATTCCTCAACAGGCAGATACAAGGAACGGCAATGACGCAGCGGGTAACGCCGCAAGCCTAGGTCAGTTGCCTTTCGATAGCCTTCGCCGCCTGCCAGAGTTCTTCCATGCGCTCCAGCGATGCCGCGTCGAGCGTTTCGCCTCCGGCTTCCAGTTCCTTTTCGATGTGTCCGAAACGGCGCCGGAACTTGGTATTGGTGCCGCGCAGCGCCATTTCCGGATCGGTGCCGACATGGCGGCCGATATTGACGAGCGCGAAGATCAGGTCGCCGAGCTCGTCCGCGACCTTCCCCCGGTCACCGTCCTTCAGTGCCTGCCGCAGCTCGCCGATTTCCTCCTCGACCTTGTCGAGGATCGGCTCAGGCTCGGACCAGTCGAAGCCGACCTTTGCCGCCCGTTCCTGCAGCTTCAGGGCCTCGACCAACGCCGGAAAGCTGCGCTGGATCGAGCCGAGATGGCCGGCATGCTCCTCTTGCGACACGCCGCGCTGCAGGCGCCGTTGTCGCCGGTCGGCTTTCTCGGCCTGCTTGATCTCGTCCCATTGCAGCTTCACCGCCTCGGCGGTGTCGGCGTCGGAGCGGGCGAAAACATGCGGATGGCGGCGGATCATCTTCCGCGTGATGGCTTCGACGACGTCGCCGAAGGAAAACGCGCCGGCTTCCTCGGCCATGCGTGCGTGAAACACCACTTGCAGCAAAAGGTCCCCGAGTTCGTCGCACAGGTCGTCCATATCATGACGCTCGATCGCGTCTGCGACCTCGTAGGCCTCTTCGATCGTATAAGGCCGGATCGTATCGAACGTCTGCACGACGTCCCAAGGGCAGCCCGTCTCCGGATCGCGGAGCGCGGCCATGATGTCGAGCAGGCGTTGAATGTCGCGGGAGGCTTCCATGGCTCAGTTCAGCGGTATGGCGTTGGTGTCTTTGCTCGCCTGATAGGTATCGGACAGACGATCGTAACGTGCCCGGATGCGGGCGTCCTGGCCGGTGAGCCGCTGCCGCGTTTCCGGATCGGTCTCCTGCATCAGTGTCGCGATGGACGCCGATTTCCAGAATGCATTCTGCCGGGCGTAGCCGCCCCGTTCGAGGCGGAAGACCTCCTTCAGGATTTTCAGGTCATGCGGGATAGCGAAGCTGTCGCGCGAATCCTCGTGGCTGAAGAAGTAGTAGAAATTATCGAAACCTGCCCAGGTGATCGCCGAGAGACACATGGAGCAGGGCTCATGCGTCGACAGGAAGATCAGCTCGCGCGTGTCCGGCGTCTCGGCCATCTCGTAGAAGCGCTTGAGCGTGTGCACCTCGCCATGCCACAGCGGATTCTCGGTCTCGTTATTGGTTTCGGCCAGTACCAGCGACAGATCGGACTTGCGCAGGATAGCGGCGCCGAACACCTTGTTGCCGTCGGCTACGCCCTTCTCGGTGAGCGGCAGTATGTCCTCTTCGATGACGGTCAACAGGCGCTCTGCCAGTTGGGTTTGCTTCATGTCTCGGTCTCCTGCTTGAGCCGGCATTTAACGGAGGTCAGCCGATCGGCGCAATGGCCGAACCACCGGTGGTTCAGGGCTCCGGAGATATTTGCTCAAAAAGATCGGCTGTCGAGCAAAACAATACGTGACCGGAAAAGCATTGAAATTTCTGTTCCTTCAATTGTTGCGGCCTATAGGGGATATTCGCCGCAGCCTGCAAAAGGAGCCGTCCCCTCGTCATGTCGCAGAAATTGTCCGTCTTTCCGGCATTCTTTCGCGTCGCGCAGAAAAGCGTGGCGGTGTTCGGCAATGGGGACGAGGCCTTCGCCAAGGTGCGGTTGCTGCTGAACACCGAGGCGCGCATCGTCGCCTATGCGGATCGGCCGGAACCGGCATTCGAAGCTTTTCTGGATGCCAACAATATCGAGACCGTGCGCAAACCCTTTGGGGCTCATCAGGTGGAAGGCGCCGTCCTCGTCTTTGCCGCGACCGGAGATGCGGCGCTTGACCGCGTTGTCGTGACTGCGGCGCGCGAGCGGAAAATCCCCGCAAATGCCGTGGATCAGCCGGACTATTGCGATTTCCTGACGCCGGCACTCGTCAACCGGGCGCCCGTCGCAGTTGCGATCGGCACAGAAGGGGCAGGGCCGGTTCTGGCGCAGATGATCCGCGCGCAGATCGATCAATTGCTGTCGCCGTCGCTGGGTATCGTTGCCTCCTTGGCAGCCAACTATCGCGACGCCGTCGACCGCCTCGTGCCGCGCGGCGTCGCGCGGCGTGTTTTCTGGCGGCGCTTCTTCTCGGGCCCCGTGGCGGATCACGTCGCGGTCGGCGATCTTGCATCCGCACGCCGGGAGGCCTCGAAGCTTCTGGATGCCGCTGGCGGCGTGGCCGGCCATGTGTGGCTGGTCGGCGCCGGGCCGGGCGCCGAAGACCTGCTGACGCTCCGGGCGCAGCGCGTGATGATGGAAGCGGACGCCATCGTCTATGATGCGCTGGTGCCGCAAGCGATCGTCGACATGGGCCGCCGCGACGCCGAGCGGCTTTCGGTCGGCAAGCGCAAGGGCTGCCATAGCAAGTCGCAGGACGAGATCAATCAGTTGCTGGTGAAGCTTGCCGGCGAAGGCAAGCGCGTCGTCCGGCTGAAATCCGGCGACCCTCTGGTCTACGGCCGGGCGGGCGAGGAAATGGCGGCGCTGCGTGAGGCCGGCATCAGCTACGAGGTGGTGCCGGGGATCACATCGGCCTTTGCCGCGGCCGCCGATTTCGAACTGCCGCTGACGCTGCGCGGCGTGGCGTCGTCGCTGGTTTTCACGACGGGCCACGATTTGACAGGCAGCGTTCTTCCCGATTGGGCGCGACTGGCTGTTTCCGGCGCGACGATTGCGGTCTATATGGGCCGCTCCGTTGCGGCTTCCGTCGCCTCGCGGCTCATGCAGGCCGGTCTGCCGCAGGACACGACCGTCGCTGTCATCGAGAATGCGAGCCGTGCCGAGCGCCGTCTCCTGCACGGAACGCTCCGCGATCTGCCGGACCTCGAGGCCCGCACGGAACTGGACGGGCCGGTCATGGTGATCATCGGCGAAGCGGTCGCGGGCGCGAATTTCGCACGCTCCGAGCCGCTTACCGCCGGCCGCATCAAGTATAGCGGTGCCGGCAAAGTTTCAGCGAAACGCACCGAACAGATTTGGAATTGAGGACGACGCGATGGTGGAAAAGGTTCTGACGGCAAACCGTCTGGCGGATGGCATTTCCGTCTGGCTCGACGCTTCCGGCAATTGGGTGGAGTCGTTGCAGGATGCCTTCGTGGCTCGCCATGCGGAGGCCGTCGCGGCCCTGGAGGCGACCGGAAAGCGCTCGTTCGACGAGAATAAAGTGGTAGACGTCAACGTTGTCGACGTCGAGGAAGTCGACGGTACGCTGCGGCCGTTGCGCATGCGTGAGCGGATCCGCGCCGAAGGGCCGTCGATCCCCTACGCTCCCGGATATAGCGGGCTTGCGGGCCCAAAAAATGTTGCTGCCTGAGGACCTGAGAAGCCATGTATCGTTACGACGAATTCGACCACGCCTTCGTTTCCGCACGCGTCGAGCAGTTCCGCGACCAGGTCCAGCGGCGGCTGTCCGGTGAACTCGCGGAGGATGCGTTCAAGCCGCTGCGCCTGATGAACGGCGTCTATCTGCAGCTCCATGCCTATATGCTCCGCGTCGCCATCCCCTATGGTACGCTCTCGAGCCGGCAGATGCGGATGCTCGCCCATATCGCCCGCAAATATGACCGCGGCTACGGACATTTCACCACCCGCCAGAACATCCAGTACAACTGGCCGCGCCTTTCCGACACGCCTGATATCCTCCAGGAGCTGGCGAGCGTGGAGATGCACGCGCTGCAGACCTCCGGCAACTGCATTCGCAATGTGACGGCGGACCATTTCGCCGGTGCCGCGGCGGACGAAGTCGCCGATCCGCGCCCCTATGCCGAAATCCTCAGGCAATGGTCGAGCGTCCATCCGGAGTTCTCGTTCCTGCCGCGCAAGTTCAAGATCGCGGTGACCGGCGCCGAGCGCGACCGCGCCGCCATTCAGGTGCATGACATCGGCCTGCACCTGAAGAAGGACGAGAATGGCAAGCTTGGCTTTGCCGTCTATGTGGGCGGCGGGCAGGGCCGCACGCCGCTGATCGCCAAGAAAATCCGCGACTTCCTGCCGGAAGAGGATCTGCTTTCCTACACGACCGCGATCATGCGCGTTTACAACCTTCATGGTCGCCGCGACAACAAGTACAAGGCGCGCATCAAGATCCTGGTTCATGAAACCGGTGCCGAGGAACTGGCCCGTCAGGTGGAGGTCGAATTCGCCAATCTGAAGGACACGGAACTGAAGCTGCCGGATGCGGATATCCAGGCGATTGCTGCTTATTTTGCGCCGGCGATGCTGCCGAACCGGCCCGAGGGCTGGGGCAGTCTCGCCCGCTGGAAGAAGGCCGATCCGGAATTTGCCCGCTGGGTGCACCAGAACGTTCAGCCGCACAAGCATCCCGATTACGGCATGGTAACGATCTCGCTGAAGCCGATCGGGGGCATTCCGGGCGACGCGAGCCACGAACAGATGGATGCGGTCGCCGATATCGCCGAGGAATATGCCTTCGACGAGATACGCGTCAGCCATGAGCAGAACCTGATCCTGCCGCATGTGGCGCTGGCGGACCTCGAGCCGGTCTATCGCGCCCTGGTCGCCGCCGGCCTCGCCACCGCCAATGCGGGGCTGATCACCGACATCATTGCCTGTCCGGGGCTCGACTACTGTGCGCTTGCCAATGCGCGCTCGATTCCGGTCGCGCAGGAGATTTCGAACCGTTTCGGCTCGGCCGAGCGGCAGGCCGAAATCGGCGAGCTCAAGATCAAGATCTCCGGCTGCATCAATGCCTGCGGGCATCATCACGTCGGCCATATCGGTCTTCTGGGCGTCGAGAAGAAGGGCGCGGAGCTCTATCAGATCACGCTCGGCGGCTCCGGTGACGAACATACATCGATCGGCGAGATCATCGGCCGCGGCTTCGAGCCGGAAAGAGTGACCGACGCGGTGGAAACGATCGTCGACACCTATCTCGGCTTGCGCCGAGACAAGTCCGAGACCTTCCTCGAAGCCTATCGCCGGGTGGGGCCGCAGCCTTTCAAGGACGCGCTCTATGGCGGCGGCGCCCAGGCGGCGGCGTGATCAAAGGACAGCATAAGATGACGAAAATCTGGAAAGAAACGGGCTTCGTGAACGATGATCCCTGGGTGATCGAAACCGACGAGACCAAAGCCGGGTCGAACGAAAAGGCGATCCTGAACATCGACGCCTTCCTGGCAGCGGTTGCGGAGAGCGATGCCTCGGAGCTTGGCGTTCTGATCAACCCCGCAGACGACGTGATGCGTCTTCAGCCCCATCTCGAAAGGATAGCGCTGGTGGCGGTGGCATTTCCGGCTTTCAGCGATGGCCGGTCCTTCAGCCATGCTTCGCTGCTGCGTTCGCGGCTCGGCTATCAGGGCGAGATTCGCGCCGTCGGCGACGTGCTGATCGACCCGATCCCGCTTATGCTGCGTTGCGGCGTCGACAGCTTCGCCGTAACCAACGCCACGGCGATCAAGCGGCTTTCGGAGGGCCGCCTGCCGGGGATTTCCAACCACTACCAGCCGACGGCAAAGCCGTCCGTCAACGCCAATTCCTACAGCTGGCGCCGCGTCTCGTGAGCGGCGCGGCCGCGACAGTGTGAAGCAAGCCGAAATCCTCGAAAGCGACTATATTTGGAAGGGATTTCCTTTCAATTCGGCATGGGTTGGAATATCCGCTTGTAGTTGATAAACAGCGTCACCATTTATAGGACTGTGGTCACGATGAATGCTCCGGCAAAAAAAGAAGATTTCGCGGTACAGGCTCCGGCAGGCGTCTTCGCTGAAACGGTGACGAGCGTCGAACACTACACCGACCGGCTCTTCCGCTTCCGCATGACGCGCCCGCAGGAGTTCCGCTTCCGCTCGGGCGAATTTGCGATGATCGGCCTGATGGTTGGCGACAAGCCCGTTTATCGTGCCTATTCGATCGCGAGCCCGGCCTGGGACGAGGAACTGGAATTCTTCTCGATCAAGGTGCCTGACGGACCGCTGACGTCGCATCTGCAGGGGATCAAGCCCGGGGACCAGGTGCTGATGCGCAAGAAGCCGACGGGCACGCTGGTGCTGGATGCGCTCGTGCCTGGCCGCAGGCTCTATATGTTTTCGACGGGCACGGGTATCGCGCCTTTTGCGAGCCTCATCCGCGACCCGGAAACCTTCGAGAAGTTCGAGGAGGTCATCCTCACCCACACGTGCCGCGACGTGGCGGAGCTGAAATATGGCTTCGACCTTGTCGAGGAAATCCGCAGCCACGAATTCCTGAACGAGATCGTCGGCGACAAGCTCCGGCACTACGCGACGGTGACGCGTGAGGAATATCCTTTCAAGGGCCGGATCACCGACCTGATGACCAACGGCAAGTTTTTCGCCGACCTTGGCCTGCCGCCGCTCGATCCCGCGATCGACCGCGGCATGATCTGCGGCTCCACTGCCATGCTGAAGGACACCAAGGAAATCCTCGAAGCCGCCGGCCTGACGGAAGGCGCCAACAACAAGCCGGCAGAGTTCGTCATCGAACGTGCGTTCGTCGGCTGATCCCTGCCGCCGAGGGCAATAGCGTCCTCCTAGAGCATTTCAACGTTTCATAGGAACATTGAAATGCTCTAGCGATCTGATTCAACGCACTTCCGGACGGTAAACCGTCACACACTCTTCCTTGAAGTGCTCTAAAGAAATTTCGCCCCTCATCCGCCTGCCGGCACCTTCTCCCCCCAAGCGGGGCGAAGGGACTCGTGGCGGGCGCTCCGGCTGCCAATAATCACCAGCATTTGTGGGGGATCGCCTTTTCCCGCGCGCGGGGAGAGGGAACGGGCGTGGGGAAACCCGAGGAGTGGACGAACTCGCCTCCGTCGCTGCAGGTTTAAAACGCGACCTCCACCAGAGCACTTCCAGGTAACGGCCCGCCGTGAAAGCGGGCCGCAGTCATTTCGAGCGGTTGACGATCAGTGCAGGATCTGGCTGAGGAACAGCTTGGTCCGCTCGTGCTGCGGATTGTCGAAGAACTCGGCCGGCGAGTTCTGTTCGACGATCTGGCCCTGATCCATGAAGATCACGCGGTTGGCGACCTGTCGGGCGAAGCCCATTTCGTGGGTGACGCAGATCATGGTCATGCCCTCTTCGGCGAGTCCCACCATGGTGTCGAGCACTTCCTTGACCATTTCCGGGTCGAGCGCAGAGGTAGGCTCGTCGAAGAGAAGGATTTTGGGCCGCATGCAAAGCGAGCGGGCGATGGCGACGCGCTGCTGCTGACCGCCCGAAAGCTGGCCTGGATATTTGAGCGCCTGCTCCGGAATCTTCACGCGCTCCAGAAAGTGCATCGCCACCTGCTCAGCTTCCTTCTTCGGCATCTTGCGGACCCAGATCGGCGCCAGCGTGCAGTTTTCCAGGATCGTGAGATGCGGGAAGAGGTTGAAGTGCTGGAAGACCATGCCGACTTCCCGGCGCACTTCGTCGATCTTCTTCAGGTCGTTGGTGAGTTCGATGCCGTCGACGACGATCTTGCCCTTCTGGTGTTCCTCGAGCCGATTGATGCAGCGAATCATCGTCGACTTGCCGGAGCCCGACGGGCCGGCGACGACGATGCGCTCGCCCCGCATGACCTTGAGATTGATGTCGCGCAGCACATGGAAATCACCGTACCATTTGTTCATGTTGGTGATTTCGATCGCGACATCCGTCGTCGAGACGGCCAATTTCGGTGCAGTGGCGGTATTTGCCATTTTCTTTTCCCCTTTTTTACCGCTGGCTTCTGTCGAGCAGGCGTTCCATGAAGCCTGAATAGCGCGACATGCCGAAGCAGAAAAGCCAAAAGACGAAGCCCGCGAAGATAAGGCCGGTCAGCGGCGTGACGGCGCTGGCCCAGTTCGTATCGCTGAAGTTCAGGCGAACGATGCCGAGCAGATCGAACATGCCGATGATCGACACCAGCGATGTGTCCTTGAACAGGCCTATGAATGTGTTGACGATACCGGGAATGACCAGCTTCAGGGCCTGCGGCAAAACGATGAAGCCCATTTTCTGCCAAAAGCTGAGCCCCAGCGAATCGGCGCCCTCATACTGGCCCTTCGGAATTGCCTGCAGACCGCCGCGAACGACTTCCGCCATGTAGGCGGAGGCAAAGAGCGACACACCGATCAGGGCGCGCAGGAACTTGTCGAAGGTGACGCCCTGCGGCAGGAACAGCGGCAGCATGACGCTGGCCATGAACAGGACCGTGATCAATGGAACGCCGCGGATGACTTCGATGAAGACGGTGCACAGCATCTTGATCACCGGCATGTTCGACCGGCGTCCAAGCGCCAGCAGGATGCCGAGCGGCAGCGAAACTGCGATGCCGACGAAGGAGAGGACCAGGGTGACCATCAGGCCGCCCCAGAGCGGCGTTTCGACATAGGTGAGGCCGAACCAGCCGCCGGGCAGGAGGATCGCCGCAAGGATAGGCAGGGCGACCAGCAGCAGAAGTGCGTTCAATCCCTTGTATGGGATTCTCGGTATCAGCATCGGCACCAGCAGCAACACGAAAAGGATGCCGACGAGTGCCGGACGCCAGCGCTCATCGAGCGGGTAGCGGCCAAAAAGGAACTGGGCGAATTTCGCATTGACGAAAGCCCAGCAGGCGCCGCTCCAGCCTTCCGGCTGCGAGCCGCCTTGCGAGAGCGTGGCACAGACGCCGCGGCCGCCGCCGCTCCAGGCGGCATCGATGAAGAGCCACTGGATTGCGGGCGGCACCAGCCATGCCAGGATGAGCAAGCTGATGATCGTCAGGGCCGTGTCCTTGGGCGTGGCGAACAGATTTTTCCGCAGCCAGGAGACGACACCGCTTTCCAGCGACGGGGCTGGCGAAGCTTCGATCATCGAAGCGCGAACGAAAGAGGCCTGATTCGTGCTCATGATCTCACCTCTCCACCAGCGCCATTCGGGCGTTGTACCAGTTCATGAACAGCGACGTCGCGAGGCTCAGGCTGAGATAGACGATGAGCCAGATGCTTACGATCTCGATTGACTGTCCGGTCTGGTTGAGGATGGTGCCGCCGACGGCGACGAGGTCGGCATAACCGATGGCAACCGCCAGCGAAGAGTTCTTGGTGAGGTTGAGATATTGACTGGTCAGCGGCGGAATGATGATGCGCATCGCCTGCGGCACGACCACGAGGCGCGTCGTCAGCGCCGGGCGTATGCCGAGCGCATGTGCCGCCTCCGTCTGGCCCTTGGAAACGCCGCGGATACCGGCCCGGACGATTTCAGCGATGAAGGCTGCCGTGTAGAAGGAAAGCGCGAGGAACAGCGACATGAACTCCGGTCCGACGACCGAACCGCCCGTGAGGTTGAACTTGCCCGCCACGGGAATGTCGAAGGTGATCGGCGCACCGGTCACGAGAAATGTGACCAGCGGCAGGCCGATGATCAGTCCGAGCACGGTCCACAGGACGGGAAGGCGCTCGCCGGTCGCCAACTGCCGTTGGCGCGCGTAACGGGCAAAGAACACACTTGCGGCGACGGCGATAACAAACGCGAGGAGCGTGTATCCTGCACCCTCTTCGGCAATCGGCCTCGGAAAGGCGACACCGCGATTGCTCAGAAAGATATCGAAGGGCAGGGCAAGCGCATCTCGTGCCTGCGGCAATATCGACAGCACCCCGCTGTACCAGAAGAATATGACGAGCAGCGGCGGGATGTTGCGGAACACCTCGACATAGGCCAGCGAGAGCTTGGCGATGATCCAGTTGTGCGAAAGGCGTCCGATGCCGACGATAAAACCGATGATCGTCGCCGTGATGATTCCGGTAATTGCGACGAGCAAAGTGTTGACGAAGCCGACCAGCAAGGCGCGGCCATAGGTGGAATCGCTGGTAAATGAAATCAGCGACTGTCCGACATCGAAGCCGGCGCGGCTTCTAACGAAGTCGTAGCCGGATGCGATGTTCGCGCGTCTCAGGTTGTCGACGGTGTTGTCGACGATCCAGTAGATGAGCGCTGCGAGGATGATGATGGTGATTGCCTGATAGAATATCCCGCGCACCTGAGGATCGTTGATGATCGATCCCGATGACGTGCTTCGTTCAGGCGCGTTGGTGACGCCGATGGCCATGCAATGCCTCTTTCCCCTAATCCATCCTTTCGGATGTTCCCGTTATCGGGTTTTTATCGTTGATCGGGGGAACGGCCGCGCCGTCCCCCCTCCACCCGCGTCCGATCAGCGGACCGGCGGTGCGTACTGGAGACCGCCCTTGTTCCAGAGGGCGTTGAGGCCGCGCTCGATCTTCAGCGGGCTGCCTGCGCCGATGTTGCGGTCGAACACTTCGCCGTAGTTTCCGACTGCCTTGACGATATTGACCGCCCATTCGTTGGTGAGGCCGAGGTCCGTGCCGATCTTGCTGTCGGCCTCGACGCCCAGGAAGCGTTGAACGTCGGGGTTCGTCGACTTCTTCATTTCTTCGACATTGGCCTGGGTTATGCCGAACTCTTCGGCCTGGACCAGGGCGTAATGAACCCAGCTGACGATGTCGAACCACTGATCGTCACCCTGGCGGACCGCCGGTGCGAGCGGCTCTTTGGAGATGATCTCCGGCAGAACGATGTGGTCATCGGGCTTCGAGAGGGTGAGGCGCAGCGAATAGAGGCCGGACTGGTCGGTCGTATAGACATCGCAACGGCCGGCGTCGTAGGCAGCGTTCACTTCCTCGAGTTTTTCGAAGACGACCGGATTGTACTGCAGATTGTTCGCCTTGAAGTAGTCGGCAAGGTTGAGCTCGGTCGTCGTGCCCGTCTGCACGCAGACGGCGGCGCCGGAAAGCTCGAGGGCGGACTTCACGTCGAGTTCCTTGCGAACCATGAAGCCCTGGCCGTCGTAATAGTTGACGGGACGGAAGTTGAAGCCGAGCGCGGTGTCGCGGTTGATCGACCAGGTCGTGTTGCGCGCAAGCACGTCGACTTCGCCGGACTGCAGCGCCGGAAAGCGTTCCTTGGCGGAGAGCGGCGTATACTTGACCTTGCTGCCGTCGGCGAAGATCGCAGCCGCAATCGCCTTGCAGTAGTCGACGTCGAAACCGCTCCAATTGCCCGAGGCGTCAGGGGCTGCGAAACCGGCGAGGCCGGTATTCACGCCGCACTGGACGAAGCCCTTGGCCTTTACGTCGTCGAGCGTCGCGGCGGATGCCGCATGTGTGCCAATCCCCACGACAGCAGCGCCAACGAGAGCTGTCAGAATTCTTCTTGCCATTTTTTCGAACCTTTTCGGTTGTCGTTTTTCGCGTCTGCACGGTAGCGCGCTCTTGGCGCGTGCAGCCTCAGCCACCCTCCTGGCCTGAGTAAAAACTATCTCATGCTCAAAATCTGGAAGGGTCAAGAGACGTGGCCGATTTTGTGATCTTCCATGTGAAAAACGTGAAGCTCGCCAGAAGTTTAGGCAGGTCCCGCGACGGATTTGCCCGCCATGGATAAAAAACCGCCAGTTGCGCCTCCTTCGTGATTCACAGCCGGCCGGCTCGAATTTTTCCTTGACCCGGCCCGTAGCCCGTTCGATGAGTCGGCAGCGAAAATCAACAGCGGATGTTTCAATGGCAGACAACACGAGCGGGCGAGCGGAGCAGGGCATCAATACCCGCCTCGCGCATACCGGCAACAATCCCTCCGACTTCCATGGTTTCGTCAATCCGCCGGTGGTTCACGCTTCCACCGTGCTGTTCCCGAATGCGAGGACGATGGAGACGCGGGCGCAGAAATATACCTACGGTACGCGCGGCACACCGACGACTGACGCGCTTTGCGAGGCCGTGAACGAGCTGGAGGGCGCAGCGGGCACGATCCTCGTTCCTTCCGGGCTCGCTGCGGTCACGGTGCCGTTCCTGGCCTATCTCTCTTCGGGCGACCATGTTCTCATCGTCGATTCGGTCTACTTCCCCACCCGCCATTTCTGCGACACGATGCTCTCCAGGCTCGGCGTCACTGTCGAATATTATGACCCGACGATCGGCGCCGGGATCGAAAACCTGATCAGGCCGAACACGCGGCTGGTGCATACGGAAGCTCCGGGCTCGAATACGTTCGAGATGCAGGATATTCCGGCAATCTCCGCCGCGGCGCACCGGCACGGCTGTATCGTGACCATGGATAACACCTGGGCGACGCCGGTCTACTTCCGGCCCCTCGACCACGGCGTCGACGTTTCGATCCATGCGGCGACCAAATACCCCTCCGGTCACTCGGACGTTCTTCTCGGAACCGTTTCCGCCAATGCGGCCCATTGGCCGGCCCTCAGCGAGGCGATGGTTACGCTCGGCGTCTGCGTTTCGCCGGACGACAGTTATCAAATCCTGCGCGGCCTGCGCACGATGGGCGTCCGCCTGGAGCGCCATCAGGCAAGCGCGCTGGCGATCGCTGAATGGCTCGAGGGCCGTGACGAGGTGGCGCGCGTGCTTCATCCGGCACTGCCGAGCTTTCCCGGACACGAATTGTGGAAGCGCGACTTCGGCGGCGCGAGCGGGATATTCTCCTTCGTGCTCAGGGCTGAACCCGAAGACGGCAAGGCAAAGGCGCATGCCTTCCTGGATGCGCTCTCGCTGTTCGGGCTCGGTTACTCCTGGGGCGGCTTCGAAAGCCTCGCCGTTCACGTGAACCTCTCCGACCGCAAGGTCGCGAAGGCCCCGTCCGAGGGGCCGGTCATCCGGCTGCAGATCGGACTCGAGGATGTACCGGACATCCGCCGGGATATCGAGGCGGGCCTCGCCGCGGCAAACGCCGTCTGAGGTCTGAACGAAGCGACAGGGAGGCGAATAGGCTTCCCTCATCGCGTTCCAACTAAGCGCCGTAGCCGTAAAGCCAGTCGAAATCGGCTGCGAGCGCTTCGGGTTTTCTGAAAGAGAGAACGAAATCGCGCGCGATCCGCACCGGACCTGCTGCGTGGTAGGCGAAGCTGTTGAATGCGGCGCGCTTGCGAACGCGGCCGATCCGCGTTCTGCGTGCGTCTTCATAACGCGCGAAGGCGGAGGGAAGGTCGGGAGTATCGGCCATACAGCGGGCGAGTTCACGGGCGTCCTCGATGGCCATCGCCGCGCCCTGGGCTGCAAATGGCGTCATGGCATGGGCAGAATCGCCGATGAGAATGGTGTCGCGCCCATTGTGCCAGGCCCCGTCTTCAACCGTGCAGAGCGGCCAGTAGGTCGCCGAGCCGGCGTGACCGAGAAGCGCGCGCAGGTCGGGATGCCAATCCGTGAAGGCCGCCTCGAACTCGCGCCGGCGATCGCCGGTTTCGTGCCCCGTCCAGGTTTCGCCCGACGCCTTTCCGGCAACGATCGCGACGAGGTTGAAGCCGTCGATCTTTCTGATCGGATAGGCGACGAGATGGGCCTTCGGCGCGAGGAAGGCGGTGACGCGATCAGGCAACAGGCAGGCGGGCGCCCGGGTGCGTGACAGCGTGAAGCGCCAGGCGACATTGCCCGAAAAACGGACGGTGCCGGCGCCGGGGACAGAGAAGCGTATCCGCGACCAGATACCGTCCGCACCGATGATCGCTGCCGGTGATCGCTTGCTCGCTTCGGTGATGACTGCTCGCGGATCGTCCCCGACGCGATTTCCCAGGTGAAGACGGCAAAGCGGCTCCGCCCGGACCGCATCCAGAAGGATCGTTTGCAGGCTGGCACGATGCAGGACGCCATAGGGAGCGCCCCAGCGCTCGCGGGCGCGTGCGCCGGCAGGCACGCTGGCAAGTGGCCGCAGCGAGCGGCCGTCGGTAAGCGAGATCGCTTCCGGTTCATTCCAGACGCGTTCGAGAGCGGGCAGCAAGCCGAGGTCGATGAGGATGCGCGATGCATTCGACGAAAGCTGAAGCCCGGCACCGGCCTCCTCCAATGCTTCGGCCTGCTCGAATATATCCGTCCGGAAACCCTGCCGTGCAAGGCAGAGCGCGGCGGTCAGCCCGGCGATGCCGGCACCGACGATCGCAACCGGATCAGCCTTTTGCATGGATGTCGCGCCGTCGCCTGCGCAGGATCAGGCGGCTTTAGTCGTGAAAAGGCAGCCCGGAGGAATCGTTTCCGTCGCCTTCAGGGAAGGATTGTAGCGGTAGAGGGTCGAGCAATAGGAACAGACCTTCTCGTTCTCGTCGCCCATGTCGACGAAGATGTGAGGGTGGTCGAACGGGACGGAAGCACCCGTGCACATGAATTCCTTGACGCCGATCTCGATGACCCGGTGCCCGCCGTCGTTCTGAAAATGGGGGATGCTGTGGCCGGCCATGTCGTACTCCGATATATGCAAGTCTTAGATGTCGATTGGGGTGTCGAATTTGCCGGCACCATAGTGAGCTTTGGCGAAAATGTGTAGCGGCAAACATGCCGCGCTTTATGGTTTTTGAAGCGGTTGGGGTTTCCGGCGGTTGCTTTACCAACTAACGTCCGCGCCGACAGGACAATACCAGGAAAACCAGATGGACTTGAACCCTCCGCCATTTTCCCGCTTCACGCATGACGGACTGGAAATCGCCTATTTCGACGAAGGTGACCCCTCGGGCGACCCGATCCTGCTCATTCACGGCTTTGCATCGAGCGCCAATGTCAACTGGGTGTTTCCCGGATGGCTGAAGACGCTCGGCGACGCCGGATACCGCGTCATCGCGCTCGACAATCGCGGGCACGGGCAAAGCAGCAAGCCCCATGATCCCTCGCTCTATCACCCGCCGCAGATGGCGGGGGATGCGGCGGCACTTCTGGTGCATCTCGGCATCGGCGAGGCGCATGTCATGGGTTATTCGATGGGCGCGCGGATCTCGGCATTCCTGGCTTTGCAGCACCCGGATCGCGTCCGTTCGCTGGTATTCGGCGGTCTCGGGATAGGCATGATCACGGGGGTGGGGGAGTGGGATCCGATCGCCGACGCGCTGCTTGCACCTTCTTTGGAGGACGTTACGCACGAGCGGGGCCGGACGTTCCGCGCCTTCGCAGACCAGACGAAAAGCGATCGTCAGGCGCTTGCCGCATGCATATCGACATCGCGCGACCTGCTTACCGCCGACGAGGTGGGCCGCATAGACGTGCCGGTGCTGATCGGTGTCGGGACAAAGGATGACATCGCCGGGTCGGCTGAGGAGCTTGCCGCGCTGATGCAGCATGCCGTGGCACTCGACATTCCCGGGCGCGACCACATGCTGGCGGTCGGCGACCGTGTGTTCAAGAAGGCGGTCCTGGAGTTTCTTGCCGGAGTTGGGTGAGGCCGATCCAGGCGGAAAACCCTGCGCACTTTTCCTCGAGCTGCTCTCGGCCGTGCGACCAACGAGAGGTGAAATCCGGCCAGGCCATTTATGTCGGCGGGGAATTGGCCTATATATGCCCGAACACGACCCCATCTTAAGACGGCAGGCCAAAGACGACCCCGCAGAGGGAACGCCCAGGAAGGAGAGCGACCATGGTCGCCAAGACAGAACTTCGTCATACGGAATCGCTCGAAGCGATCGATCCGATCTGGGATAGCCTGCGTGAGGAGGCGCGGCTGGCGGCCGAGCGCGACCCGATGCTGGCGGCCTTTCTCTATTCGACGGTGGTCAATCAGCATTCCCTGGAAGATTGCGTTATCTACCGGATTTGCGAGAGGCTGGATCATCCCGACCTCCAGGCGAGCCTCCTGCACCAGACCTTTGCCGAGATGCTCGAGGACTGGCCCGAATGGGGCGCCGTCCTGCGCGTGGATATCCAGGCGGTCTACGATCGCGATCCCGCCTGCACGCGCTTCATGGAGCCGGTGCTTTATTTCAAGGGCTTCCATGCCATACAGACGCACCGTCTGGCTCACTGGCTGTGGAGCCGCGGCCGGAGAGACTTTGCGCTCTATCTCCAGAGCCGCTCCTCCAGCGTTTTCCAGACCGACATCAATCCGGCCGCCCGCATCGGGCGCGGTATCTTCCTCGATCATGCAACGGGGCTCGTTGTCGGCGAAACCGCGGTCATCGGCGATAACGTATCTATCTTGCATGGCGTGACGCTTGGCGGCACCGGCAAGGAAGGCAGCGACCGTCATCCGAAGATCGGCAACGGCGTGCTGATCGGCGCCGGCGCAAAGATTCTCGGCAATATCCACATCGGCCACTGCTCACGCGTGGCCGCCGGTTCCGTCGTGCTGAAGGCGGTCCCTCCCAAATCGACGGTTGCCGGTGTGCCGGCGAAGGTCGTCGGCGAGGCCGGCTGTTCCGAGCCGTCGCGTCAGATGGACCAGATCCTGGCGTCGTTCGATATCTGATCAAGGCGCCCGAAGCCCGGCTGTGCCGGGCATCGACGCTGCGAAAAATCAGTGCACCAATTCAAGGCGTTGCGAGCATTTCTTCGCCTCCCGGCGAACGCTTGGCGCTCTGATGGGTTTACACCTGGCAATGGCCCGTGCAACAAGCGCGGCAAATCAATCGGCTACGGAGAATAGTTTTGAAGCCCGAAGAAATCCGCAAGCTTGAGGCCTATCTTAAGCGCACGTTCAACCAGTCCATGGTCGTCAAGGCTCGCCCGAAGAAGGACGAATCCGCTGAAGTCTATCTCGGGGACGAATTTCTCGGTGTCGTCTTCCGTGACGAAGAGGACGGCGAGCTCTCCTATAATTTCTCGATGGCGATCCTCGACATAGACCTCTGAGAGCAACACGAATCCACCTGGATCCGTGGTAATCGCGCGTTGCAAGACCCGGTACTGAGCAATCAGGCCGGGTTTCCTGTTGTTAAATCATACTTTTCGGAGAAATTTGACTGGAGGCGTCCGTCTTCATCAAGTCGTTGCAAAAACTGTATTTTATTGCAACGCACACTGAACTTGACTTTTTGTGCAGTGCACCTAGACTGGCCGCGTTCCTAGCCGAGCCGTTACAAGGAGACGCCCGATGTTTAACTTCGACGATGCGAACAGGAAGAGCAAGGAAGCGCTCGACGTGGCCGTGAAGAGCTACTCAGCCATGACCAAAGGTTTCCAGGCTATTGCGACCGAAGCGGCCGACTATTCGAAAAAATCCTTCGAGGATGGCGTTGCTCATGTCGAAAAGCTTACCAGTGCCAAAAGCCTCGAAGCAGCGTTCGAGCTTCAGACGAATTATCTGAAGGCAAGCTACGAAGGCTTTTTCGCCGAGGCGACGAAGATCGGTGAGATGTATGCCGACCTCGCCAAGGACGCCTACAAGCCCTATGAGGCGCCGGTTGCCAAGGCAGGCACTGCGGTCAAAACGGCCGCCGCCGCCTGACCATCAGCTTCATCGCTATTGCAGACCAGGCCGGTCGCGGATGCCGCGGCCGGCCTTCGTCCGTTCGTATTCTGCGCGTCTTCAAGACCGCCGACGGCCTGAAGGCAGCAGGTGCCGGCGAAGAAATTTGATCAATCTTGTGTTTCGCCGTGCGAATATGTTTGCAGTGCGTGGGTTCGGTCTTAAAATCCAAGAACGAACCATTAGATAAAGGCAAGCATGTCGTGGCCGAATGCAAATGGATCCGCGGCTGTAAAGGAATGAACAAGAATGATCGCCATGCCGGTCCGGATGCAGCAGGGAAGCGAAGGAGACGGAGGCGGCCCCAGTCGTGGCACGTCCGTTATCACCCGCACCAAGCCGAAGACCAAGAAGCCGAGTTTGTACCGCGTTCTGCTTTTGAATGACGATTACACACCGATGGAATTCGTCATTCACATCCTCGAGCGCTTCTTTCAGAAGAACCGCGAAGAAGCGACCGTCATAATGCTACATGTCCACAACCACGGCGTTGGAGAATGCGGCGTCTTCACCTACGAGGTCGCCGAAACCAAGGTGACGCAGGTGATGGATTTCGCCAGGCAGCATCAACATCCGTTGCAATGCGTCATGGAAAAGAAATGAGGAACTAACGTGCCAACATTTTCGCCCAGCCTCGAAAAGGCGCTGCATCAGGCACTGACTTTTGCCAACGAGCGCCATCACGAATATGCGACGCTCGAGCACCTGCTGCTGGCATTGATCGATGATGCCGATGCGGCGGCTGTGATGGGCGCGTGCAATGTCAATCTCGACACGCTTCGCAAGACCGTGACCGATTACGTCGACAACGAATTGTCGAACCTCGTCACCGGCTACGACGAAGACTCCAAGCCGACGGCGGGCTTTCAGCGCGTGATCCAGCGAGCCGTCATCCATGTGCAGTCCTCGGGCCGCGAAGAGGTGACGGGCGCCAACGTGCTCGTGGCGATCTTCGCCGAGCGCGAGAGCCATGCTGCCTATTTCCTGCAGGAGCAGGAGATGACGCGGTATGACGCAGTCAATTTCATTTCGCACGGTATAGGCAAGCGGCCGGGAAGCTCCGAGGCGCGGCCGGTGCGCGGGGCGGAAGACCAGGACTCCGAACAGAAGGCTTCGCGCGAGAGCGAGGAGGCGGGCCCGAAGAAGCAGCAGGATGCGCTCACGGCTTATTGCGTGAACCTCAACGAAAAGGCCAAGTCCGGCAAGATCGATCCGTTGATCGGGCGTCACGCCGAAGTCAACCGGACCATTCAGGTGCTTTGCCGCAGGTCCAAGAACAACCCGCTTTACGTGGGCGATCCTGGCGTGGGCAAGACGGCGATCGCCGAGGGCCTTGCCAAGCGCATCGTCGAGAAGAAGGTGCCCGAGGCGTTGCAGGACGCCACGATCTTCGCGCTCGACATGGGAACCCTGCTGGCCGGCACGCGCTATCGCGGCGACTTCGAGGAGCGCCTGAAGCAGGTGGTCAAGGAACTCGAAGATTACCCCGGTGCGGTGCTGTTCATCGACGAGATCCACACGGTCATAGGTGCCGGCGCCACGTCGGGCGGCGCCATGGACGCGTCGAACCTCTTGAAGCCCGCGCTGTCTTCCGGCGCGATCCGCTGCATCGGCTCGACCACCTATAAGGAGTATCGCCAGTTCTTCGAGAAGGACCGGGCTCTCGTTCGCCGCTTCCAGAAGATCGACGTCAACGAGCCGACGATCGCGGACACGATCGAGATCATGAAGGGCCTCAAGCCGTATTTCGAGGACTACCACCAGCTGAAATACACCAACGATGCCATCAAGGCGGCGGTGGAGCTTTCGGCACGCTACATCAATGACCGGAAGCTGCCGGACAAGGCGATCGACGTCATCGACGAGTCCGGTGCCGCGCAGATGCTTTTGCCCGTCAGCAAACGCCGCAAGCTGATCACCGAAAGGGAGATCGAAGCGACCGTCGCAACGATGGCACGCATCCCGCCGAAGACCGTGTCCAAGGACGACGAGGCGGTGCTCGCCAATCTCGAGCAGGAACTGCGTTCCGTCGTTTATGGCCAGGATCTGGCGATCGAGGCGCTCGCCTCGTCGATCAAGCTGGCGCGCGCAGGCCTTCGCGAGCCCAACAAGCCGATCGGCTGCTACGTCTTCTCCGGCCCGACCGGCGTCGGCAAGACGGAAGTGGCGAAGCAACTCGCCACCTCGCTCGGCGTCGAGCTGCTGCGCTTCGACATGTCGGAATATATGGAACGCCACACGGTCTCGCGACTGATCGGCGCGCCTCCCGGCTATGTCGGCTTCGATCAGGGCGGACTCCTGACCGACGGCGTCGACCAGCATCCGCATTGCGTGCTGCTGCTCGACGAAATCGAAAAGGCGCATCCGGATCTCTTCAACATCCTCCTGCAGGTCATGGACCACGGTTCGCTGACCGACCATAACGGCAAGAAGATCGATTTCCGGAACGTCATCCTGATCATGACGACCAATGCCGGCGCGTCCGACATGGCTCGGGCGGCGATCGGCTTCGGTTCCTCCAAGCGGACGGGTGAGGACGTGGAGGCGCTGAATCGCCTTTTCACGCCGGAGTTCCGCAACCGTCTGGACTCCGTCATTCCGTTCAACTCGCTGCCGACCCCGGTTATCCACAAGGTCGTGCAGAAGTTCGTCATGCAGCTCGAAACGCAGCTTGCGGAGCGCAATGTCACCTTCGACCTTGCGCCTGATGCGATCGCCTGGCTCGCGGAGAGGGGCTATGACGAGAAGATGGGTGCACGGCCGCTGGCACGCGTCATCCAGGAAAATATCAAGAAGCCGCTCGCGGACGAAATCCTCTTCGGCAAGCTGAAGAAGGGCGGTGTCGTCAAGGTGACGATCGGGGCAAAGGAAGACGGCACGAAAGGGCTCATGCTCGAAGCCGTGCCGGAAACGGCTCCGATCAAGCCCAAGGCCGAGGTCTCGCGTCCCGCCGGCAAGGGCGCGAAACCCAAGAAGGCTGCCGAAAAGGAAAGCGTAGCCGCATCCGAAGAGGGCGCGAAAGCCAAGTCGAAGAAGACGGCCGCCAAGTCCTCGAACAAGAGCGGCGGTTCCGGCGCGGCTCCGCTCAGGGGGCGGACGGTTCCGAAGGTGCCGCGCAAGAAATAACGCGATCGCGACTGGACGTGACAGTGCCGGGTGAGTTACCCGGCACTTTCTTGTGAGCGTGGAGCATAGCGGGTGGATTCCACTAACCGTATCGAAGAGGAGCGATCGCCTCTGGGCTGGTTTCTGGCGGGTGCGCGTGGGATATTCAGCCTTCCGGCCATAATCCTCATGCTTTCCTTCGTGGGCTTCTGCTCGCTGACGGTTCAGGCCGGGCTCCCACCGGCGCAAGTCGTGTTCATGACCGGCATCGTCTGGGCCCTGCCGGCAAAGGTCATTCTCGTAAGTTCCATCCTCAGCGGCGCCAGTCTTGCGACGGCGTTCCTGGCAGTCACGCTTTCGTCGGTTCGGTTGATGCCGATGGTCGCCGCACTCGTTCCCGAACTCCGTACGCCGAAGACGCCGACATGGCTGCTTCTCTTGCTTTCGCATTTCATCGCCATCACCGCCTGGGTCTTCGCGATGGAGCGCGTGCATGCGGTTCCGCGCCGGCACCGCGCGACCTTCTTCGCCGGCTTCGGCATCACGCTGGTCGCGACGAACATGGCGCTGGTCGGGATCGTTTATCGCCTCGTCGCCGATTTCCCGCCGATCGTCGCCGGATGTCTCTTCTTTCTGACGCCGGTCTATTTCCTCGCCTCGATCTGGAATTCCGCCCGTCATCCGGTTGTCTATGCCGCGCTCGCGATCGGTCTCGCCGCAGGGCCGGTCTGCTACCGGATCGCCCCGGAGTTCGACATTCTGCTCGCCGGCCTCGGCGGAGGAACGCTCGCCTGGCTTGGTGAGCGCTTCTGGCGCATGCGAAAGGAAACGAGCGCGTGAGCTGGATGGACGGATGGTGGGCCTACGCATTCATTGCGATCGCCGGCTGGCTCGCGACCGACATCTGGCGGTGGCTCGGAGTGCTCGCCGGAAATCGGCTGCGCGACGATTCGGAGGCGCTGAACTGGGTGAGGGCGGTGGCGACGGCGCTGGTGGCGGCCGTCATTGCCAAACTCGTACTTTACCCGACCGGCGTTTTGGCCCAGTCGCCTCTGTGGCTTCGGCTCGGCTCCGTCGTTCTCGGCGCGATCGCGTTTTTCCTCGCCCGCCAGAAACCCGTCGCCGGGATCGGAACGGCGATCGCTGCCCTGGCCGCAGGCCTCTGGTGGCTGGGCTTCTGATGAGTTAAAGCGGAATAATAGTAAAATTCCGTAAGCGGTTGAATCAAACGTTACATGGCAGCCTAAAGCGCTCGGCGGATCTTCTCCGCGTTTGCGGCCAGCACCTCTCCGTCTTCCATCTTGCCGGAATGCGGCTTCAGCGGAATGCCCTCCCGCCTGGGGATCACGTGGAAGTGCAGATGGAAAACGGATTGACCGGCCGGCGCCTCGTTGAACTGCATGATGGTGACGCCGTCCGCCGCGAAAGCGGCCTTCGCGGCGAGGGCGATCTTCTGGACGGTCGCGATCAGGCTGGCGAGGGTGGCTGGATCCGCATCGAGAATGTTGCGGGACGGCGCCTTAGGCAACACCAGGACATGGCCTTCGGCCTGAGGCATCACGTCCATGAAGGCGACGGTGGCCTCATCCTCATAGACGCGATGCGAGGGGATCTCGCCGCGCAATATCTTGGCGAAGATATTGTTGGTGTCGTATGCGCTCATGTCGTTTCCTCTTCCTGGCAGGCGTTCGCGGCGTCTCAGCCGTCCTGGCGTTCACCTTTGCGGAAAGGACCGTGTTCCGCAAGAAACTCGCCGGTTTCTTCCACATCCCGGCGCTCCCGTTCCAGATAATCGGCTACGGCGCGCGCAAGCCCCGGATGGCTGATGAAATGTGCGGAATGAGTCGTCACCGGCATATAGCCCCGTGCAAGCTTGTGCTCGCCTTGCGCGCCGGCTTCGACGCGCTTCAATCCCTTCGCGATCGCGTAGTCGATCGCCTGATGGTAGCAGACTTCGAAATGCAGGAAGGGGTGGTCTTCGATGCAGCCCCAGTGTCGGCCATATAGCGCATCGCCGCCGATGAAATTGATCGCTCCGGCGATATAGCGCCCGCCGCGCTTGGCCATGACCAGCAAGATATCGTCGGCCATGCGCTCTCCGATCAGCGAGTAGAAGGCGCGGGTCAGATAGGGACGCCCCCATTTGCGTCCGCCGGTATCCATGTAGAAGGCAAAGAACTGGTCCCAGATAGCTTCCGTCAGGTCGCTGCCGGTCAGCCAGTCGATGGTTATCCCGTTTTCCACCGCCGATCGGCGTTCTTTCTTGAGTGCCTTGCGCTTTCGCGAGGTGAGCGTGGCGAGAAAGTCGTCATGCGATCCATAGCCTTCATTCATGAAGTGGAACTGCTGATCCATCCGATGCAGGAAGCCCGCCTGCTCCAGGATGGGCATTTCGTCGGTCGGGACGAAGGTCACGTGGGCCGAGGAGAGGCGGTGGCGGCGCGTGAGCTCCTTGAGGCCGGCAGCGAGCGCGTCGCGCACGGTTCGTGGATCGCATCCCCCGGCCACCAGCAGCCTTGGCCCCGTCGCCGGCGTGAAGGGCACGGAACATTGCAGTTTCGGATAGTAGCGGCCGCCGGCCCGCTCGAAGGCATCCGCCCAGCCATGGTCGAAAACATATTCCCCCTGGCTGTGGCTCTTGACGTAGCAGGCGAGAGCCCCCCGCAGGAAACCGTCCGCGTCCTCCATGAGGAGATGCTGCCCGAGCCAGCCAGTCTCCGCCGTCGCCGAGCCCGATTCCTCCAATGCCGACAGATAGGCATGCGAGACGAAGGGATTGTAGGCCGTGCCGGCATGCCCTTTGGAAGCGCCGGCAAGCCTGCCCCAGCTCGCCGGCGATATCGACGTGAACGAAGGTTCTATGCGGATGGTGATCGCGTCTGTCATGCGCCTAGGAAATCATGCTCTACCGGGGATCGAAACCCTCGAAGGTCATCTGGTCGGCATTGGCGAATGTATGCTCCTGGGCCTGTCTGTCGCGTACCGTCCAGGTGATGAGCGTTCGGCCGAGCGCGCGCTCCTTTTCCGTGAACGCGTTGGGAAGATGGCCGTAATGATAGGAGATGAAATCCAGCCCGAGATGCATCGCCTCCTCGTGCACGAAGAAGGTTTCCGGATTGACACCCTCGGCAGTCAGGCCGAGGGGGTAGGGCGCATCGAGTTCCTTCAGGTCCCTGAGCAGCCAATGGTCGAAGCTCATCAGCGCCACGTGGCCCTCATAGCCTTCCAGCGTCTCGAGCACGGCCGCGCAAAAGCCTTCGTCGTCGCCCAGTCGCCCCTTGAGCTCGATGATCAGTGGGACACGGCCGGCAACGAGGCGCAGCATCTGCTTCAGGGTCGGCACCTTGTCGCCCGTGCCGCCGACTGACAGAAGCCCCAGCTCGGCGGACGTCTTCGCGCGCACGTCGCCCGCGATCCCGCAGAGCCGTTGCAGGTCGTGGTCGTGGAAAACGACGGGAACGCTGTCAGCCGCGAATTGAAGGTCGCACTCGATCGCGAAGCCGGCTTCGACCGCGCGAGAGAAGGCGGAGAGCGTGTTTTCCCAAACCTCCCGATTCATGTCGTGGAAGCCGCGATGGGCGATCGGCTGGGCCTTGAGCCAGGAAAGATCCTTCATTGGACGTCCCTGATCATGCGATTTCGATCACGGCCTCGATCTCGACAGCCGCGTTGAAGGGAAGGGAAGCCATTCCGACAGCGGCACGAGCGTGTTTGCCCGCTTCGCCGAGCGCATTGGCAAGCAGGTTCGAGGCGCCGTTGATCACCAGGTGCTGTTCGACGAAGTCCGGCGTGGAAGCGACGAAGCCGTTGATCTTGACGAGGCGGCGGATACGGCCGAGATCGCCGAGAGCCGCTTTGGCCTGGGCCAGGATGTTGATCGCGCAGAGTTCGGCGGCTCTTTGCGCGCCGGCGACATCGACATCCTTGCCGACATGGCCGGTTACGGCGACCTTGCCGTTTTCCATCGGCAACTGCCCGGAAATGTAGAGCATCGACCCCGAGACGACGTAAGGCACGTAGTTCGCGACAGGCGCAACTGCCTGCGGAAGGACGATGCCGAGTTCGGTGAGGCGGGTTTCGATCTCTGCGGACATGGAAGGCTCCGTTGTTGTCTTTTGTGCTAAAATCCGGCATGCAAAGCAGATCTTGACAGGCGTGGACCAGAACCGATCTGCCTTGTTTCTGCCGAATGCATGTTTATCGCATTGGCGGCGAGTCCAACAGGAGGAAACGGATGTTTCGTAAAGGCTTCGGTCTCGTCACTGTGGGAAGCGTCTGTGTCGTGGTCATGACGGCGGGCGCGGCACAGGCGACTGCTCTCGTTCCCCACCGCGCCGTCTACGATCTGGAATTGAAGGACGCCTCCGAGCGGTCCGGCATCTCCGGCATGTATGGCCGAATGGTCTATGAGTTCAACGGCTCCTCCTGCGAAGGCTATACCGTCAGCTTCCGCTTCGTCACCCAGGTCGATACGGGTGACGAGGTTCGCTTAACCGATCAGCAGACCACCACCTACGAGGACATGAAGAACGGCAATTTCCGTTTCCTCACCCGCTCCTTTACCGATGAGAAGCTGGACAAGGAGGTGCGCGGAAGCGCGCATGACGATAAGTCCGGCGTCAAGGTCGAGCTGACCGCCCCCGACAAGCGCCAGGTGGCGCTTGCGGCCAGCCGGTTTCCGACAGAACACATGCTCGAGGTGATCGAACGTGCGAAAAAAGGAGAGACCTTTTTCGAGGCGCGTATTTTCGATGGTTCCGATTCGGGCGACAAGACGCTGATTACCTCGACCTTCGTGGGCAAGCCGCGTAAGCCCGCTCCTGACGATGCGGATGTCGGCAAGGCCGGAAAGCTTGCGGGCGAGAACTACTGGCCGGTGACGATCACCTATTTCAACGACGAAGCGAACGGCGACGCGCTGCCCGTCTACCGCATGGCGTTCAAGCTCTACGAGAACGGCGTGACGCGGGATCTCACCATGGACTACGGAGACTTCGTCCTGAGCGGAAAACTCGCAAAGCTCGAGGTCTTCAATAGCGAAGAGTGCAAATAGGCAACCGCAGAAGCGATTTTCGAAAGTGACCGCAACCTGCTCCTATTGACAGCGGCCATTTATTTTCTAAAGTTGAGAAAATAAATGGGGGGGCGAACAGTGGGTGTGCATCACGGCCAGGTCCTGCGCATCCTTCGCGACGAAGGGCCCCAATCGCGCGCCATCCTTGCGCGCCGCGCCGGGCTGTCCGCGACGACCCTTACCCATGTGACGGCGCAGCTCCTCGCCGACGGCTCCGTCGCCGAGGTGGAGCCGGCGGCAAGCAGCGGGGTGGGGCGGCCGGGACTGGCGATCCGGCTCCTGCCGAACGCTCATCACGTTGCCGGCGTGCATATCGGTGCCGGGCTCGTTCAACTGACGGTCACAGATCTCCTGGGTTCGCCGAAAGCGGCCGCTTCGTTCGAATTCGCGCTGCCGGACACCTCGCCGGAGGCCGTGACCGCGCGGATCGCCGACGAAATAGAAAATCTGAAGCTTCTCGCGCGCACAGACCATCTGCTCGGCGTCGGAGTAGGAGTGCCGGGACCCGTCGATGCCGGCCAGCGCACCATCCTGGCTTCGATCAACACCGGCTGGCGCAACCTGCCGCTGGCGGGCATGCTGGAGCGACGCACGGGCCTGACGGTGGTGCTGGAGCATAACGTTACGGCAATGGCGGTCGCGGAGGCGCGCTTCGGTCTCGGCCGCGGGGTCCCGGCATTGCTTTACGTCTATCTGCGTTCCGGTCTCGGGGCAGGGCTGGTGGTCGACGGCGTGCCGTTTCGGCCGGGCGGCCATGGTGCAGTCGAGCTCGGTCACATCCAGATCTCACAGAACGGGCCACGGTGCAGTTGCGGCAATCATGGCTGTCTCGAAAGCTATGTGAACGAACGCGTCCTGATGCGTGCATTGGGGCTGGAAGGCTCTGCTCCGGCCGATCTCCTGATGCAGGTGGAGAACACGGACGTCTGGCGTCCGACACTCGCTCGGCTGACGGACTCGCTCGCTATCGCAATCAGTCTGCTTACGCCCGATCTGATCGTCTTCGGCGGTCACCTCGCTGACGCGCCGGAGAACCTGTTCGCGCATCTGCGAAAACATCTGCCGCCACGGGTCATGCCTCATATGCGCGATATCCTGCGGTTCGAACGAACCGCTTTTGGCTCGCAGCCGGGCGCGATCGGCGGGGCGGCGGTCGCGCTCGACCACTTTTTCTATTCGGGAGCCCGGTATTGAGCACTCTGACGTCCAAAGACGAGGAAACGACAGGGAACGGGTTTTCGCCGGCGGAGCTGGCGCCCATCGTCCTGAACCTGATCGCCTTGGCGTTCGCCGTCACGGTATGGTGGGGCATCACGGCGGCGGGGCTGGTGATCCTGCCGGGACCGGCCGAGGTTTTCCGGCGCGCAGTGGAGCTGATCGCGAACGGCCAGTTGCCGCTGGACGTCGTCTCCAGTCTTCGCCGCGTGCTGGCCGGCTTCCTGCTCGGCGTGGCGGCAGCCATTCCCGTCGGTTTCCTGATGGGCTGGTACCGCGTCGCCCGCGCACTGATCGAGCCCTACATCCAGTTTTTCCGCATGATTCCGCCCCTGGCGGTCATACCGCTCGCGATCGTGACCATGGGCATCGACGAAGCGCCGAAGGTCTTCGTCATTTTCCTCGCCTCGTTCCTTTCCTGCGTCGTCGCCGCCTATCAGGGTGTCATCGGCGTCGACCGTACGTTGATCAGCGCTGCACGCGTGCTTGGGGCCGACGACGGCGTGCTGTTCTACCGCGTGATCGTCCCTGCCTCCATTCCCTTCATTCTGGTCGGCGTCCGGATCGGGCTCGGCTCGGCCTGGGCAACGGTCGTCGCGGCCGAGCTCATCGCAGCGCAATCGGGCCTCGGCTTCCGAATGCAGCAGGCGCAACTCTATTATGACCTACCCACCATTTTCGTCAGCCTCGTCACGATAGGCATTCTCGGCCTGCTCATGGATCGCATCGTCCAGGCGGCGGAACGCCGTCTGACCCGCTGGCAGGAGCGCGCGCAATGACAGCTGTTCCGGACCCGGCCTCCGACCCGAAGATTTCATTTCAAAACGTCACCCGCCGTTTCGGCGAAGGCGAGAGCTCGGTCCTCGCGCTCGACAGGCTGAGCCTGGATATCGGCGAGGGTGAATTCGTCACGGTGGTCGGGCCGTCCGGCTGCGGCAAGTCGACGGCCATGAATATCGCGGCCGGCCTGACGGAGGTGTCGGACGGACGTGTTCTGGTCGACGGTAAGCCGGTCGACGGGCCGGGGCCCGAACGCGGCGTGATCTTCCAGCAATATGCGCTGTTTCCGTGGCTGACGGTTCGCCAGAACGTCGAATTCGGCCTGCGCATCAAAAACATGCCGGCGGCCGAGCGCAGGCGCATCGCCGATCACTTCATCGATCTCGTCGGGCTGAAGGATTTCGCCGATGCCTTGCCCAAGACCTTGTCCGGCGGCATGAAGCAGCGCTGCGCAATCGCCCGTGCCTATGCGGTCAATCCGACGATCCTCCTCATGGACGAGCCCTTCGGCGCGCTCGACGCATTGACCCGCGTCAACATGCAGGACCAGCTGCTCGACACCTGGAGCCGCGAGCGACGGACGGTGATCTTCATCACCCATGATGTCGATGAGGCGGTCTATCTCGCCAATCGCGTCATCGTGATGGCCGCGCGGCCAGGCCGCCTGCACGAGATCATCCCCGTGGACCTGCCCTATCCGCGCAACGAAGAGATCCGGCTATCGCCTGAATTCGCGCAGGTCCGCAATCGGGTTTGGCACGCCGTTTACCATCAGAAACCCCAGGTCAGTTCGAGTTCATCACAAGGAGGAGGAATGCCGTGACTTTTACCCGACGCAGTTTCATCCGCGTTGCCGCTGCCGGTGCGCTGGCGGTCCCCATAGTGGGCGCCACCACGCGAGCCGCTTACGCAGAGGCAAAGCCCGTGCGGATCGGTTACATCGCCGACTATTTCGGCACGAGCCTGACGGCGATCGCCACCGACCAGAACCTGTGGGCAAAACACGGCCTGGAACCCGACCTGAAGATCTTCACCAACGGCCCGATCCAGATCCAGGCGTTGGGCGCGGGCAGTCTCGATTTCGGGTATGTCGGTCCAGGCGCCCTTTGGCTCCCGGCCACTGGCAAGGCCAAACTCGTCGCGATCAATGTGCTCGGACTGTCCGACCGCGTCATCGCGCAGAAGGGCATCAACTCCGTCGCGGACCTCAAGGGCAAGAAGGTCGGCGTTCCGGAAGGCACATCGGGCGACATGCTGTTGCGTCTCGGCCTTGCCAAGGCTGGCATGACGATTTCCGACATAGAAGTGGTGAAGATGGACCCTTCGACGGTCGTTTCGGCTTTTGCATCGAAGCAGATCGACGGCGCCGGCATCTGGTATCCGCTGGTGGGCATCATCAAGAAGACCGTCCCGGATCTGGTCGAAGTCGCCAAGAGCGACGATTTCTATCCCGAGAACTCATTCCCTTCGGCTTTCGTCGCCCGCAATGAGGTGATAGCCGGCGACGTGGACGTGGTCAGGAAATTCATCGCCACGATGAAGGAGGCCAACGACTATCGCGTTGCCGACGTGCCGCGCTCGGTCGCGATTACCGCCAAGTTCCTCGGAGTGCCGGCCGAACCGCTTGAAGTCGAAAGCCGCAACGGCAAGTTCCTGACCACCGCCGAGCTCGTTGCAGCCAGCAGGGATGGGACGGTGGCCAACTGGCTGAAGGGTCTCAACGACCAGTTCGTCGCTTTCGGCAAGATGCAGAACCCGCTCGACCCGAAGGACTACTATCTCGCCGACCTCTACGCAGGCGACTGAACGCCAACCCGCCGGCGCGCTCCGTCGCGCCGGCACTCTCCATCGAGATTAGAATGACAAAGCAGCCCAATATTCTGTTCATCATGTCGGACGACCATGCGGCGCGGGCGATTTCCGCCTACGGCGCGGGCCTGAACAGCACGCCCAATATCGACCGCATCGCCGACGAAGGCATGCGGTTCGATCGGTGCTACGTCACCAATTCGATTTGCACGCCCAGCCGTGCCGCCATTTTGACCGGCACCTACAACCATGTGAACATGGTCACCACGCTCGATACCCATATCGACAACCGGCTCCCCAATGTCGCCAAACATCTGCGCGCGGGCGGCTATCAGACAGCGATCTTCGGCAAGTGGCACCTGGGCGAGGGCCAGGCGCACGAGCCGACGGGATTTGACGAATGGTCGGTACTGCCCGGGCAGGGCGAGTATTTCGATCCGGTGATGATCGACCGCAACGGACCGCGAACGGAGAGAGGCTACGCCACGGACATCATCACGGACAAATGCCTCGATTTCCTCGGCAGGCGTGATCCGGAGCGGCCGTTCTTCCTGATGTGCCACCACAAGGCGCCGCATCGCAGCTTCGAGCCGCACCCGCGCGACAGGCATCTCTATGCCGACGGGAAACTGCCGGTTCCGGAAACTTTCTCCGACGATTATTCCAACCGCGCAGCAGCGGCGGCAGCGGCGAAAATGCGCATTCGCTCCGACATGACATACAGGGACCTCGGCCTCGTCCAGCCCGAAGGCGGCGACGAGATCGGCGAACCGCTTCTGCCAGGCTGGACCCAGCGCAAGGTTCCGGACATCGAGGAAGGTCAGGAACTGCGGTTGATCGACGGAGCCACCGGAGAGAATTATCTCTTTACCGATCCGCGGAAACTCGCCCTCTTCAAGTACCAGCGCTACATGATGCGCTACCTGCAGACCATTGCCGCCGTGGACGATAATGTCGGCCGTCTGCTCGACTATCTCGACGCCGAAGGCCTGCGCGACGACACCATCGTCATCTATACGTCCGACCAGGGGTTCTTCCTTGGCGAGCACGGCTGGTTCGACAAGCGCTTCATGTACGAAGAATCGCTCCGGATGCCTTTCCTGATCCGCTATCCGGAGGGCATCCGGCCCGGCACGCAAGCCGGCCACATCGCGACCAATGTCGATTTCGCGCCGACCTTTCTCGATTATGCGGGCCTGCCGATCCCCAGTTACATGCAGGGCAGGAGCATGCGCCCGATTATCGAGCAGACGGCGGACGAGGACGATAAGGGTCTCGCCTATCACCGGTACTGGATGCACAAGGACGAGTTCCACAATGCCTTCGCGCATTACGGCGTGCGCGACGCCCGCTACAAGCTCATCTACTGGTATAACGATCCGCTCGGCCAGCCTGGTGCCTTTTCCGGCGACGAGCCTGCGGAATGGGAACTGTTCGATTGCGAGGAGGACCCGTTCGAGCTGCGCAACCGGGCGAACGAGCCGGCCTACTCCGCTGTGTTCGAGGAAATGCTGGCCAAGCTCGATGCGCGCATGGCCGAAATCGGCGACATTCCGGAACATGTCACCGCCGAGGTGCTGGCTCGGTGCCGAACGAAGGCGGCCTGAGCCGGCGCGATACAAAAAGCGTCCCCAAGGCTTGATTTCCGGGCCGGTTACCGCTATGGGGCTGGCCATTCCACACGTAAGGCATGGGATTTTCCGGGAGAAATCCGGATCGTTCCGCCGGTGGGCGCATTGCGGTGCGCTCGACGCCTTGCGGAGGTTCAACCGGAAAAGGAGACAAAGGCATGGCATTGCCTGATTTTACTATGCGCCAGCTTCTCGAAGCGGGCGTCCACTTCGGTCACCAGACGCACCGCTGGAACCCGAAGATGAAGCCGTACATCTTCGGCGACCGTAACAACGTTCACATCATCGATCTCGCCCAGACCGTACCGATGCTGTCGCGCGCCCTGCAGGTCGTCAGCGACACCGTCGCCAGCGGCGGCCGCGTGCTTTTCGTCGGCACCAAGCGCCAGGCTTCCGAGATCATCGCGGACGCAGCGAAGCGTTCCGCCCAGTACTACGTCAATGCCCGCTGGCTCGGCGGCATGATGACGAACTGGAAGACGATCTCCAACTCGATCCAGCGCCTGCGCAAGCTCGATGAAATCCTGGCTTCGGAAGCTTCCGGCTTCACGAAGAAGGAGCGCCTGAACCTCGAGCGCGAGCGCGAGAAGCTCAACCGCGCACTCGGCGGTATCCGCGATATGGGCGGTACCCCGGATCTGATGTTCATCATCGACACCAACAAGGAATCGATCGCCATCGACGAAGCCAAGCGTCTTGGCATTCCGGTCGTTGCCGTCATCGACTCCAATTGCGATCCGGACCAGATCGACTACGCGATCCCGGGCAACGACGACGCATCGCGCGCTATCGCCCTTTACTGCGATCTCATCGCCCGCGCCGCCATTGACGGTATCGCCCGTCAGCAGGGCGCCTCTGGCCGCGATCTCGGCGCATCCGAAGAGGTTCCGGTCGAGCCGGCTCTCGAGGAAGCGTCCGAAGCCTGATCGGCCCGACCGGCAGACCAAGCGCTGCCGTACGCATGAAATATCGGGACGAGGCCGTTTGTGATGTAGAATCTGAACGGCCTTGTTCTTTATCAGCCGGAAATGGCCCGGCCGATCGCGCGCGGTGAGCCCGCGAACATCGCTAAAGTGGCTTCATCACGATGTCACACAGAAAGGCCATTTCCTGCCAAACCTTCTGGCACTGCGCCAATCCCGGTCGGCGCGCCAGCAAACAGACAAGAGGCACAAAGATGACTGTAACCGCCGCAATGGTGAAGGAGCTGCGCGAAAAGACCGGCGCAGGTATGATGGACTGCAAGAAGGCGCTTGCCGAGACCAATGGCGACATGGAAGCCGCCATCGACTGGCTGCGCGCCAAGGGCATCGCCAAGGCTGACAAGAAGTCCGGCCGCACTGCTGCCGAAGGCCTCATCGGCATTGCCAGCTCCGGCACCAAGGCCGTCGTCGTCGAAATCAACTCCGAGACCGACTTCGTTGCCCGCAACGACGCCTTTCAGGAGCTGGTTCGCGGTGTCGCCAATGTCGCCCTCGGCACCGACGGCAGCGTTGCAGCCGTCTCCAAGGCGACCTATCCGGCGACGGGCAAGTCCGTTGAAGATACGATCAAGGACGCCATCGCCACGATCGGCGAGAACATGACGCTGCGCCGCTCGGCACTGCTCGAGGTCGAGGACGGCGTCGTCGCGACCTATGTGCACAATGCCGCAGGCGACGGCATCGGCAAGCTCGGCGTGCTCGTCGCGTTGAAGTCGACCGGCGACAAGGAAGCTCTGAACGCGATCGGCCGGCAGGTTGCCATGCACGTCGCCGCGACCAACCCGCTCGCGGTCCGTTCGAGCGAAATCGACCCGGCGGTCGCAGAGCGCGAGCGCAACGTCTTCATCGAGCAGTCGCGCGCTTCCGGCAAGCCGGACAACATCATCGAGAAGATGGTCGATGGCCGCATGCGCAAGTTCTTCGAGGAAGTCGCCCTTCTGTCGCAGGCCTTCGTCATGAACCCTGATCTGACGGTGGAAGCCGCGATCAAGGAAGCGGAAAAGTCCGTCGGCGCGCCGATCGAAGTTGCCGGCATTGCCCGTCTCCTGCTCGGCGAAGGCGTCGAAAAGGAAGAGAGCGATTTCGCGGCAGAGGTGGCAGCCGCCGCGAAGGGTTGATTTCTTCACCTCGAATGGGAAAACGTTGGGGCATCGCGTGACAACGCGGTGCCCTTCGTGTATCCGGCTCCAGTCGATGCGTAGGACCCGCCGGAGCGGTTGATACCACGCAGCGGAATTTGCCTCTACGCCGGTGTGCGCCAGATGCCTGCACACGCGCGCCGATCTATTTCAGGAGTGACGATGTCGGCCAAGCCAATCTACAAGCGCGTTCTTCTCAAAGCCTCCGGTGAAGCGCTTATGGGAAGCCAGGGGTTCGGCATCGATGTTGCCGTAGCCGACCGGATTGCCTCCGATATCGCGGAAGCGAGAGCGATGGGTGTCGAAGTCGGCGTCGTCGTCGGCGGCGGCAACATCTTCCGCGGTGTCGCTGTCGCGTCCAAGGGCGGCGACCGTGTAACCGGCGACCACATGGGAATGCTGGCGACGGTCATCAACGCACTTGCGCTGGCGACGTCGCTGCGCAAACTCGATATCGACACCGTCGTCCTGTCGGCCATCGCCATGCCGGAAATCTGCGAGAGCTTCTCGCAGCGCGCGACGCTTTATCATCTTTCGCTCGGGCGTGTCGTGATATTCGCCGGCGGCACGGGCAATCCGTTCTTCACGACGGATTCGGCTGCGGCGCTTCGTGCGGCGGAGATGGGCGCCGAGGCGATCTTCAAGGGAACACAGGTCGACGGCATCTATTCCGCGGATCCGAAGAAGGACCCCTCGGCCACCCGCTTCGACCGCCTGACCCATAGCGAGGTTCTCGAAAAAGGCCTCGCAGTCATGGATGTTGCCGCCGTGGCGCTTGCGCGGGAGAATGCCATTCCGATCGTCGTCTTCTCCATCCACGAGAAGGGCGGCTTCACGGAGATATTGACGGGTGGCGGCCGTGCCACCATCGTGACCGATAATTGACAAGCTGCTGGGGCCCGCAAGGGCTGCTGATAAGAACGGGAGTCTTGAACCATGAGTGAAGGTGTGGATCTGAAGGAACTCAAGCGTCGGATGGACGGGGCGATCGCTGCTTTCAAGCACGACATCGCGTCGCTGCGGACCGGCCGCGCTTCGGCGAACGTACTCGATCCGGTGACCGTCGAAGCCTACGGTTCTCGCATGCCGCTGAACCAGGTGGCAAACATCACGGTTCCGGAGTCGCGCATGCTCTCGGTTTCGGTGTGGGACAAGTCCATGGTCGGTGCCGTGGAGCGGGCAATCCGGGAGTCCAATCTGGGGCTCAACCCGATCGTCGACGGGCAGAACCTGCGCATTCCGTTGCCGGAACTGAACGAGGAGCGCCGCAAATCGCTGGTCAAGGTCGCCCACGACTATGCCGAAAAAAGCAAGGTCGCCGTCCGCCACGTTCGCCGTGACGGTATGGACGACCTGAAAAAAGCCGAAAAGGACGGCGAGATCGGCCAGGACGAGAGCCGTGCTCAGTCCGAGCGGGTCCAAAAAATGACCGATGACGTAATTTCCGAAATCGACCGCTTGCTCGCGGAGAAGGAAAAGGAAATCATGCAGGTCTGACCTGCGGATAGGTGAGTCTCTTTGTCCGGACAACCCATGCAAGAATTCAATCCCGCAAACGTACCGGCTCACGTCGCCATCATCATGGACGGCAACGGTCGTTGGGCGAATGCGCGTGGACTGCCCCGTACCATGGGCCACCGCAAGGGCGTTGAGGCGGTCCGCGGGGCGGTAAGGACGGCGGCGGAGATCGGTATCCGTTACCTGACCCTGTTCGCATTCTCGTCGGAGAACTGGAACAGGCCGGAAAACGAGGTCAGCGACCTCATGGGCCTGCTCAAGGCTTTCATCCGACGGGATCTCGCCGATCTCCACCGTGAGAACGTCCGCATCCGGGTCATCGGCGACCGATCGAATCTGAGCGGCGATATCCTGCCTCTGCTCATCGAAGCGGAGGAGACGACGGTCGCGAACACCGGCATCACGGTGGTCATCGCGTTCAATTACGGCGCCAGAGACGAGCTGGCGAGAGCCATGCGCCGCCTGGCGGGGGACGTGGCCGCCGGTCGTCTGCGGCCGGAAGAGATTACCGCGGAACGGATATCCTCGACGATCGATACGGCGGGCATTCCAGATCCCGATCTCATCATCCGGACGAGCGGCGAGGAGCGTCTCTCCAACTTTCTCCTTTGGCAGGGGGCCTACTCCGAATTGCTGTTCATTCCGGACCTCTGGCCGGATTTCACGCGCGAGACATTCTTTGCGGCGATCGAACAATATGCCTGCCGCGAGCGCCGGTTCGGCGGGCTGACCCAACCGACTTTGGCGGTCGGCTCCTGATGCAGGCCGAACTCAAACTTCGTATCGCCTCCGGGGTGGTTCTTGCTGCGGTGGTTCTTGCTGCAACCTGGATCGGCGGCTTTGCCTTCCAGCTTCTCTCCGTCGCGATCGGCCTTCTCGTCTATTACGAGTGGTCCACTATCACGAAGCTCCCCGAGCGGGACTTTCAGGGCAATGCCCTCGGCTGGCTGGCGCAGGCGGTGATCGCCGGTCTCGTCCTCCTCGGTTATATGCATGTCAGCCTCCCGGGGCTTGCCCTCTGTGTGCTCGCGGCAGCGCTTTGGGTGGCGATAAAGGGAACCAGCTGGTGGCTGCCGGGCGGGATCGTCTATGCGGGTCTGACGAGCATTTCGCTCGCGGCGATCCGCGGAGCGGACTATCTCGGTCTGATGGCGATGCTGTTCGTGTTCGCCGTCGTATGGGCAACCGATATTTTCGCCTACTTCACAGGGCGGGCGATCGGCGGGCCAAAGCTGGCGCCCGCAATCTCGCCGGGCAAGACCTGGTCGGGCGCGATCGGCGGGGCGATTTTCGGCGTTCTTGCGGGTGTCGCCGTTTTCATGGCTCACTTTGCCCTCGAGGACCTGCGCATTCCCGTCATCGCGCTGATCCTGTCCGTCGCAAGCCAGACAGGCGATCTGTTCGAGTCCTTCGTCAAGCGCCGGTTCGGCGTCAAGGATTCAAGCAGGCTGATCCCGGGTCACGGCGGCGTCATGGACCGGGTGGACGGGCTGATATTCGCCTGCATTGCCGCACTGGCTCTGGTGCTTGGGCAGTTCTTGCTGGCGGGCGGCCGGGAAGTCTCTTTCGGCGCGATTCTGCTGGGTCTTTGAAGACTGCCGGTGTAGTCCTTATATCGGGCTCGAAGCGGGACTATCCTGCGGCGGTCCGACCATGGCGTCACGGCCCCGACCTTGCAATTTGAACTGGCGGACGTGGCAACGGACGCGTTAGGAATGACTATGAGCCTGCTGCTTGACAATCTCCAGTACACGATCCCCACCTTCCTTTTTCTCCTGACGTTGCTGGTCTTCGTTCACGAGATGGGACATTACCTGGTTGGGCGCTGGTCGGGCATCCGCATCCTGGCCTTTTCCGTCGGCTTCGGACCCGAGCTCTTCGGCTGGACCGATCGCCATGGCACCCGCTGGAAATTCTGCGCGATCCCGCTTGGCGGGTACGTGAAGTTTTTCGGCGACGAGGATGCGGCGAGCACGCCCGACTACCGGCGGCTGGAGACGATCGCGCCGGAAGAACGGGGCCGCACATTCCTGGGTGCAAAGCTATGGAAGCGCGCCGCGACGGTCGCGGCCGGTCCCATCGCGAATTTTCTACTGGCGATTGCGATCTTCGCCGTTCTTTTTTCCATTTACGGCCGTGCGGTCGCCGATCCCGTCGTCGCTTTCGTGGCGCCGGACAGCGCCGCGGAAAAGGCGGGTGTTCTGCCGGGGGACCGGCTGCTTTCGATCGACGGAAAGCCGATCGCGACCTTCGACGACGTGCGCCGCTATGTCAGCGTCCGTCCCGAGCTGCCGATCACCGTTCGGATCGAGCGCGATGGCGCTGCGATCGACCTGCCGATGGTGCCCCAGCGCACCGAATCCGTCGACCCGCTCGGCAACAAGATGGAGGAGGGCAAGATCGGGATCGGAACGAACCAGGAGGCCGGCAATTTCCGGGTCGAGACCTACGGACCTCTCGAAGCGGTGGGGCAAGGGGCACTGCAGAGCTGGCGGATCGTAACGGGCACGCTCGACTATCTTTCGAATCTCTTTGTCGGCCGGATGAGCGCCGATCAGGTCGGCGGACCGATCCGCATCGCCCAGATGTCCGGTCAGATGGCGAAGCTCGGTATTGCCGAGGTGCTGAATTTCGCGGCCGTCCTTTCGGTTTCCATTGGATTGCTCAACCTGATGCCCGTGCCGGTGCTTGATGGCGGTCATCTGATGTTCTATGCGGTCGAAGCGCTGCGCGGCAGGCCGGTCGGTCCCGCCGCACAGGATCTCGCATTCCGTATCGGCTTTGCCATGGTGCTCATGCTGACGGTTTTTGCGGCCTGGAACGATATCAACTGGCTCTTCGGATAGAGCGGAGCCTTGGGCGGGAGCGGACATCGTTAAGGATTCGGAGAGCGAGGGAGTTTAGCCGGCTGCTCGATAACGGTTTGTTTACGATAATAAGAGGCCGTAGTGGCTGTTAAGCCACGGTTGGAATTGAAGTAAACAGAAATTAACGAGCTGACTTGCTTGTATGGGAAAAGCGGTTAAAACGGCAACCGTGACCGGAGTCGGCACGAAACTGCCGCGGGACGTTGGGAAAAGGTAAGATTTTGACATGAAAGCTGGTTCAAGGTTTTTGAACGCGGTGTCGGCGTTTGCTCTGTCAGCAAGCATGGTCGCCACGGGTACCGGGGTAGGACTTGTTGCTGGTACCTCAGTCGCGCAAGCCGCGGTCATCAATCGGGTTGACGTGCGTGGGGCAACGCGTGTCAGCGCGGAAACCGTTCGCGCCAACATCACGATCGTTCCCGGCAAGAGCTTCAGCAATGCCGATATCGACGCATCCGTGAAGCGGCTCTATGCCACCGGCTATTTCTCCGATGTCAGCATCACGGTTTCCGGCGGATCGCTTGTGGTTTCCGTCAGCGAGAATCAGCTCGTCAACCAGGTGGTCTTCAACGGCAACCGCAAGATCAAGGATGACAAGCTCCAGGGTGTCGTTCGCACCCAGCCGCTCGGTCCCTATAGCGAGGCGACCGTCGAAACCGACATTCAGGCGATCAAGGACGCCTATGCCGCCATCGGCCGCAGCGACGTGACCGTGACGACCCAGGTCGTTCCGATTGCCGAAGGACGTGTCAACCTGGCCTTCGTCATCAATGAAGGCGAACGCACGAAGATCACGCAGATCAACTTCGTAGGCAACGAGGCCTACAGCGACGGCCGTCTGCAGTCGGTGATTGCGACCAAGGAATCGGGCATCTTCTCGTTCCTCACGCGCAAGGACGTCTACAATCCGGATAAGCTGCGGGCCGACGAGGAATTGCTGCGGCAGTTCTACTACAACCGCGGCTATGCCGATTTTCAGGTGGTCTCGTCCGAAGCGGCGCTCAATGAGGCGACCAACGAATACACGGTAACGATCACGGTCGAGGAAGGTCCTCGATACGACTTCGGTTCGGTCAACATCGAATCGACCGTCGAAGGCATCGACGCCGAGGAACTGAGGGGGCTCGTTCAGAGCCGCGAAGGCACGGTCTACAAGGCCAAGGACATTCAGAACACGATGAGCGAGATTTCGAAGCGCGTCGCGTCGGAGGGTTATCCCTTTGCGCGCGTCACGCCGCGCGGCAATCGCGATCTCGCCAATCACACGATCGCCGTCGACTATCTCGTGGACCAGGGCGAGCGGGCCTATGTCGAGCGCATCGAGATTCGCGGCAACACCCGGACGCGTGACTACGTAATTCGTCGCGAGTTCGACGTCGGCGAGGGCGATGCCTTCAACCAGGAAATGGTTGCGCGCGCCAAGCGCCGCCTGGAAGCGCTCGGCTATTTCTCGTCGGTCAACATCTCGACGCAGCCGGGCAGTGCGGCTGACCGTGTGGTCATCGTCGTCGACGTGCAGGATCAGTCGACCGGCTCGTTCGGCATCGGCGCCGGCTATTCCGCCGGCGACGGCGGCGGCTTCCTCGTCGAAGCTTCGATCGAAGAAAAGAACTTCCTGGGCCGCGGCCAGTATATTCGTCTTGCCGCCGGTAAGGGCGAAGACAGCCAGACCTACAATGTTTCGTTCACCGAGCCCTATTTCCTCGGCTACCGTCTCGCGGCGGGCTTCGACCTCTTCAAGAACGAAAACGACTTCGATGACGACAACTACAGCTACAACGATCAGGGATTCAGCCTGCGCGTGACTGCGCCGATCACGGAAAACCTGTCGACGACGCTGCGCTACAACTACACGGAGCTCGAATATTTCGGCGACGAGGACGAGCTTTCCTCTCCCTATGTTCGCGCGATCGAGGACGGCCCCTGGACGCGTTCCTCCGTGTCCCAGTCGATCACCTACAACACGCTCGACGATGCGCAACTGCCGCACGAGGGCATTCTCGCTTCGGTCACCCAGGAGTTTGCAGGTCTTGGCGGTACGTCGGACTTCTACAAGCTGACGGGTAAGGCCAAATGGTACTATACGCTGCACGACGAGGCCGACATCATCGGCTCGATCTCCGGCAGCGCCGGCCAGCTGTTCAAGACGTCCGGTTCGCTTGAAGTCTTCGACCAGTTCCAGCTGACCAGCAACGATATCCGCGGCTTCGAGCGCAACGGTATCGGTCCGCGGGCAAACAACGGCGATGCCCTTGGCGGCACGACGTATTTCACGGCGTCTGCGGAAGCGACGTTCCCGCTGCCGGGCCTTCCGCGTGACAGCGGCTTCCGCGGTGCATTGTTCGTCGACGCGGGCACGCTCTACAACAATGAGTTGGAGCTGACCGGAGCCGGTGAATCGGTGCGCGGCAACGACGCTTCGCTGCGTGCGTCGGTCGGCGTCAGCCTTATCTGGGCTTCACCTTTCGGTCCGCTGCGTGTCGATTATGCCGTGCCGGTTGCGAAGGAAGACTTCGACGAGGTCCAGAACTTCAAGTTCGGTATCAACTCGTCGTTCTGATAGAGAGCAGTCCAGAACTGCCAGAGAATCGTTCTGGAGTGTCCATGGAACAGAATTGGTTTTTTCCGCCCCATCAGGGGATTCGTCTGGGCGACCTCGCGAATCAGATTGGGGCGGAGTTGCTGGATATTGCTGCCGCCGATCGCACGGTGCGTTCGGTCGCGCCTGTCTATCGCGCCAAGCCGGGCGACATCTGTTACATGCTGTCGCGCAAGAATCGCGAAGAGTTGCAGAGCTGCCGTGCCGCCGCGATCATCTGCGACAAGGCCATTTCGTCGCTTGTTCCCGATACGATACCCGTGCTGCTGACGTCGAAACCGCACACGGCCTTCGCCCTTGCCGGCACCTTGCTTCACGAAAGGGCCATGCGTCCTTCCTATAATACGAGCGAGAGGGGCGTAGCGGCGGGAGCCTTCATCGATCCGACGGCGCGCCTCGAGGCGGGCGTCGAGGTCGAGCCGATGGCTGTGATCGGAGCCGGCGTCGAGATTGGAAGCGGAACGCGCATCGCAGCGGGAGCAATGATCGGACCGGGCGTGCGGATCGGCCGCGATTGCACCATTTCGGCCGGTGCAAGCATCCTTTGTGCGCTGGTCGGCAACAACGTCATCATTCATCCGGGCGCACGCATCGGTCAGGACGGATTCGGCTATGCACCGGGCCCGAAGGGCGGAATGATCAAGATCGTCCAGGTCGGGCGGGTGATCATCCAGGATCACGTGGAGATCGGTGCGAACACGACGATCGACCGCGGCACGATGGATGACACCGTGATCGGCGAGGGGACGAAAATCGACAATCTGGTGCAGATCGGCCATAACGTCCGCATCGGTCGTTACTGCGGCATCGTCAGCCAGGTCGGTATCGCCGGCAGCACGCAGATCGGCGACGGGGTCATGATCGGTGGGGGCGTCGGGGTCAACGGTCATATCACCATTGGAGACGGAGCGCAGATCGCTGCGATGAGTGGCGTGGCGAGCGATGTGCCGGCCGGCGAGCGCTATGGCGGAATTCCGGCGCGACCGATGCGGGATTTCCTGCGCGATGTCGCCGAAATGGCGCTGCGGTCGAGCGAGAGGCAGAAGAAGAAGGGTGGCAAGGATGAATGAGGCTGCAACGGTCCTCGGCACGGCGGACATACAGGAAATCCTGAAGCTTCTTCCCCATCGTTATCCCTTCCTGCTCGTGGACCGCATCATCGAGATCGATGACGACAATTCGGCCATCGGGATCAAGAACGTGACGGCCAACGAGCCGCATTTCACCGGGCACTTTCCCGAGAAGCCGATCATGCCGGGCGTTCTTCTGATCGAAGGGATGGCACAGACGGCCGGCGCGATCTGTGCGCGCAAGACGGGAATCGGCAGCAATCTCGTGTATTTCATGACGATCGACAATGCCCGCTTCCGCAAGCCCGTCGTGCCAGGCGACCGGGTGGAGTTCCATGTGGTGAAGCAGAAGCAGCGCGGCAATATCTGGAAGTTTCACTGTGATGCAAAAGTTGACGGGCAACTCGTCGCGGAAGCTGATATCGGCGCGATGATTGTCAGCAAGGAAGACGCCTGAGAATGATAGCATCAAGTGCGAAGATCCACCCGTCCTCGGCCATCGAGAACGGTGCGGTAATCGGCGAAAACGTGAAGATCGGCCCGTTCTGCCATATCGGGCCGAATGTCATTCTTGCAGATGACGTCGAAATTCTGAGCCACGTCGCGGTCATCGGTCATACGAGCGTCGGCAAGGGCTCGAAGATCTTTCCGGGTGCCGTCATCGGCGGCGACTCGCAGAGCGTCCACCACAGCGCCTTGAATACGAAACTGGTGATTGGCGAAAACTGTACCATCCGCGAAGGCGTGACCATGAATACGGGCACGGTGGAGCATGGCGGCGCGACCATCATCGGCAACAACAACCTGTTCCTGGCCTATTCGCACGTGGCGCATGACTGCCGCCTCGGCAACAATATCATCCTTTCCAACAATGTCATGCTTGCGGGGCACGTCACAGTCGAGGACCGAGCCATACTCGGGGGGGGATCGGCGGTTCACCAGTTTACCCGCATCGGGCGTCAGGCCTTCATCGGTGGCCTGTCGGCGGTGAGCTATGACGTCATTCCCTATGGAATGCTTAACGGCAACCCCGGCATTTTGAGCGGCCTTAACGTGGTCGGGATGACCCGTGCGGGGATCGAGCGTGCGGCGATTCATCGCGTCCGGCGGTGCTATAAGCAGATATTCGAGGGAGACGGCTCGATTCGCGCGAATGCAGCCGCTATCCGCAACGAATATCTCGATTGCGCGCCGGCAATCGAGATCCTGGATTTCATTGCCGCGGAGAGCGACCGCGCGCTGTCGTCGCCGAATCGCGGCGCCAAGGGCTGATGGCGGTGGCGATTCATCGCCTGCCGCATTCCAAAGGCAGGCTCGCCATCATCGCCGGCGCCGGAACGCTTCCCCATCACGTGGCCGAGGCAGCGCGCTTCCAGGGCGAAGACCCGTTCATCATTGCGCTTTCGCGTGAGGCGGATACCGATTGGACCGGCTTCGACCATGTCGTTTGCGCAATTGGAGACTTTGCCGCGATCAGCCGCACTTTCGAGACCGAGGGAATCGACCGGGTCGTCCTTTCCGGTGCGGTGCGGCGGCGGCCGGAGTGGCGCGATATCCGTCCTACGCTGAAGACGCTGGCCAAGGTGCCGCGGGTTTTCCGCACCTTGATATCCGGCGGGGACGACGCCGTGCTGCGCATGGTGATCGAATTGATCGAGGCGAGCGGCGCCCATGTGATCGGCGCGCACGAGGTCGTTCCGGGGCTTCTTGCCGATACCGGTCCGCTCGGCGCCCATGTCCCGACGGACGAAGATCGGCGTGACATCGAAGCCGGGATTGCCGCAGCCAACGCGCTGGGTGCGCTCGATGTCGGCCAGGGCGCCGTTGCGGTCGGCGGCAGGGTCGTGGCGCTGGAGGGGGCGGAAGGGACGGACGCCATGTTGGCGAGAGTGGCCGACCTCAGGAAAGACGGACGGATTTCAAATCGTCGTCGCGGCGTCCTCGTCAAGCTCTGCAAGCCGCAACAGGACGAGCGGGCGGATCTGCCCTCGATCGGTCCGTCGACGGTCGCAGGAGCGCATGCTGCCGGCCTCGCGGGCATCGCCCTCGAGGCAGGGCGCGCGCTGGTTCTCGATCGCGCGCGTCTCGTGGAGGAAGCCGACAGGAGCGGGCTGTTCGTTCTCGGTATCGAGCGCGATTGCCGCAAGGACCGGAGATGACAGGCAGAGCCTACAGGCTGGCGGTTATCGCCGGAGAAGTTTCCGGAGACCTGCTCGGCGCCGACCTGGTGCGGGCATTGCGTGATCGTCTAGACGGTCCGCTCGAACTCGTGGGCGTTGGCGGCGAGGGGCTGGAAGCCGAAGGGCTCCGGTCGCTTTTCGACTATTCCGAACTGTCGATCATGGGTTTCTCGCAGGTTCTGGCGAACCTGCCGAAGCTTCTGTTGCGGATTGGGCAGACCGCCCGCGCGATCGCCGCTGCGCGTCCGGATGCTCTGTTGATCATCGACAGCCCGGACTTCACCCACCGCGTGGCGCAACGCGTCCGCGACGCATTGCCCGACTTGCCGGTGATCGACTATGTCTGCCCGAGCGTCTGGGCGTGGAAGCCGGAGCGGGCGCCGCGCATGCGGGCCTATGTGGATCACGTGCTCGCGATTTTACCCTTCGAGCCGGAAGCGATGGGGAAGCTCGGCGGTCCGCCGACGACCTATGTCGGGCATCGGCTCGCATCTGACGGCAATGTTCTCGCCGTCCGGGAGCGCCAACGACTGAGACGGCAGATGCAGGATCGGCGCGAGCCGAAGGCCTGCCTCCTGCTGCCCGGATCGCGCGGGAGCGAGGTCAGCCGCCTGCTTCCGATCTTCCGCGAAGCAGCCGAAGAGCTCGCGGAGCGGCACGAAGGCATTCGGTTCCTCTTGCCGACCGTGCCGCGCCAGGAAGACCGTGTGAGGGCGTTGACGGCATCCTGGAGGGTCCAGCCCGAGATAAGCATAACCGCCGACAGGAAATGGGAGGCTTTTGCCCAAGCCGACGCGGCCATTGCCGCCTCGGGTACGGTGATCCTCGAACTGGCGCTCGCCGGAGTTCCGGTCGTCTCTACCTATTCTGCGGACTGGATCGTCAGCCTCCTGCATTCCCGCATTCGGATATGGACCGCGGCGCTTCCGAACCTCATCGCGGATTTTCCGGTCGTGCCCGAATATTTCAACAAGTCGATCCGCCCGGCCGTTCTGACGCGCTGGTTCGAACGGCTTTCGAGCGATACGGCGCAACGTCGTGCGATGCTCGACGGCTTCGCCCTCGTTCAACAGCGAATGGAAACGAACCGTCCGCCCGGTGAAAAGGCGGCGGATATCGTTCTCGCTTGCCTTCGAGCGGGGTGAGGAGAGGCGAGTGCTTCGAACCGCTGTGGTTCGTCGGGCCAAGCCCCGAGGATGACGGGCAAGAACCTCGCCACAGCCTCTGCAAACCCTGCCACCTGTCATCCTCGGGGCAAGCCCGAGGATGAGGGTTGGCGCAATGGGCTTTTTGTCGAGTTTGTCCGCCGTTTACCGCTTGGAGATCGGCACGTAGTCGCGCAGCGGCGCACCGACATAGAGCTGGCGCGGACGGCCGATGCGCTGTTCCGGATCTTCGATCATCTCGTTCCATTGAGCGATCCAGCCGACGGTGCGGGCAAGCGCAAAGAGCACCGTGAACATCGTGGTGGGGAAGCCCAGGGCCTTCAGCGTGATGCCGGAGTAGAAGTCGATGTTCGGGTAGAGCTTCTTCTCGATGAAGTACTCGTCCGTCAGAGCGATGCGTTCGAGCTCCATCGCGACTTCCAGGAGCGGGTCGTCCTTGTGGCCAAGCTCGGCGAGAACCTCATGCGTCGTCTTCTGCATGATCTTCGCGCGCGGATCGTAGTTCTTGTAGACCCGGTGGCCGAAGCCCATCAGACGGAACGGATCGTTCTTGTCCTTGGCCTTGGCGATATATTCCGGAATGCGGTCGACCGTGCCGATCTCGGCGAGCATGTTGAGCGCCGCCTCGTTGGCGCCGCCATGGGCAGGTCCCCAAAGGCAGGCGATACCGGCAGCGATACAGGCGAACGGGTTGGCACCCGACGAGCCGGCGAGGCGAACGGTCGAGGTCGATGCGTTCTGCTCATGGTCGGCGTGGAGGATGAAGATCCGGTCCATGGCGCGCGCCAGAACCGGATTCACGACATATTCCTCGCAAGGCACGGCGAAACACATGCGCAGGAAGTTCGAGGCGTAGTCGAGATCGTTCTTCGGATAAACGAAGGGCTGGCCGATATGGTACTTGTAGGCCATCGCGGCGATCGTCGGCATCTTGGCGATCATGCGCAGCGACGCGACCATCCGCTGATGCGGATCGGTGATGTCGGTCGAGTCGTGGTAGAAGGCGGAAAGGGCGCCGACGCAGCCGCACATGACGGCCATCGGATGGGCATCGCGGCGGAAGCCGGTGAAAAACCGCGACATCTGCTCATGGACCATGGTGTGGTGCGTGACGCGATAATCGAAATCGGCCTTCTGAGCCTTTGTCGGCAGTTCGCCGTAGAGAAGCAGGTAGCAGACTTCGAGAAAGTCGCCGTGCTCTGCCAGTTGCTCGATCGGAAATCCGCGGTGAAGCAGGACGCCCTCGTCGCCATCGATATAGGTGATCTTCGATTCACACGATGCCGTGGAGGTGAAGCCCGGATCGTAGGTGAACATCGTCGTCTGCTTGTAGAGCGAGCCGATGTCCACGACATCCGGACCGATTGATCCCGATCGCACCGGCAGGTCCGCGGACTTTCCGCCGAATGTTACTGTCGCGCTTTTTTCTGACATGGGACCCTCCGTTTTTGTGACATCGTGGCATAGCTCTGTGCCGCGAATTTGAGCGTTGCGAATTTGCTATATGATTTATTTTCGACTGCCAAGCAGTACCAAAGGCAAACTTGTGCGATGCGAAAACGCATATGGCAACGCAACAAACGCATGTTACGGCAATTCGTTCGAAGAGATCAATGATCGCTAAGCTGATAATGCGGTACCATTCTATCTAGTCTGCCTCTTTTTTGAGCATCAGCCTTCGAGTTGCAAGATTGCGCGGTTGGCTGCAGGATCGAGAAAACAGGCGCGGGCGGAGCGGAATGGGGGAGAGCGGGGCACGAGCGGTCGTGCGCGATGGGGAGCGCAGCGCGTGGCCCCGGAGCGAGGGCACGCGGGTTCTCACCGGCGATTTGCCCGCCATCGGCTCCGGCCGCCGGGCGCCTGTGGGCTGGCATGCGGCAAACATTCGCCATCGGATAGGCTCGGCGGCCACGGCGGTTTCCCTCGGCATAGGCGCTGCAGTTGCGGAAGAGCAGGAATACGGCCACGGCTTCGTCCTGATCCCGGTCATGCTTGCGCTTGGCTCGCTTGCATGGCTCGCAGTGCCCGAATCCGTCGGAATTGCCAAACTTGCAGCGCTGCTTTGCGTTTTCGGCATATCTGCGGTGCTTTGCCGGGGGGACCTGCGAAGCTGGCGGCCGCTGGTGATCGCGCCCGCTCTCTTTACCACGGGCATGCTGCTGGCCGCGGCCGAAACAGCGAGGCTGGATACGGTCATTCTCGACACGCCAGTGACGACGACCGTTCGCGGAACGGTCCTCACCCGGGATCCCGACGACAGGGGACGCTGGCGTTATCTCGTTCGCATACAAGAAACATCCGGCCCGCGGCTGCGCCGGGCGCCGGAAAGGGCGACGCTGCTGGCGCGGAGCCGCCACGAACCGTTTCCGGTCGGAGCTATCATCGAAGGCAAGGCGCGTTTGTCGCCGCCCTCCGGGCCGGCTCTCCCGGGTCTCAACGATTTCGCGTTCGGCTCCTACTTCAAAGGCGTAGGCGCGGTCGGGTATTTCTATGGCGCGCCGCGAGCGCCGGTTGATGCCGGCGCTGTCACCGGTCGGTCCGAAGCCTCGCTGCCGGCGAAAGCGGCCGCATATCTGGCACTGATCCGCGAAGTGATCGGCAATCGCATCCGGACAGCGATCGGCGGCGATACCGGTGCGATCGCTGCGGCGCTCGTGACCGGCGAGGAGCGCGCGATCAGCCGCGAGGCCGTCGAGATGCTGCGCGCCGCGGGCCTGTCGCATGTCCTGGCGATCTCGGGACTCAACATGGTGCTGGCGGCGGGCACGTTTCTCATCGGCGCCCGGACTCTGTTGAGCTTCGTTCCGGGGTTGGCGGAAAGAGCTTCCGTCAAGAAGATCGCTGCCGTCGGCGCTCTTCTCATGGTGTTCTTCTATATTCTGATTTCCGGAGGTGCGGTCTCAGCGCTCAGATCCTGGATCATGATCTCGATCATGCTCGTCGCATTGTTCTTCGACCGCGTCTCGATCAGCCTGCGCAACGTGGCGCTTGCCGCACTCATCATCCTTGCCTGGACGCCGTCGGCGGTAGCCGGACCCGGGTTCCAAATGTCCTTTGCGGCGACGCTGGCCCTCGTTGCGGGCTATTCCCGCTGGCGCGACCACAGGAGAAAGGATCCCGAAACCTCGAAGAAGCGGGGGAGCGTGGGGGTCGTGTCCGGCCTCGCCATCGGTACTGTCGCCACCTCCGTCATCGGCGGCCTGGCGACGGCGGTTTACGCGGCTGCCCATTTCAACCGGCTCCCCGGTTACGGGCTGGCCGCAAACGTTCTCACGACGCCTCTGATCAGCGTGCTGATCATGCCTTTCGCACTGTTCGCGATGCTGCTTATGCCCTTCGGGCTCGAATATTATCCCCTTGTGGTCATGGGGCAGGGGCTGGACTGGATGCTGGCGGTCGCGAGATATGTCGCATCGCTCGACGGGGAGTGGATGACCGGCCGCATGGGCGACGCGCCGTTCTTCCTTATCGCATTCGGCGGCATCCTGGTCTGCGTTCTGAGAACGCGGCTGGCGCTCGTCGGCGCGGGGCTGATCGCTCTGGGTATATGCGCGATCGCGCTCGAGCCGCGGAAGGAGCGCCCATCGATCGCGATATCGGAGGATGCGCAATTGGTCGGCCTGATCGCCGCGGATGCGATCGCGACCAATCGGAGCCGTCCGCCGGAGTTCATCTTCTCGCAATGGCAGCGCGCACTTGCGATCGCGGAACATAAGGCACCGCTCGACGTTGCGACGGAGCCGGACACCGCCGTCGAGACAGCAGCCTTCCTGACCTCGGCCCAGCCCGGCGTTTTCGCCTGCAGAAAGGGAATAGGGTGCGCCGGGCGCAGCCGCGAGGGATGGACAGTGGCTGTTATCGAAAAGGCCGAATCGCTCTCCAACCTGTGCGGTCGCGCCGATCTGGTCGTCGTCGCCAGCCGCCGGCCGTCCGCAGCCTGCCCGTCCGGCGGATCGCTGGTCATAAGCGCCGAGACGCTGCGGCGGACGGGGGCGGTCGAGATCCATGCCGAGCAGGAACAACCGGGCGTGCCGCCACGCATGCGCGTCGTCACGTCGTTCTCCTCCACTGAGCGCCCCTGGCAGCGTCATCGCCGCTACGACTGGCGGACGGGCAGTTTTTTGCCGCAGGGTTCACCGCCCTGACGACCGCGCGTTCCTCATCGCCCATCTGTCGTGATATTCTTGATTATCGTACTCCACAATCTTGTCATCCCGCCATTGTTTGTCGTAAAGAGCGTTGCGAAAGCGCTTCACCGACAGGGGCGGGCGCGAGCGGCTGCGGTTTGCATCCCGCGCCCACCTGATTGTTGAAATCGATTGCAGGCCCGTGACGCTCGGGCGAATACGGAAAAACGAGGAACGAGATGTCTGATCGGATCCGGCCGAAATTGAACATGTTGCTGGCGGCAACGCTGACTGTTTTCCTTGCCGGCCCGGTCGCGACCGGCCTCGCGCAGACCGCACAACAGCCCTCGTCCGTTTCGGTCGACGCGCAGCCGCCGGCGACAGACCTTCCCGGCGGCGATGATCCGGGCGTGCCACCGGCGCCGGCCGAGGCAGCGGTGGGCGCCGCAACGGCGGGAGGAGCAAATCCCGTGCTTCCGCATGATCTTTCGCCGGTCGGCATGTTTCTCGCTGCCGACATCGTCGTAAAGGCGGTGATGGTCGCTCTGGCGCTCGCCTCCGTCGCCACCTGGGCGATCTTCCTCGTGAAGACGCTGGAGCTCATATATGCCAAGTCACGCCTCAAGCGCGCCGTGGCGGCCCTCGTTTCCGCGAATGGTCTCGCCGACGTGCAGCCAAAGCTCGAGCGCCGCGCTGGCGTGGCTGGGGAGATGATTGCCGCAGCGGCCGACGAAATGACACGCTCGGACGCCGTTCTGGACCTCGCGCCGGCAGTAGGTGTCAAGGAACGCGTCTCCTCTCTGCTCACGCGTATCGAAGTTCGCGCCGGCAAGAGGATGAGCTCCGGTACCGGGATCCTGGCGTCCATCGGGTCCGTCGGTCCATTCGTCGGCCTCTTCGGTACCGTCTGGGGGATCATGAATTCCTTCATCGGCATCAGCAAGGCGCAGACGACCAACCTCGCTATCGTTGCGCCGGGCATCGCCGAGGCGCTGTTGGCGACTGCGATCGGCCTCGTCGCGGCAATACCGGCGGTGGTGATCTACAACTATTTTGCCCGGTCCGTCGGGGGGTACAAGCTCATCCTGGCAGATGCGGCGGCAGCCGTCGAAAGACTGGTAAGCCGCGATCTCGATCATCGCCACGCCCGCAGAGCGCCGCCGCGCCGCCAGGACGGCTTCGTTCACGGCCCCGACTCGATCGCCAGAATCGGATAAGCGAAAATGGCTGGAAGAATTTCCGAGAGCGGCGGCGATCTCGACGAGAACAGCGAGATCAACGTCACCCCCTTCATCGACGTCATGCTCGTGCTGCTCATCATCTTCATGGTGGCTGCGCCGCTCGCGACGGTCGACATGAAGGTCGACCTGCCGCAATCCGTCGCAAAGCCGGCGCCGCGCGACGACAAACCGGTCTTCGTGACGTTGAAAGCCGACCTCACGCTTGCCATCGGCAATGAAGAGGCGCCGCGCGAAGCCTTCGTTTCCGAGCTGAACCGGATAACCGGCGGCAACACGGATACGCGCGTGCTTCTGCGCGCCGATCGCCTGGTCGACTACGGCGAACTGATGACGGTGATGAACCTCATTCAGAATGCCGGCTACGGCAAGATCGCACTCGTCGGCCTGGAGGCCGCTCCCGCCCGCTAGCGGTTTTCCGTCCGCATCCTCGTCTCGGCAGGTTCCTCATGGCCCGGCCGCCAGTTCCGATGTGGGCTGGGGGTGCCTTTTTGCGTGCACGGAGACGCAGTCGCTTGAAACCGGCCGTGCGGCGATCTATGAGCTTTATGAATGTGTCCGAAAGCGCGGAGCGGTTTCGGACCGATGACAGGCACAGAGACAACAACCTGAGGCGCGACGCATCAATACGGCGCTTCGCGCTTCAGGCAACGGGCTAGCGGCCGCCGAACGCACGATCTTCCCGGCGCCGCGCCCATTCCGACACGAGGCAATATCATGAATTTCGAAGCAGCCCGCATCAAGATGGTGGACAATCAGATCCGGACCACGGATGTGACCTCCCATTCAGTCCTGTCTGCTTTCCTGTCGGTCCCGCGTGAGGAGTTCGTGCCTGCCAAGATGCGGGAGCTGGCCTATATCGACACCGATATCGAGCTCGTCGGCGGTCCCCAGCCGCGTTACCTCATGGAGCCGTCGCCGCTGGCGAAGCTCCTCCAGCTCGCAGAGATCTCCAACTCGGATCTGGTCCTCGAAATCGGCTGCGGGACAGGTTACGCCTCTGCCTTGCTCTCGCTTCTCGCCGGTTCCGTCGTGGCGCTGGAGAGCGACGAAGCCCTGGCCGCCACGGCCACGGAGACGCTGGCACGCCTCGGCTACGACAATATCGCCGTGGTGAGCGGCGATCTCACCAAGGGGTACGCGGCGGAGGCGCCCTATGACGTCATCTTCATCAACGGTGCCGTCGAGATGATCCCTGCCGAGCTGTTCGAGCAGCTTCGCGACGGCGGCCGGCTCGTGGTCGTGGAAGGTTTTGGTAACGCATCTCGTGCGAAACTTTACGTGCGCGAATCGGGCATGACGTCGGAGCGAGCTGACTTCAACACCGCCGTGAAGCCGCTTCCCGGCTTCCGCCGCGACCGTTCTTTTGTTTTTTGATGTGCCTCTTATTGAGGTAGCTCAACATATGAGTGTTGAAGCGAAAACTGCAATGTTGCCAATCGGCAACGTGTTATTTGTTTCTTTTTGAAATGGCCGTGCAGAGGGTCGGTGCGCAGTTGTCGTAGACCCGAATCCGGAGTTCAAAAGAGCCTGGAAGCGGTGATTTGCCCGCCATGGGTGGCGCGGGGCTTCATTGCAGTGTTTGTGCAGGCCGCCAAAGGGCCTGCTGAAAAATGCGGGGTGGCGACGCTGCCCCGATTGATCGGAGGGAAGATGGTGTCGATTGTCCGCAAAGCAGCCTTGTGGGCGGCTGTCTCGACCAGTGTGCTGCTCGCGCCCCACGCCGTTCTCGCGGAGACGATTTTCGGGGCGATGGCCAAGGCCTATGCGAACAACCCGGATCTCAACGCCGCTCGCGCCGGGCTGCGCGCGACCGATGAAGGGGTTCCGATTGCGAAGGCCGGCTACCGGCCGCAGGTTTCCGCGTCGGCGACTGGGACGCTCTCACGGGTCGACGCCGAACGGACCGGCACCCGCGACTTTCATTCCGGACAGGTCGGGATTTCCATCACGCAGACGATCTTCGATGGATTTCAGACCCTGAACAATGTCAGGGCGGCCGAAGCGGAGGTGTTTTCGAGCCGCGAGACGCTGAAGGCCAATGAGATCCAGATTCTTCTTTCGGCCGCGCAATCCTATGCGAACATAGCCCGCGATCAGCAGGTCGTTTCCATTCGCCGTCAGAACCTCGCCTTCCTTCGGGAACAGTTGAGCGCCGCACAGGCCCGCCTCGATGTGGGCGAAGGCACGCGGACGGATGTGAGCCAGGCGGAAGCCGAACTCGCCAACGCCCAGTCGCTGCTCGTTGCTGCAATCGCGCAGCTGAAACAGAGCGAAGCGGTCTATGTGCAGATCGTCGGCGCAGCGCCGACCGGCATCAGACAGCCTGGACCTGCCACGAAGGCCATGCCGAGGTCCCTCGATCAGGCCGTGGCGACGGGGCTGCGCGAAAACCCGCGAATCCTGGCGGCGCAATATGCCGTCGATTCGGCCGGTTACCAGGTGAAATCGGCGGAAGGCACGATGCTGCCGGGCGTCGTTCTCCAGGGTGCCGTGAGCCGTAACACCGGTAATGCCGGTCAAGGGCTTGATGATACGACGGCGAGCGTCACGGCTCGGCTCGAAGTTCCGATCTATCAGGGCGGTGCGGAATACGGCCAGATTCGCCAGGCCAAGGAAATTCTGGGGCAGCAGCGGATCCTCGTCGACTCCGAGCGGGCCTCGGTGCAGCAGACAGTCGTATCGGCGCATGCGCAGCTCGAATCGGCACTTGCACGAATCAAGGCCAGCCGGTCGCAGATCTCCGCAGCGAACCTCGCGCTCGAAGGCGTGATCGAAGAGCGCAAGGTCGGTCAGCGCACCACGCTGGACGTGCTCGACGCGCAGCAGGACGTGCTGGACGCGCAGGAGTCGCTGGCGGGCGCGCAACGCGATGCGGTGGTTGCAAGCTATGCCTTGCTCGCCGCAATGGGCCACCTGACAGTCAGGAGCCAGGGCCTGCAGGTGGCCGAATATCGGGCCGAGGAACATTACGAGGCCGTCAAGGACAAATGGTTCGGCCTGCGCACCGTCGACGGGCGCTAGACGGCCCTTAGCCAATTCGACACGAAACGCCGTGTCCCCCAGGGTCGCGGCGTTTTGTGCCAAGCCCGTTGAGATTCGAGCCACCCGCGGCGGCTCGTTTGATTTCCTCATTCCCGTGCTTGTCACAGGAATCCAGCCAGCCCAAGTCCTTGGGCTGAAAAGAGTCTTCCGCGCCGCAGACGCGGCGCTGCTGGATCCCTGTGACGAGCACAGGGATGAGGATAGAGAGGTGCGACCCTCGGCGCGTTTCATTGCGTCACAGGTTGAACATTCCCTCGCATATTCCCAAGCGCAAGTTGTAGGAACCGCACATCCCGGTCCCTCATTCCTGTGCTTGTCACAGGAATCCAGCCAGCCCAAGTCCTTGGGCTGAAAGAACTCTTCCCGCGCCGCAGACGCGACGCTGCTGGATCCCTGTGACGAGCACAAGGATGGGGACGGAGAGGGTGCGGCCCCTCGGCGCGCTTCATAAACCGTGAAGATATCGAGGCGGCGCGGAAGTTCGCCGGTCACGCCCGTGGACAGTGTCCCGTCCCGCTTCGCACATCCCCGTCCTCATTCCTGTGACGCGCACAGGGATGGGGAAATCAAACAAGCGGCGGCGGGTGGCCCGAATCTCACCAGGCTTTAGAGCGCAAGTGCCATTGCCCCTGCCGAAAAAAACAAATCTGTGCAAGAATTTACCGAGCTGATTCGCGGCGTTTGTTTCGTCGGCGAACTCACTTAAGGTTTGTTCGAATCGGCACACGGAGCGGCTTTTCCGTGTTCGTCCGCAGCAAACGGGGATTGAAATGGCGCAGCTCAACGTCGCACGTGAACCTTCGATGGATGAGATTCTGGCATCCATTCGCAAGATCATCGAGAGTAACGAGCCTGGTCCGGCCGGAACCTCCGCGCGGCAGAGCTTCGGGGACGACGCCGGCGACGATGTTGAACTGTCGATGGATCCGGAGATCGAAGCGGATGCGTTCGGGTCCGTCGACGACCAATTTTCCGCGGTCAGGACGTCACCATCCGCGGTCGATAACCGTACCGACGCGCCGGTACCGTCGTCTGCGCCGCTTTCGCTTGCCGATGTCGCGGCAAGGGTGAGGGCGGCTTCGGAGCGGCAGGCGGTGCATACGGTTCCGAGGGATCAAGCAGGAGGCGAGGAGGCGCGGTCGCCAGCGGACAATCCGGCGATGATGTCCCGCATCGCTGCGTTTCCGTCTTCGGCCATCCCGGCGAGTGCGGCAGCGGACGCCGGGTCGGCTCCCGTGGCCGGGGATGTATCGGCGGCCGCGCATGCGGCCCCGGACGAGGCAACGGAGCCGGAAGGCACGCCTGGAACGATCGTTTCCCCGGCTGTAAGCCGCCAGGTTGCGCGCGCTTTCGACGAATTGGCACATGCCGTCGAGAACGGACCCCGGCGTTCCTTCGACGAGATCGCCGAGGCGATGCTGCGTCCGATGTTGCAGGAATGGCTGGACGACAACTTGCCGACATTGGTCGAAAGACTGGTGCGCGAGGAAATCGAACGCGTGGCACGCGGGCCCCGGCGCTGACGTAAACGGTAGAGGTGCCCGACTTGCGTCTGCCGCCCGTGGACGATTTCAGGAAAATCGCCGAGCTCTTTTCCCCAGTAGCGCATTTGAACCTGCGCACGTCCGGACAGAAAAGCGTTACACACTTTTCCCGGAAGTAATCTAAGATGGAAGCCGCATGCGCGATGGCTGCGGCTTTTTCCCCGTTCAGGTTGACTTGCCCCGGGCCTTCCGGTTTACAAACGCTGACATCAATCTCCAGAAATCGGCCAAAGAATGCTTGATAAAACCTACGATTCCGCAGCGGTAGAACCGAAGATCGCCAAGGCCTGGGACGAAGCGGATGCCTTTCGCGCCGGTGTCAACGCGAAGCCGGACGCGGAGACCTTCACGATCGTGATCCCCCCGCCGAACGTGACGGGATCGCTCCATATGGGCCATGCGCTCAACAATACGCTGCAGGACATCATGGTCCGCTTCGAGCGCATGCGCGGCAAGGATGTGCTCTGGCAGCCGGGTATGGACCATGCGGGTATCGCGACCCAGATGGTCGTCGAGCGCCAGCTCATGGAACGTCAGCTTCCGAACCGCCGCGATATGGGCCGTGAGGCCTTTATAGAGAAAGTCTGGGAGTGGAAAGCCGAGTCCGGGGGCCTGATTTTCAATCAATTGAAGCGGCTCGGCGCCTCATGCGACTGGTCGCGCGAGCGCTTCACGATGGACGAGGGGCTGTCCGAGGCGGTCATCGAGGTCTTCGTCAGCCTTTACAAGGAAGGCCTCATCTATCGCGACACCCGGCTGGTCAACTGGGACCCGAAGCTGCAAACCGCGATCTCCGACATCGAGGTCGAGCCGGTCGAGGTCAACGGCCATCTCTGGCATCTGCGCTACCCGCTCGAAGAGGGTGTGACCTATCAGCATCCCGTCGCCTTCGACGAGGAAGGCAATGCGACGGAATGGGAGACGCGCGACTATCTCGTCGTCGCGACCACGCGTCCGGAAACCATGCTCGGCGACACCGGCGTTGCCGTGCACCCCGAAGACGCCCGTTACAAGGGCATCGTGGGCAAGCACGTCATTCTGCCGATCGTCGGCCGCCGCATTCCGATCGTGGCCGACGAGTATCCGGATCCGACGACCGGCACCGGCGCGGTGAAGATGACGCCTGCGCACGACTTCAACGATTTCGACGTCGGAAAACGCAGGGGACTGCGGCAGGTCAACGTTCTCACGGCAGACGGCCGGATAACGATCAAGAACAACGAGGATTTCCTCGAGGGGCTCGACCACCCGGCGGCGCTGCACGGCGCCTGGGATCAACTGGAGGGCAAGGATCGCTTCGAAGCGCGCAAGCTTATCGTCGAGATGCTCGAAGAGGCCGGGCTCGTCGATCACATCGCGCCCCACAAGCACATGGTGCCCCATGGTGACCGCGGCGGCGTGCCGATCGAGCCGCGCCTGACCGAGCAATGGTATGTCGACGCCAAGACCTTGGCGAAGCCGGCGATTGCGGCGGTCAAGGAAGGCAGGACGAATTTCGTCCCGAAGAACTGGGAAAAGACCTATTTCGAATGGATGGAGAACATCCAACCCTGGTGCATTTCGCGCCAGCTCTGGTGGGGCCACCAGATCCCCGCCTGGTACGGTCCCGATGGGCAGATCTTCGTTGAACGAAACGAGGAGGAAGCGCTGCACGCGGCGATTCAGCATTACATCGCCCATGAAGGACCGATGAAGGCCTATGTCGAAGACCTGCTCGAAAACTTCAAGCCGGGTGAGATACTGACGCGCGACGAGGATGTCCTCGACACCTGGTTCTCCTCGGCGCTCTGGCCCTTCTCGACGCTCGGTTGGCCGCAGGAGACGCCGGAGCTCGACAAATATTATCAGACCGATGTGCTGGTAACCGGTTTCGACATCATCTTCTTCTGGGTCGCCCGGATGATGATGATGGGCCTTCATTTCATGAAGGATGCGGACGGCACACCTGTCGAGCCTTTCCACACGGTGTATGTTCATGCGCTCGTCCGTGAAAAGAACGGGCAGAAGATGTCGAAGTCCAAGGGCAACGTCATCGACCCGCTGGAGCTCATAGACGAATACGGCGCCGACGCACTGCGCTTCACGCTGGCGATCATGGCGGCTCAGGGGCGCGACGTGAAGCTCGACCCGGCCCGGATAGCAGGCTACCGCAACTTCGGAACCAAGCTGTGGAATGCGACCCGCTTTGCCGAGATGAACGGGGCAGTAAGCAGCGACGGCTTTATCCCCGAGGCAGCGTCGCTGACGATCAACCGGTGGATCCTGACGGAACTGTCGCGCACCATCCGCGATGTGAGCGAGGCGATCGAGGATTACCGCTTCAACGAGGCGGCGGGAACCCTTTACCGCTTCGTCTGGAACCAGTTCTGCGATTGGTATCTCGAACTCCTGAAGCCTGTCTTCAATGGCGACGATGAAGCGGCCAAGCGCGAGTCCCAGGCCTGCACGGCCTATGTCCTGGATGAGATCTACAAGCTGCTGCATCCGTTCATGCCCTTTATGACGGAAGAGCTTTGGGAAAAGACGACCGGCCCCGGGCGAGAGCGTACGACGCTCCTTTGTCACGCCGAATGGCCGGCCGCCTTCTATGCGGATGACGCGGCTGCAGACGAAATCAACTGGCTGATCGATCTCGTCTCCGGCATTCGTTCGGTTCGCGCCGAAATGAACGTCCCTCCGGCGGCGATGGCTCCACTGGTCATCGTCGGGGCGAAGGCGCTGACGAGCGAGCGGCTCGACCGGCACGCCTCTGCGATCAAGCGTTTGGCGAGAGTGGAGAACATCGAGCACGCGTCAGTGGCGCCCCGCGGCAGCGCTCAGATCGTGGTCGGCGAAGCGACGGCTTGCCTTCCGCTCGGCAGTCTCATCGATCTCGCGGCCGAAAAATTGCGTCTGGAAAAGGCCATCGCAAAGGTCGACGTCGAGCGGCAGCGGATCCTCGGCAAGCTTGCCAACGAAAAATTCGTCGCCAATGCCAAGCCGGAACTGGTCGAGGCCGAGCGCGAGCGGCTGGTCGAACTCGACCTGCAAAGAGACTCGCTCGGCGTTGCTTTGTCCCGCGTTACGGAAGCCGGTTAGCTTTTCATCTGCGAGACAAACTCGAAGGCCGACACGATCCGCGGCAGCAATGCCGCGGATTTTCCAGTTTCTGACCGATGCGGCGAATCGGTTTCTTGGTCTGGCTCGGCGGCAACGCAGGTGGGGGCGATCGACAATGCACGCATGGGTTTTAGCTGACGGCGTTTCAATGGTGCCTCGTAAGGGTGCCGTGTAAAAAGCCATGATGTTGTTCCAGCGTCACACACCGCAATTTGGTAGTATTTAATTCCATTGCTTGATCGAAATCGCGGACTTTCTGGAAATGAAATTCTATCGGTGGTCGAATTGTGGCGAGAAGTGGGAATTCTTACGTAAATCCGATGACCGGTCCCGCCCGGTCGGCTCCGGGGCTTCCAGTTTGCCATTTCACGCAATCGTGAGGATACTTCCCTCAAGCGCGGCCCCGAGGCGGATGGCCGCAGAATTGGAATGCAGGGGAGGAGCTTGATGGCTCGAATTGGATTGAAGCAGGGTATTCTGGCCGCGGTGGCCGGAGTGCTCGTGGCCTCGGCTGCGCAGGCGGGAGGGCTTGAGCGCAGCGGCTATAATATCGATCTCTTGTTCGACCCGTCGGACTATGCGGCCGAAGCGACGGCGACCTATGTCAATCCGCAACGTAAGCTGAAGAATGTCGAGGACACCGATACCGCCAATACGGACATTCTCGGAGGGACATTTGGTGGCGGAAACCTGAATTATCGTCCAAGCACCGCGGACGACACTGAGAGCTATTGGGCGCCCCGCATCGGCGTTAAGGCTGCTTTGGGTGACAGTATTGACTGTATGGCGGACTACTCGCAGCCTTGGGGCGCCCACACCAACCCCGGCAAAAACTGGGCCGGTGCCAACAACAACATCGAGACGAAGGTGGAGAGCGACAACTATGCGGCCACCTGTTCCTACAAGTGGGAAATGGGACCTGGCTATTTCCGGGTTATTGGCGGTGGATTCTATCAGGAAGTGGGCGGCTTTAAAGAGCGACTCGTGCAGGATTACACCTTCGCGCCGTTTCCGCTTTCGACCTTTTCTGGCGTCGGTCGTCTCGAGCTGGAAGACAGCGGATGGGGCTGGCGCACCGGCGTTGCATACGAAATTCCTGAATATGCTATGCGGGCGAGCTTGGTGTACAACAGTGCTGTAGATCTGGATGATCTTTCAGGCTTCATCGATCTGCGTCAGCTTGCGTTTCCGAACCCTTTCCCGGTCGGTCCTCCGTTGATCACCGGCACCAAATATGACGTTCGGGGTTCGGCCTCGATGCCGGATTCGCTTGAACTCAAGGTTCAATCCGGCATTGCCCCCGGCTGGTTGGCGTTTGGCTCCATCAAATGGACCGATTGGAGTCAGTTGCAGGTTGTAACATTCTGCCCTGCGACGATATCGCCTACTACGCCGTGCACCAGCCTCGATCTCCTTTACCGGGATGGCTGGACCGTCACCGGGGGCATCGGCCACAAGTTCAACGATCAATGGAGCGGTGCAGTCAGCCTCACCTGGGATCGTGGAACAAGCCAAGGCTACGGGGCTCAGACCGATACCTGGACGCTCGGCACAGGCGTTTCCTATACGCCGACCGAGAATGTAGAAATCCGTCTTGCCGGCGTCGTCGGTATCCTGACCAGCGGCAGTTCCGGTCCGGTTGATTTCGAAGGGGAGACGATCGGCGGCGATGTCTCCTACGACTTCGACAATGACTTCGTCGGTGCGATCTCGACATCGCTGAAGGTCAGGTTCTGATCTCCTAAAATCCACTGCTCGAGGCCCGGTCTCCGCCGGGCCTTTTTTATGTCTGGTAACCACGCTTATAAGCGGTTGTGAATGTGACGATTCAGCAACACATTTCCTGCTACGGTTTGCTACTATCTGGGCCGGGTCGATTATGTCCATTTCCCGCCACAAAATGAGAGCAGCGATATAGGGACGAAGGCTAGTCGAGTTCCATGCCCGCGTTGAGGTGAAGTGAGTTTGTGTGCCGTCATGACATCCCGTAGCAATTGGCCTCAGGCGCGCAGCCGGAGCACCGGTGGGCGCAGGAGCCAGTATGTGCAGCATCTTCGCGACGGTGATGGGGTCGGCGTGGCCGGCTCGAACGAAAGAAACTGATTGTTATGCGCGCGGGTGAATTGAAGTCGCTTAGGGTTGCGGTGCTTGGCATGTCGCTGGCGGTTGGCGCAACCGCGGCCGGGCCGGCACGGGCTTTCGATCCCGGAGCCGGCGTGACCAAGGAGTCCGGCCCCTTCGCGCTCTTCAAGTTCGGTTTTTCCGCCTATAAGAGCGGCCGGAAAGACGAAGCGGTCGAGGCCTATCGATATGCTGCCGAAAAGGGGCACACGGGCTCTCGCTGGGCGCTCGCCAATATGTATGCCTATGGCGATGGTGTCGCGGAGAACGATCTCGAAGCATTCAAGATCTACAGCGAAATCGCACAACAGGGTGTCGAGCCGGGCTCGGAAGATACGGGCTACTTCGTCAATGCCTTGATTTCGCTTGCCGGCTATTACCGGCGCGGCATTCCCGACACCCCGGTAAGGTCCGACCTGTCGCAGGCCAGGCAGTTGTATTTCCAGGCGGCCTCCACCTTCGGCGTGGCGGAAGCGCAATTCCAGCTCGCGCGCATGTTGCTTTCGGGCGAGGGCGGAAGCGTCAATGTCCAGCAGGCCAAGAAATGGCTCAACCGGGCGCGCAAGAATGGTCATGCCGGCGCCATGGGCGTTTTCGGAAACGTCATTTTCCAGGAAGGTCAGACCGCTCGCGGTCTCGCATACATGACGGCGGCGCTCGGCCAATGTTCTCCCAAGGACCGGCCCTGGCTCCAGGCGATGCAGGAACAGGCGTTCTCGCTCGCCACCGAAGACGATCGCCGGGTGGCGATAACCATGTCCCAGAACATGCATCTGCAGAACGACGACGATTGAAGTCCTGTGCGGCCTGACCCGAGGATGGCTGACCGCAGGGAAGGGAAGGTCGACTCGCCTCAGGTCGTCGCGAACGCGAATTCAGCCGTTACGGGCACATGGTCGGACGGCTTTTCCCAGGCACGGACGTGTTTTTCGATAGAGGTCGACACGAGCTTGTCGGCCGCCTCCGGCGACAGCATCAGATGATCGATGCGGATGCCGAAATTCTTCTGCCAGCAGCCGGCCTGATAATCCCAGAACGAATAGAGCGGCGCCTCGTCGGAGGTCGCGCGCACCGCGTCGGTGAAGCCGAGGTTGCGCAGCCGCCGAAAGGCGGCACGTGTCTCTGGCAGGTAGAGAGCGTCGTTCCGCCAGACCTTGACGTCCCAGCAGTCATGCGCCTCCGGGATGACGTTGTAGTCGCCGGCCAGGATGAGCGGTTCCTCCAGGGCGAGCCTCTGTTCCGCGAAGGCGGCCAGACGCCGCATCCATGCGAGCTTGTAGGGGTATTTTTCCGTCTCTACCGGATTTCCGTTCGGCAGATAGAGGCAGCAGACCCGAAGGGCTCCGCCATTGACGGAGAATACGCCTTCGATGAAACGCGACTGTTCGTCGGCAGGGTCTCCCGGCAATCCGCGATTGATCTCGTCCGGTCTTGTCTTGGAGAGCAGGGCAACGCCATTGAAGCCTTTCTGTCCATGCGTCTCCACATGGTAGCCGAGCGCCTCGATCTCGCTTCTCGGAAATGTCTCGTCGACGGATTTGATCTCCTGCAGACAGGCGATGTCGGGGTTCGACTCCCTAAGCCAGCCGACGAGGCCGTCGAGACGCGCTTTGACGCCGTTGATGTTCCATGTGGCAATCTTCATTGGGCAGCCTTGCCTCTCACGACATTTGAGTCCGTTCGGTCGATTGGTTCTAGCGGCTGGAAATTCTTTTGACAAATCCGGGATCCGCCATTTGGGTTCTGGATCGGGCGGCCGCCGGTCCGGCGCATCTTCCGCTTCTTCCCCACGTTAGGTTTCACCCTTAAGTAGCCGAATTGATTCCGCTCCGCGTCCGTCTATAGTCCCGCGCATGATCGCGTTCATAGAGAGTTACTGGCCGCATTTTCTGGCGCTGCTTTCGGTCGTCCTCGGCGTCCCGGCAATCATCCATGCGGCGATGACGAAAGACGATGTGCGTGCGGCTGCCGGCTGGGTCGGCGTTGTGCTGCTCTCACCGGTCATCGGTGCGGTCATCTACGCGGTCGCTGGCATCAATCGGATGCGCCGCTCGTCTATCGGCCTGCAGCGCTCGCTGCTGCGCTCGACCGAGCGGGACCCGTTCGGGCGCTTCGATGTCACGCATGATCAGGTGGTGGCCCGTTTCGGGCAGCGTTTCGCGGCAATGAAGATGCTTGGAGACCGCGTTGCGCGCTTCACGATGTCGGCGGGAAACCACATCACCATGCTCGAGGGCGGCGACGCGGTCTATGCAGCGATGCTCGACGAGATCTCGTCCGCCCGTCGCAGCATTCTCATCGAGAGCTATATTTTCGACCGCGATCCCATCGGCATGCGTTTCGCCAATGCCCTGATCGCCGCAGTGAAACGCGGCGTCGCCGTGCGCGTCCTGATCGACGCCGTGGGTGCGCGCTATTCCGTGCCGTCCATTGTGGGCTATCTTAAGGAAGGAGGCGTGCCGACCGCCGTCTTCAACGGCAATATCATCATGGGCCTGCGGCTGCCCTATGCCAACCTCAGGACACACCGCAAGATCATGATTGTCGACGGTACGGTCGCTTTCGCCGGCGGCATGAACATCCGTGCGGGCTTTTCCGCTGAAATCGCAGGAAAGGCTGCTTCTTTCGACACGCATTTCCGCGTTACGGGACCCGTTGTCGCCGATATCTTTCAGGTTGCTGCGGAAGATTGGCAGTTCTCGAGCGAGGAGGTACTGACAGGCGACGGCTGGCGGCTCGCCGACCTTCCCGCGGAGCCGGACGTGCGATCGGTGCTGATGCGGGCCATTCCCTCAGGTCCTGACAACACCAACGAGACGAATCACAAGATGCTTATGGGCGCCTTTTCGATGGCGCGAAAACATATCCGGTTGATGTCGCCCTATTTCCTGCCCGACAAGGAATTGATCAGCGCGCTCGTGACGGCGGCGAGGAAGGGTGTCGAGGTCGACATCATCGTGCCCTCCGTCAACAATTTGACACTCGTCGACCGCGCGATGACGGCACAGTTCGACCAGGTGCTGAAAGGTCACTGCCGCGTCTGGCGGGCAAAGGGCGCCTTCAATCATTCCAAGCTGATGGTCATCGACGACCGCTGGGTCTATGTCGGATCGACCAATCTCGATCCTCGCTCCCTGCGCCTCAATTTCGAGTTCGACCTCGAAATACTCGACGAAGCCTTCGCACGCGCAATCGGCGAAAAGGTCTGCGCCATACGCGCGACAGCGGATGAAGTGACCCTTGCGGGGCTCCGCGCGCAGCCGCTCGTAAACCGGCTGGCAAACCGATTGCTCTGGCTCGGATCGCCCTATCTTTAGTGCTGGATGAGGAAAAGCGTGCGCGGTTTTCCGCCCGCATCTCGCTCTAACGTCCTGGAATCGATAACGATGTGGCGCGAGGCGTCAGATCGAAAAGCTCGTTCCGCACCCGCAGCTTGCGACCGCGTTCGGATTGTTGATCTGGAACGACTGTCCGAGAAGATTGTCGACGAAATCGATCTCCGAGCCGCCCATGTAGACCAGCGACAGGCTGTCGATCAGGACCTTGGCGTCGTCCTTTTCGAGGATGAGATCGTCGGCATTTGCCGCGTCCACCAAATCGAACTTGTAGGAGAAGCCCGAGCACCCGCCGCCTTCGACGGAGACGCGCATCGCGCTCTTGTCCTTCTCCGCCTGGAGAATTGCGGCAATGCGTCTGGCCGCCGCATCCGAAAGCGTAACTGTTTCCTGCATCTTATTTGCCTCCTGCCGGGGTCAAGAACCGGAGAGATTCGTCTTCGCTCTGACGCTATAATCGCATGCCGTGACAGGCGATCTTCAGGCTTGCCGCAAGCCGTTGTTCCGCCCCGAGGGGACGGAGTCGCCGGCCAGCGTCGCTTTCCTGTAGCGCTTTCTATAGGTATGAAGGCTTGAATGTCCCGTCAATGGGATGACGCGCGCAGGTGTGAAATGACAGTCGACAGGCAGGCCCTTGGTTTCGGTTACGGTGAACACGCAGCTTATGCATCGAACCCCTGGGCTTCCCGCGGCAGACTGTATCCCGAGGCATCGAGCCCCACACGTTCCGATTTCCAACGCGACCGCGACCGCATCGTCCATACCACGGCCTTCCGGCGGCTGAAGCACAAGACGCAGGTCTTCATTGCCGCCGACGGAGACCATTACCGCACGCGGCTCACGCATACGATCGAAGTCGCCCAGATCGCTCGCGCCCTCGCCAGGGCCTTGAAACTGGACGAGGATCTCGCCGAGGGGGTGGCGCTCGTCCATGATTTCGGCCATACGCCGTTCGGGCACACCGGCGAGGACGCTTTGCACGAGGTGCTGGAGCCCTATGGCGGCTTCGATCACAACGCCCAGTCGCTGCGCATCGTCACCAAGCTGGAGCGGCGCTATGCGGAGTTCGACGGCCTCAATCTCACCTGGGAGAGTCTCGAAGGGCTCGTCAAACACAACGGCCCGCTGATGACGGCAGACGGGCAGGGCCTTCGCGGCCCCGTTCCGCAGCCGATTCTCGATTACTGCGCGCTTCACGACCTCGAGCTTGCGAGCTTTGCGAGCCTCGAGGCGCAGGTGGCGGCAATTGCCGACGATATCGCCTATAATACCCACGATATCGACGATGGTCTGCGTGCCGGCTATCTCACTTTCGAAATGCTGGAAGAGATACCGTTTCTCGCCCGGTTGATGCGCGAGGTTCACGACCGCTATCCAGGCCTTGAAAGCAGCCGGTTCACGCATGAGATCATGCGGCGGCAGATCACCGCCATGGTGGAGGACGTCATCGCCGTGGCGCAGAAAAGGCTCGGTGAAGTCCGGCCGGAAAGCGCGAAAGACGTGCGATGCGCGGGCAGGGTAATGGCAACCTTCTCGGATGAGATGGGCGAGACGGACCGCCAGATCAAGAATCTGCTCATGACGCGCATCTATCGGCATCCGGAGGTCATGCGGGTACGACAGGGAGCGGCATCGATCGTGACGGACCTCTACCGGGCCTTCATGCACGATCCGTCGCTGATGAAGGAGCATTACTGGATCGACCAAATCGCCGGTATGGCGGTGCCGGCCCGGGCGCGCCACGTTGGCGATTACCTCGCCGGTATGACCGATACTTTCGCGATAAGCGTGCATAGGCGCTTGTTTGACCATACGCCTGATTTGCGCTAGTGACGCCCCCGCGTGGAGGCTGCAGGTTCTCGATGGACCCGGCCTCCTTTGAATTTGCGCCATTCTCCAGTGTGGCTGGAAAAAGCGGACGGATTAGATGAACCTTTTCACAGACTTCGAAGCAAGAATTAACAGAATTCTGGAATCGATTGAGATCATTCGTGAAAAGCGATCCGAGCTGGACTTCGGGCGCATCAATGTAGAGCCGCCGCGCGATGCAAGTCACGGCGATGTGGCGACCAATGCCGCCATGGTGCTCGCCAAGCCCCTTGGCATGAACCCGCGCGCGCTTGCGGAACTGATCGTCGAAAAGCTCGGGCATGATCCGGAGGTTGCCGGCGTTTCGGTTGCCGGTCCCGGTTTCATCAATGTCCGCCTGTCGGTTTCCTATTGGCAGAAGCTTCTGGCAGCCATCACGCGTGCCGGCGTCGATTACGGACGCAGCACGTCCGGCGCCGGACGCAAGATCAACGTGGAGTATGTCTCGGCAAACCCGACGGGGCCGATGCATGTCGGCCATTGCCGCGGCGCGGTCGTCGGTGACGCGCTGGCCAACCTGCTGGCCTTTGCAGGCTATGACGTGACCAAGGAATACTACATCAACGACGCGGGCTCGCAGATCGAGGTTCTCGCCCGCTCGGCATTCCTGCGCTACCGCCAGGCGCTCGGCGAGGATATCGCCGAAATTCCGGCGGGGCTCTACCCGGGTGACTATCTCGTGCCGGTGGGCGAGGCGCTCGCGGACGAGTACGGCACGAGCCTCCGGATCATGCCGGAGGACAAATGGGTGCCGCTCGTCAAGGAGCGTGTCATCGACGCGATGATGGCGATGATCCGCGAGGATCTGGCGGCGCTTAACGTCAACCATGACGTGTTCTTTTCCGAGCGCGCCCTGCACGACAACGGTGCGGCGCGGATCCGCACGGCCATCAACGATTTGACCTTCAAGGGTCACGTCTACAAGGGCACGCTGCCGCCCCCGAAGGGGCAGCTGCCGGAAGACTGGGAAGACAGGGAGCAGACGCTCTTCCGCTCGACCGAGGTCGGCGACGACATCGATCGCCCGCTGATCAAGTCCGATGGCAGCTATACTTATTTCGCGGCCGATGTTGCTTACTTCAAGGACAAGTTCGATCGTGGCTTCCACGAGATGATCTATGTGCTCGGCGCCGACCATGGCGGCTACGTCAAGCGGCTGGAGGCACTGGCGCGTGCGATCTCCGGCGGATCGGCGAAGCTGACGGTGCTGCTCTGCCAGCTCGTGAAGCTCTATCGCAACGGCGAGCCCGTGAAGATGTCCAAGCGTTCGGGCGATTTCGTGACCCTGCGCGACGTCGTCGACGAAGTCGGGCGCGATCCCGTGCGGTTCATGATGCTTTACCGCAAGAGCTCCGAGCCGCTCGACTTCGACTTCGCAAAGGTGACGGAACAGTCGAAGGACAACCCGGTCTTCTACGTGCAATACGCCCACGCGCGCTGCCGCTCCGTCTTCCGCCAGGCTGCGGAAGCATTCCCTGATCTTGATCTGTCCTCCGTCGATCTCGCAGGCGCGGCCGGCGCGATTGTCGATCCCACCGAAATGCAGCTCGTCGCCAAGCTTGCAGAATATCCCCGCGTGGTGGAGGCGGCAGCACTCTCGCACGAGCCTCACCGGATCGCTTTTTACCTGTATGATCTTGCCGCGGTCTTCCACGGACACTGGAACAAAGGTAAGGAAAACCCGGAATTACGTTTTGTTAACGATAAGAATAGAGAATTAAGCATTGCCAGACTCGGGCTGGTGCATGCTGTCGCCTCGGTATTGAAGTCAGGCCTGTCGATCACAGGCACTTCTGCACCGGATGAGATGCGGTAAGTCGTGTCACCAATTCCCCACAATGCACTGGCAATTCAACGCAGGCAGTTGTGAGTGGAGAGTATGGCAGACAAACAATTCGCACGAAGCGGGCCGGCAGAATTCGAACCATTGGCCGATGATGATCCGTTGAGCGAACTTGCCCGCATTGTCGGTTACGATGCTCGGCCAGCCGTTCAGCAACTGCAGGAACTTCAGCGCCACCAGGAGGCGATGCGGCGCGAGCCGGCCTTCGATCTCGAGGAGGAGCTCCTCCGCGCGTTCGATAGCTACGATACGCCCCATGCAGCGCCTGTTCGGCCCGATAGCGGCCTTGTCGAACATCCGTCTGCCCTAGTGTCGACCGATGGCCCGCACTCTGTCTTCGACGAACAGGTCGCTCAGAATGCAGTCGTCACCGATGTCGCTCCGGCCCCCGAGGGGGTCGCCGAGGCCGCTGCGTCGCCTTCGATCGAGACCCCGGTGGAACGCACGTCGAACGACGATCTGGCTGCGGTCGCCGTAGCGTCCCATGACGAACCGGCCGTCGACCTGGAGCGCGAGCTCGAATTGTCGCTTGGCTACGATGCGTCGCCGGATGCGACCGACGCCGCCCAGCCGGATGTTGTGCCTGCCGGCGTAAGCGACGTTCCTATCTTCTCCGACTGGCAGGAGCCGCTTTCCGCCAAGCTGGCCGTAGCCGGCAAACTCGCCGAGCAGGCGGGGCTTGCAGAGCCCGTCTATGTCGACATGGCCGGCGATCTCGCCGGTGCGGTCGAGAGCAACGAGCTTACGGACATTGCCGTCGCGCCGCCGGAAATGCCGTCGCAACCGTCGGCTTCCACTGACGCCGACCGGCTCCTGACCGATGTCGAACGTTTTCCGGTGCCTGCCGCCGCCGAAGTCGCTGCCCCGGCAGTGGCCGAAACGCAGGATCGGCCCGCTCCGGCGGCCGTGAAGAAGAACAACTATCCTTTTACTCCGACGTTCAGCCGCGCGACTCCGGTCGCGTCGTCAGGCGGCGTCTCGCAGCAACGGGCTTTTGCCACGCCGACCGTCGAGACGGCTGTCGCAAGCCCGGCTGCCACAAGCGCGGCTGCCACAAGCCCGGCGGTCGTCGTTCAGAGCCTGTCGCCGGAACGAGCGCCCGAGATGCGTGCGGAAGCAGCGCCTCAGGTGCCCGAAAACCGGATGCCGGAAGCGGAAGTCGAGCCGAGCTTCGACATCGAGGACTTCGAACTCGAACTGGCCGACATAGCGCTCGACCTCGATCTTGCGGACAGCCCGGTTGCCGATGCGCCGGCGAGCATTGTCGCTACGCAGGCCGCCGTAGCGCACCCGGCGCTCGTGGAAACGCCTGCGCAGCCTTATCTGCAGGCTATGGGCGCGCCACGCGAGCAGGAGACATTCGTCCATCAAGCGCCGGTATCGTCGCGGGACATGCCTGTGCCGGTGGAGCCCGAAAAGCCATCCGTCGACGTAGCCTTGCCTTTCGACCCGGCGATGATCGGCGAGACCGAAAGCGGTGTCGCACCGATCGGCGAACTGGACGTTCCACAGCTCCCTCCGGTCGAGGCGGAGGAAAAAGCAGCGGCTTATCCGGCCGATTACGATCTGGATATCGACGCCGAGATGGCGCAGCTTTTCAGCGCGCCGGCGCCTGCTGCCAAGAACGGCGCAAACCTCGAACCCGTGGCTGCATCGGCGGACAAAGCGGATCCTGTATTCGCACCGGCAGATGATTTCGACGAGTTCGAGAAGGCGATGGAGGAAGACTTCCAGCGATCGATGGCGGAGCGCCGGAGCCCAACGCAGGAAGCCGAGCGCATGACGGCGATGCCCCATGCTCAGGCCGAGGAATATCGCGAAGACGGTTATGGCCGGCGGTCCCAGCGCTCGATGTTGCTGGCTGCCAGCGTTGCCGGCATCATCATCGTCGGCGGCGCCGCCGTCTACGCCTGGATGGGCGGCAGCAACGCGGTGCTTTCCGGCGATGGTCCGAAGATCATCCTGGCGGACAAGGCGCCGGTGAAGGTCGTGCCCGAGGAGAAGGGCGGCAAGACTGTGCCGAACCAGGACAAGGCGGTTTACGACCGCGTTGCCGGCGTCTCGGGCAAGGCGCCGCTCCAGCAGAGCCTGGTCTCATCGACGGAGGAGCCGATGGACGTGGTGCAGCGGACGCTGACGCCGGAGACTTTGCCGCTCGAGGGACGTGGAGACGTTGATACGTTGCCGGGTGCTTCGCCCGCCAACGACGACGAGGTCGCCCGCTTGCTGCCGGGGACCGATGCCGGGAATGCCGCCGATGAAGAGGAAGCGGTTCCCGCGGTTGCACCGCGCAAGGTCCGCACCATGATCGTCAAGCCGGACGGTACGCTTGTCCCCCGTGAGGAACCGGCTCCGCTGGAAAGCGCGGCGGCAACAGCCGGCGGTGCGGCGCCGATCCCGGCCCGTGCGTCCGGTGAAGCCGTTGCCGCCGGTTCACAAGCCGAAGCAACGGCTGCCGCGCAGCCGGATCAGCTCGCTGCAGCCTCCGAAGGGGCCACGCCCGTTCGAAGCGTAAAGACGACCGCGCTGCCGCAGGCACGCCCGGCCGCTCAGCCGCAGGCCGCTGCTCCCGCCGCGGCCCCCGCGGAAAGCCAGCCTGCAACCGAAACGGCAGCCGCACCGCTGGCGACGGCTTCGGTTCCCGCCGGCAGCTACGTGATCCAGATTGCCTCTCTGCCTTCGGAGGCCGAGGCGCAGAAGAGCTACAACAATCTCTCCTCGAAGTACGCGAGCGTGATCGGCGGTCGCGGGGTGGACATCCGCAAGGCGGAGATTGCTGGCAAGGGCACCTATTACCGGGTCAGGATCCCCGTCGGCTCGCGAGAGGAGGCCAATTCGCTTTGCTCTCGCTATAAAAGCGCCGGCGGAAGCTGCCTCGTAACGAAATAAGCCTGAGAAGTGAAAACAAGAAACGGGCGCGGCAGGAATGCCGCGCCCGTTTTCGTTGCGGGATTGCCGCACGTTTATATGGCCAAGTCGGCTACGCTTTAGGGAAACATGCAGTATGCTTTTCGTATGAGCGAATCAAAAGCATTCATATCCGGCTGCAAGGGCCTTACGCTGACGCAGGAAGAACGCGATTTCTTTGCGGGCGAGCGCCCATGGGGCTTCATTCTCTTCGGACGCAATATCGGCGAGGAAGAGCAGATCCGCGACCTGGTGGCGAGCCTGCGTGACAGCATCGGCAACCCCCGGGCTCCGGTATTGATCGATCAGGAGGGCGGTCGCGTTCAGCGCATACGCCCGCCGCTCGTGCAGCAATATCCGAACGGCGCGGCGATCGGCGAAATCTATCGGCGGGACAGGGAACGGGGCCTGCGTGCCGCATGGGTCATGGGGCGTCTGCATGCCTTCGACCTGATGCGCCTCGGCATCACGGTCGATTGCCTGCCGGTACTCGATGTGCCGGTACCCGGCAGCCATGACGTCATCGGCAATCGTGCCTATGGGCATGACCCGGCGACGGTAACCGCGATCGGTCGCGCGATGAGCGAAGGTTTGAAGGCGGGCGGCATGTTGCCGGTGATGAAGCACATGCCCGGTCACGGCCGGACCTTCGTCGACTCGCATCACAACCTGCCGGTCGTCAGCGCCGGTATCGATGAGTTGAAGAGCAGCGATTTTCTGCCCTTCGCGGCCATGAAAGACGAAGCGATGGCCATGTCGGCGCACATGGTCTTCACTGCTATCGACCCGGACAACCCGGCGACGACCTCTGCGAAGGTCGTGAGCGAGATCATCCGGGGCCACATCGGCTTCGACGGCCTGCTGATGTCCGACGACGTTTCCATGAATGCGCTTGCCGGCGACATGACTGCACGTGCCGGCGGAATAATCGCGGCCGGTCTTGATCTCGTCTTGCATTGTCATGGCATTATGGAAGAAATGAAGGCCGTGGCAGATGTCGTTCCGGTTCTCTCCGGCGAGAGGCTCCGCCGGGCGAGGGCTGCCGAGGCCGCTTTCCGGGAACCGGACGACGCAGTCGAAGCTGAACTGCGCGCGGAATTCAACGCAATGTTCGCGCTCGCCTAGGCTCTCGAGCCTGGCGCGCGGGTCAGTTGCTGAAAGGGCAGGGTCGTGAGCAAATCGGACGAAAGGCAGGAAATGCCTTCCGCGAAGGCGCCGATGGAGCCTTTGTGGCAGGACGAGTCTGCCCGTCGCGGATTGCACGAGGACGAGCTCGTCGTCGACATCGCCGGCTTCGAAGGTCCGCTGGACCTCTTGCTGCACCTCGCGCGCAGCCAGCGCGTCGATCTTTCCCGCATCTCGGTGCTGGCGCTTGCGGAACAATATATCGCCTTCGTCGAGCGGGCACGGTCTATTCGTATCGAGCTTGCCGCCGACTATCTCGTCATGGCGGCGTGGCTTGCCTACCTCAAGTCACGCCTGCTCATCCCCCAGCCGGCAAAGGATGAAGGCCCGTCGGGCGAGGAGATGGCCTCGGCGCTTGCATTCCGCCTGAAACGTCTGGAGGCGATGCGCGACGCCGCGACGAAACTCGTGAACAGAAACCGCCTCGGCCGGGACATTTTCGTGCGCGGCGCGCCCGAACACATCGTCACGGAGAGGAAGTCCGATTATGACGCCTCGCTCTACGACCTGCTGACCGCCTATGCGACGCTCAGGCAGCGTCAGGCCATAACCCAGGTGACGATCGAGAAGCGGCATGTCTGGTCGCTCGGCGATGCCCGTTTGATCCTGGCGAGAATGGTCGGCAGTCTTGACGACTGGACCGCGCTCGACCATTTCCTGATCCGCTACATGACAAGCCCAAAGGAGCGCGCGACGGCGATTGCGAGCTCCTTTGCGGCCTCACTCGAAATGGTGCGCGAGGGGCGGTTGGAAATCCGACAGGAGGGCGCTTTCACGCCGATCTATCTGCGGCGCGGGCCAAATCCGATCGATGCAGCAACCTTGGCGGAGATGGAGGCGGCACGTGGCTGAAGCCCAGAAATTCGTGCCGGGTGACGAGGATTACGAGGAAGAATTCTCTTTCGATCCGAGGCTCGAGCAGGAAGCGGAGCGGATCGCCGAGGCCCTTGTATTTGCTTCCGCCCAACCGGTTTCAGAAGCCTATATTGCCGGGCGTCTGCCGCGCGGCGTCGATGTCGCAAGCGTTATGGCGCGGCTCAAGAACCGATATGCCGGCAGCGGCGTCAACCTGGTTCAGGTCGCCGATCATTGGGCCTTCCGCACTGCCGCGGATCTGTCCTTCGTCGTCAATACGGAGGAGCCGGACGTCCGCAAACTGTCGCGCGCGGCGCTGGAGGTGCTGGCGATCATCGCCTATCACCAGCCGGTGACGCGCGCAGAGATCGAGGATATCCGCGGGGTCCAGACCTCGAAGGGTACCCTCGACGTGCTGATGGAGGCGGGATGGGTGCGGTTCCGCGGTCGCAGACGCACACCCGGACGTCCGGTGACCTTCGGCACGACGAGAGACTTCCTCGATCATTTCGGCCTCGAAGAGATCCGCGACCTTCCGGGCATCGAGGAGCTGAAGGGAGCCGGCCTGCTGTCCGGGCGTGTCCCTTCCAATCTGAACATTCCGGTTCCGATCGGCGACGACGAGTTTGCCGAAAACGAGGATCCCATCACGCAGATGGACCTCGAAGAACTGGGCCTCTTGACACCGAAGGCTGAAGAAGACGATTAAAAATCCTGAGTATGGATATCGGCTTTAGGTTAGAGCCGGATCTTCGGGTCGAGGAATGCAAGCATGGTTTCAGATGCGCGTAGCGGCGCCGTCACGATGACGAGGCGCTCGGGTGTGTCGTTCGCAGCGAACCTGGCATTCGAGAATATCAGCCATCGGTATCATTCCAAGGAAACTATCAAGGGTGTTTCGCTCAAGGCCGAGGCCGGCGAAGTGCTCTGCCTGCTCGGACCTTCCGGCTCCGGCAAGACAACGCTGTTGCGCATCGCCGCGGGCATAGAGAAGCAGACGGGCGGGCGTCTGCTGCTGAATGGACAGGAAATATCCGGCCCTTCCATCTTCATTCCGCCGGAGCAACGCGGCGTCGGCCTGATGTTCCAGGACTTCGCCCTTTTCCCTCATATGACCATCCGTGAGAACGTCTGTTTCGGCTTGACCGAATTGCCGAAGAAGAAGGCATTGCTGCAGGCCGATGCGGCGCTGGAGAGGGTCGGCCTTCTGCATTATTCCGAGCGGTATCCGCATGTGCTCTCCGGCGGCGAGCAGCAGCGCGTGGCGCTTGCGCGTGCGCTTGCGCCGCGGCCGGCGGTGCTTTTGATGGACGAGCCTTTTTCCGGCCTCGATTCCCGCCTGAAGGATTCCATCCGCGCCGACACGCTGGCCATACTGCGCGAGACGCGCGCGACCGCCATCGTCGTAACGCACGACGCCGAAGAGGCGATGCGTATGGCGGACCGGATCGCACTGCTGAAAGACGGTCGGCTGGTGCAGGTCGGCACGGCGGACGAGCTCTATCGCCGGCCCTGCGATCTCTTCACTGCCGGCTTCTTCTCGGAAATTAACGTCTTCGATGCGCGCGTGCGGGACGGCCATGTCGAAACGCCGCTGGGGGTTGTGGCAACAGGGCAATATACGGAGGGGCAGCCACTGAGCGTAGCGGTGCGTCTTTCCGGCATCCGGCTCGACGAGACCGGTGGAGAAATTCCGGCACGCATCGTATCCCGGCGCTTCCTGGGCGTCGTGGAGCTTCTGGAACTCGCCGTGCCGCAGTCCGAACGCACGGTTCGCGCCCGCATCCGCGCCGATTTGCTGCCGCAAGGATTGCGTGACGTCACGCTTTCCGTTAACGAGCGCGACATATTGGTGTTTGAAAAAGACGCCTCAACACCTTAGGGTCCGCCAAGAGGATGGCTTGCCCGGAGGGTGCGCCTGAAAAATGACAACGTGCTGGGCTCTAATCTGTTTAGGGTCTCGAGGGAGTAAGTGGATGGGTTCGTTTAGTATCTGGCATTGGCTGATCGTTCTGGCGGTGGTTCTGCTGCTGTTCGGCCGCGGCAAGATCCCCGAGTTGATGGGCGACGTTGCCAAGGGCATCAAGAACTTCAAGAAGGGCATGGGCGACGACGAGGTCGCTTCGGCCGACAAATCGATCGACGGCAAGACCGTCGACCACAAATCTGACGAAGTCCGCTGACGGTCGGAAGCTGACGGGGCTGGGTGCGACAGGCACCCGGTAGCCCGCATCACGGGTTTTTAGGGCGCGTCGGATGCTTGATATCGGCTGGACCGAGCTTGTTGTTATCGCAATCGTCTTGATCATCGTCGTCGGTCCGAAGGACCTGCCGCCGATGCTGCGCGCGTTTGGACGGATGACGTCCAAGATGCGCGGGATGGCGTCCGATTTTCGGCGGCAGTTCGACGAGGCGCTGCGCGAAGCCGATCTCGACGACGTTCGCAAGACGATCAGCGATGCGCAAAGCCTCAATCCGACCGCGGCATTGCGGGATGCGATGAATCCGCTGCGGCAGCTCGGTAACGAGATCAAATCCGATCTGCAGAAGGCGACCACGCCCGACAGGCCGCCAGCCTCCACGACGCCCGAACCGCTGGTCGAACCGGTCAGTACCGACGCCGCCGGCGAAACGGCGGCAAAAGCCACGGATAAGGTGGCGGCGGCAGCGGTGAGCTCGGCATCGAGACAGATGGACCGTGCCGCCGACGCGCCGAAGGCGAGCGAACCGGAACCTGCCGTGAAGTCCAGAGCGCAATCGAAGAAGTCGGGCGCTTCCGTCACGAAGAAGGCCGCAGGCGAAACGGCGCCGAAGAAGTCGCCGGCGCGCAAGGCGCCGGGCGAAGCGCCGGCTGCGAGCAAGTCGAAGACGCGCGCGGCTTCGCGCAAGAAAGGTGACGCATGAGCCGCGATATCGAGGACCGGCCGCAGCCGCTTATCGAGCATCTGATCGAACTGCGCACGCGGTTGATGTGGGCGGTGGGCGCTTTCTTCGTGGCGTTCCTCGTCTGCTTCTATTTTGCCAAGCAGCTGTTCAACCTCCTTGTTCTGCCGTTCAAGTGGGCCGTGAGCTGGGCCGGGCTCAGCCACCGCAACGTCGAGCTCATCTACACGGCGCCGCAGGAGTTCTTCTTCACGCAGATCAAAGTTGCGATGTTCGGTGCGCTGGTGATCGCATTTCCGGTCATCGCCTCGCAGGTGTACAGGTTCGTTGCACCCGGCCTTTACAAGAACGAACGCGCTGCCTTCCTGCCATTCCTGGTCGCTTCGCCACTCCTGTTCCTGCTTGGCGGCGCGCTGGTCTATTTCTTCTTCACGCCGATGGTCATGTGGTTCTTCCTCGCCATGGAACAGGGCGGCGGCGAAGGGCAGGTCGCGATCCAGCTCCTGCCGAAGGTGTCCGAGTATCTCAGCCTCATCATGTCACTGGTCTTCGCCTTCGGTCTGGTGTTCCAGTTGCCGGTCATCACGACGCTCCTCGCGCGTGTCGGCTTCGTCACCGCCCAGGGGCTCGCCGAGAAGCGCAAATACGCGATCGTGATCGCCTTCGTGGTCGCAGCGGTTCTGACGCCGCCGGATCCGGTTTCCCAGATCGGCCTTGCGCTGCCAGCCATCCTTCTCTACGAAATTTCAATCTACACGGCGCGACTCGTCGAAAGGCGAAGGGCTGCCGAGGCCCTGGAGCGCGAGGCTGCCTCTGAGCAGGAAAGCTCGTCCGAGACGGCTGACCCCGCCAAGGGCTGACCGCGGACGTCTTGCGCCGTTCACGGCGCCCTCGCTCCTCGCACGCGCAAGGGGCGCTGTGGCATTCTGAATCGCTGCAGGATTTCGCCGTAAGCGGCTCCGACGTCCTGCAGCAACTAACGCGTGGAACGACTATGCTCGATATCAAATGGATCCGTGAGAATGCAGACAGGCTCGACGACGCCCTGGCGAAACGGGGTGCGGAGCCATTGTCGGCGTCCCTGATCGCACTTGACGAACGTCGCCGCGCGGTCCTCCAATCCCTGCAGGACATGCAGTCGCGGCGCAATGCCGCGTCGAAGGAGATCGGCGCGGCGATGGCCCAGAAGAACAGCGAGTTGGCCGACAGGCTCAAGGCCGAAGTGGCCGACCTCAAGAATGCGTTGCCGGCGGCCGAAGAGGAAAGCCGTCAGATCGAGGCCGAGCTCTCGGACGCGCTGTCGCGCATCCCCAATACGCCGCTCGACGACGTGCCCGTCGGCGCGGACGAAAGCGCGAATGTCGTGACGCGGGTCGTCGGCGCCAAGCCCGGCTGGAATCACAAGCCTCTCGAGCACTTCGAGATCGGCGAGGCGCTGGGACTGATGGACTTCGAGGGAGCGGCCCGGATCGCCGGGTCGCGCTTTACCATCCTGAAGGGCCAGCTCGCCCGGCTCGAGCGGGCACTCGGCCAGTTCATGCTCGATCTGCACACCGCAGAGCATGGTTACATCGAGGTTCAGCCGCCCTTGCTCGTCCGCGACGATGCGATGTACGGCACCGGCCAGTTGCCGAAATTCTCCGACGATCTCTTCCGCACGACCGACGGGCGCTGGCTGATCCCGACTGCGGAAGTGCCGCTGACGAACATGGTGCGGGAGCAGATTCTCGACGGTGAGAAACTACCGCTGCGCTTCACTGCGCTGACCCCGTGCTTCCGCTCAGAGGCCGGTTCCGCCGGTCGTGACACCCGAGGCATGTTGCGCCAGCATCAGTTCAACAAGGTCGAACTGGTGTCGATCACCGACGCCGAAAGTTCGATCGACGAGCACGAGCGCATGACCGCTTGTGCCGAGGAGGTGCTCAAGCGCCTCGGCCTGCACTACCGCGTCATGACGCTCTGCACCGGCGATATGGGGTTCGGCGCGCGCAAGACCTATGATCTCGAGGTCTGGTTGCCGGGGCAGGACGCCTATCGCGAGATTTCCTCCTGCTCCGTCTGCGGCGATTTCCAGGCCCGTCGGATGAACGCACGTTACCGCGGGAAAGAAGAGAAGGGGACGAAGTTCGTCCACACGCTCAACGGATCCGGCGTCGCGCTCGGCCGGGCGCTGATTGCCGTTGTCGAGAATTACCTGAATGACGACGGCTCGATCACGGTGCCGGACGTCCTTGTGCCTTATATGGGCGGCCTGCGGCGGATCGAGAAATCGGCCTAAGCACGAATGAAGCGGAAGAAGACCGGCAATGCGCATCCTGTTAACGAATGACGATGGCATTCACGCCGAGGGCCTCTCCGTGCTGGAACGGATCGCCCGGACGATATCGGACGACGTTTGGGTGGTGGCACCGGAAGTGGACCAAAGCGGGCTTGCCCATTCTCTGACGCTTTCGGAGCCGCTGCGTCTGCGCCCGGTTTCGGAACGGCGCTTTGCGCTCCGGGGTACCCCGACCGATTGTGTTATCATGGCGGTCAAGAAGATTCTTGATCGCAAGCCCGACCTCGTCCTTTCCGGCGTCAATGTCGGCGCAAACCTTGCGGACGATGTCACCTATTCCGGAACCGTGGCCGGCGCTATCGAGGGAACGCTGCAGGGCATTCGCTCGATCGCACTCAGCCAGGCCTTTCAATATGCCGTTGGCCGCGACGTTCCCTGGGATGTAGCAGAGACGCACGCACCGGCGCTCATCCGCACATTGATGGGAGTCGACCTGCCGGACGGAACGCTTATCAACCTGAACTTTCCGAACTGCGCCGTCGATGCCGTTGCGGGCGTTGAAGTCACGTCGCAGGGCAAGCTCGAATTCGGTCTCAGCATCGACGAGCGCACGGACGGACGCGGCTTTCCCTATTTTTGGCTCCGTTTCGGCGAACGTGCCGGCGATTTCCGTTCCGGCACCGACATCAGGGCTCTTCGAGACAACAGGATTTCGGTAACCCCGCTTAAACTGGACATGACCGATCATGCCGCTCAGGAGCGCATCGCGCGGGCATTGCGGGAAGGAAGTGTCGCTTGAGCGGACGAATTTCGCAGCAGGAGGGGTTTGCAGCGATGGCGCTGCGGCTTCGCTCGGGCGGCATCGTCAATCATGAGCTGCTGAAGGCTGTGGAGCAGACGCCGCGGACGCTCTTCGCTCCGCCGCAATACCAGGACGAAGTCTACTCCAAGCGGCTGATTCCGCTCGATTGCGGCTCGTTCATGGAGGGCTGCGACATGGCTGTGCGGCTCCTGCATTGTCTCAATCTTAAGCCGGGCCAGCGTATACTCGAGGTCGGAACCGGCAGCGGCTTTACCGCGGCCGTGATGGGGCGGATCGCCGAGCGCGTACTGACGATCGAGCGGTACCAGACACTCGTCGCCTCGGCGCAGAAAAACCTCGAGAAGGCGGGCGTGCGCAACGTCGTCGTCCGCCAGGCCGATGGCAGTGCAGGAGTGCCGGGCGAGGGCACCTTCGACCGGATACTCATTACCGCTGCGTTCAACAGCCTTCCCCGGACGTTCTCCGATCATCTCGTCTCCGGCGGCACGCTGTTGGTGCCGATCATGATGAGCGAAACGCATTGCCGTATCGTTCGCGTCAACCGCACCGGTAGCCGCTTCGACCGGGAAGACCTGTTCGATGCGCCTTACCTTCCGATCGTCCCACAGGTAGCGTCGTTCCTTTAGTCTAATTTCTTGGAATCGATGACGTTCATCTTTTAGGCCGACCCGACCTGAAACATCGTGATCTCGTGCGCCTCCCGGAAGCGGGTTAATACAATCTTAACCCGCTCCAGCCCCGCGCAAGCTTCCCTCTTTAGGTACCCGACCTGAAATCATCGTGATCCAGGCCGGGACGGCATGAGATGACGCGGAGTACGCATTTGCTCCGCATCGCAGTCGTCATGCGACAGACGGAGACGGCATATGCAGATCGAGAACAGGTTGAACGCTGCCGCTGCGTCCGGTGATGGCTTGGGAAATCTCGCCGGGCGTTCGGCCGACCAGGCTGCTGCCGCGGACAAAGGCGAGAGCGGGACGCTGGTTGCGCCTGCGGGCTTCGTCGACCCGACACCGCGCATTTCGCTGTCCGCCGACGCGTTGCTCTATCTCGGCCGGGCCAAAAGAACGCCTGAGAAATTGCCGCCGCTTACGAAGGACGAGTGGAACAATCGTCTTTCGCCGCAACTTGCGGCACGCGAGTACCAGGCGTTCGGCAAGCTCGCCGAAACCGGTGACTACAGGGCATATTACCGGGCCTTCATCGACTATTATGACGGCCTTCGCCCGGAGGATCAGAACAGCCTGCGCTATTTCGGGACGCGCGAAGCGGCGGTCGCGGGCCTGCGCTCGCTCGACTATGATGCGGACAGCGGCCTCGACATAGATGCCAAGTTCGAGAACCTCGTCAGCGTGTTTCTCGAAGAAGACAAGATTGTCCCTTCGCCGGCCCCAACTACGATGTCGCCGGCGGAGCGCGCCTTTTTCGCCTGGGATGCGTGCAACATCAGCTATGAGGTAAATGCGCCCGAGCCGAGACCGATGTCGGAAATCGAACGGCTTTATTCCGAGCTGCTATAGGGTGTTTCACTGTTTCGCCGAAACAGTGAAACACTCTGCCACTTTTGGAATTGCGCACTTCCACACGGAAAACCGTTACACACTTTTCCTGGAGGTGCTCTGGCGATCCCGGTTCCGCAGCGCACGTATGACCGGAAAACGCCCGCTTCGGTGCGGCTATGGTTAGCATTTCGCCAAAGTGGTGCCGTCTTTAACCGGGCGGTAACTCTAATGCGCTTTAATCCTTCTACAGCGAGTTGCGTTCGGAGTGGGTAAAGCGTCATGCGTAAATTTGTATCTCCCCAGGCAGGCAAGTCCATGATCCGTCTCTGTGCGGCGATCCTGCTTGCGGGTGTAGCGACCGGTTGCAGTTCTGACGCCAGCCGCTTCGGCGGGCTCTTTTCGCGGTCCGACGACATAATGACGGGTGCGATCCCGCAGGGCTCGAGCACGGTACCGAGAGGCGATGTCGCGAGCGGCGGTGCGGCGCCCTCCTACGGGAACAACGCAGCGCTCGGTCAATCCTACCCCTCCGGCAGCGGCAACGGAGGCTACAATACGGCGGCGGCCTCGCCGGTATCCAGCGCCCGTGTCGCATCGACGCCGATGAGCGTTCAGCGCACGAGCCTCGATGAACCATCCGCCGCATCTCGGCAGCCGCAGGTTCAGACCGCCTCCCTCGCGTCGCAGGCTGCTGCCCTCCCGAAGGCGGAGCCGCTGGCGGGGGCTGCCAAGGATATGTCCAGCAAGGGTGGCTGGAGCGCCTCCAACGCGCCGACCATCATGGTCCGTCAAGGCGACACGATTACTGTTCTCTCCAGACGCTTCGGCGTCCCCGAGAAGGAGATACTGAAGGCGAATGGCCTGAAATCGGCAAGCCAGGTAGAGCCGGGCCAGCGGCTCGTCATTCCGGCGTTCGGTACTGCAGGCAGCGCCGCAAAGGCGGCCGCATCGGGTTCGATTGCCGACGTGGAGGGCGGCAAGAAGCGTCCGTCTCCGCTGCCGACCGATCAGCGCGAGGTGGCGATCCTCCCCGGCCAGTCCCAGTCGCGTGAAAAGAGCGAAAGCCGTAGCGATGTCGCGGCGGGCAAGCTCAACAGCGCCGGGGAGGGCGGTGGAAATGGTGCCTATACGGTCAAGCCGGGCGACTCGCTCAACCGAATCGCCAAGGCGAACGGCGTTTCGGTCGCTGCCCTGAAGCAGGCGAACGGGCTTACGACAGAAGCCATCCGCATCGGGCAGAAACTCAACATCCCGAGCGCCTCGGCGAAAACGCCGGCGACCGATGCGGTGGTCACGGCTTCTGTTTCGGCCAAGAAGAACGAGGCCCAGGCGGCTTCGACCGAGCAGGGTAAGCTGACCGAATCCAAGGCGCTTGCCGCCAAGGAAAGCGTGTCGGAGGTTGCCATCCGGTCGGATGGTGACGAGGATCTTCCGAAATCGACCGGCATCGGAAAGTACCGGTGGCCGGTCCGTGGCGCGGTCGTCGCGGCCTATGGCGCCAATGTCGACGGCAACCGAAACGATGGCATCAACATTTCGGTGCCGGAGGGGACGCCCATCAAGGCAGCCGAGAACGGCGTCGTGATCTACTCGGGCAGCAGCCTGAAAGAACTCGGCAATGCCGTTCTGGTGCGCCACGACGACGGTACGGTGACGGTTTACGGCAACGCTGCCGAACTCAAGGTCCAACGCGGTCAGAAAGTCCAACGCGGCCAGACGCTCGCATCTTCCGGCATGACAGGCAGAGCGACCCGGCCACAAGTGCACTTCGAGGTGCGCAAGAATGCGACCCCGGTCAACCCTGCGACCTATCTGGAATAAGCCGTAGCACCGGCCGCTCCCGGCTTATGCGCAAACCGAAAGCGCCGTGTGTCTGGCAAGACGCGCGGCGCTTTTGCGATCACGCCGGCTGACGCCAAGTGCGATTAGGCAGGAGCGTCGAGCTGTCTGCGCAGACGACCGGCCAGATCCTGAATGAATTGCCATGCGACGCGGCCGGACCTCGATCCTCGCGTCGTCGCCCATTCAAGAGCCTCGGCATGCAGCGCTTCGGGCTCGAGAGGCAATTTGAAGTACCGCGCATATCCGTCAACCATCGCCAGATAGTCGTCCTGGCTGCATTTGTAGAAACCCAGCCACAGTCCGAAGCGGTCGGATAGCGACACCTTTTCCTCGACGGCTTCCGAGGGGTTTATGGCGGTGGATTGCTCGTTTTCCATCATGTTGCGGGGAAGCAGGTGTCTACGGTTGGACGTCGCATAGAGCAGAACGTTTGCCGGCCGCCCCTCGACGCCTCCGTCGAGCACCGCCTTCAGCGACTTGTAAGAGGTGTCGTCGTGATCGAAGGAGAGATCGTCGCAGAAGACGATCACGGGCATCGGCGCCGCCTTCAGGATTTCCATCAGCACGGGCAGGGTGGCGATATCCTCCCGGTGGACTTCGACGAGCTTGAGTGCGCTTCCGGTGTCGTGGGCGACCTTTGCGTGGACGGCCTTGACCAGCGACGATTTGCCCATCCCGCGGGCACCCCAGAGGAGCACGTTATTTGCCGGATAGCCGTCAGCGAAGCGAAGCGTGTTGTCGAAGAGAATGTCGCGGACGTGGTCGACGCCGGTAATGAGCGTGAGATCGATGCGATTCGGGTTAGGGACGGGCTGCAGGTGGCGCGTGGCCGGTGCCCAGACGAAACACTCCGCCTCATGCCAGTCATTGACGGCATATGCCGGTCCGGCGATGCGCTCCATCGCGGCCGAAAGCTTCTGTATTTCGTTGAGCAGGACGTCGATCTTGCTTTCGGGCATTTCATCTATCTCCGGCAGGCTGGATTTCGAACATGAGCGGCCGACCCGCGCGATAACGGGCGTGCGCCGGCTTAACCCAAATCCTTGAATCGCCGCGACGTTCATCCTCCGGTCGAATCCGTTGAAGCTGCCGCCGGCGGCGTTTTTCTCGGTAGCACGGCGGTTTGCGCTGGAAAAGACCGGCAGCCTGCAACCAGGGGGTTCTCCTGCTGCGGAATTTGTGCCAGAGGCAGGAGAAACGGGGAAGTGTACCGACGATTTGCGTTACGGGACGGCTTGCCTATATTCCGGCAGGTTTGCCGCGGGGGCAAGCGCGCAATTTGAACTCAAGGAGTGATCGATGTTTATTACCGAAGCTTTCGCGCAGACGGCGGCCCCTGGGGGCGGCGGCGCCGATATTCTGATGTCCATCCTGCCATTCCTGCTGATTTTCGTGGTGATGTATTTCCTGATCATCCGGCCGCAGCGTGCGCAGATGAAGCGCCGCGAAGAGCTCCTGAAGAACATCCGGCGCGGCGATCAGGTCGTCACCGGCGGCGGCATCGTCGGCAAGGTGACCAAGGTCGTCGACGATACGGAGCTCGAGGTGGAGATCGCCGAGGGCACCAAAGTCCGCGTTGTGCGCAGCGGCGTATCCGAAGTTCGCGTGAAGGGCGAGCCCGTCAAGGAATAAATCCGGCGCGGGGAACGTGAAGAAGCGTGCGCGGTTTTCGCCCGCATACCGCGCTTGATATCGGCATCGATCACGGTTTGATTTTGGGGCGACGCGAGGCCAAAATCACCGTGGTTAGGGCAAGGGCCGCGACCGGCAGAGACCGGCGGATGGAGCATTTCGAAATATGCCCAGGTTGTCGCCGTTCAAGAACATTCTCATCTGGCTGGTCGTCCTTGCGGGCCTCGCCTTCGCACTGCCGAATCTTCTTTCCAGAGAGCAGCTTGCCGACTGGCCGATCTGGCTGCCGCATCGGCAGGTGCCGCTCGGGCTCGATCTTAGGGGCGGTTCCCATATCGTCCTGAAGGTCAGCCGCGAAGACATCGTCGCGGAGCGCCTGCAATCGACCATCGACACGATCGCCGATGCCCTGAGACAGGCGGATATCCGCTATACGGGGCTGTCAGGAAGCGGGCAGAGCCTGCAGTTTCGTCTCCGCGATGCAACGAAAGCACCAGCGGCACGCGACGCGCTGAAGGCGTTGGTCGCCCCCGTTCGACAGGGCGGCTTTTTCGGGAGTTCCATACAGGAACTGGTCTACGAGGGAAGCGCGACCAGCGACACGCTTCGGCTTCGCCTGACGGACGAGGGCATAAATCTCAGGGTCTCAGATGCCGTCGCCCAGTCCATCGAGGTCGTACGCCGGCGGGTCGGCGAAGTCATCGCGGTCGTGCCGATCATAGAGCGTCGCGGCGGTGACCGGCTGAGCGTGCAGGTCCCCGGTCTGGACCAGCCGCAAAGATTGAAGGATCTCCTCGGACAGCGAGGAGATGTCGCTCTGAAGTGGCTGGATTCCTCGATGCCGGCACAACAGGCCGTGGATACGAGGCCGCCTGCGGGGTCCGAGGTCCTCTATTCGCTGGACGATCCACCAATACCCTACCTGGTCGAGAGACACGCCTTTGCTGCGGCACCGGACTTCGTCGAGGCGCAACCGGGCTTCGATCCGGCAACGAGCGAACCTGTCGTCAATGCAAGGATTACTGCCGGGGCTGCCGCACGGATCGCGCCGGTCCTGCAGTCGGATCCACGGAAGCAGTTCGCGATCGTGCTCGACGGGCAGGTTATCTCGACGTCCGTTCTAGACGGCGCGCTTTCCGGTGATAGCGTCCGGATTTCCGGAAATCTCTCGGAGGACGGGGCGAACGACCTTGCCGCCCTGATGCGTGCCGGCCCGCTTCCCGTTTCGCTGACCGTCATCGAGGAGCGTACCGTCGGTCCCGAGGACGGCGCCGACGCCGTGGCAAACGGCCTCACGGCGGGCCTGATCGCGGCCATTGCCGTCGCAGCCTGTATGATTGGCTTCTACGGCTTCTTCGGTGTCGTCGCCGTCATTGCCGTCATCGTCAATGTCGTGCTGATCATCGCGGTCCTGTCCGTCACCGGCGCCACGCTGACATTGCCCGGAATTGCCGGGATCATCCTCACGATCGGAATTGCGGTCGACTCGAACGTTCTCATCTATGAGCGGCTGAGGGAAGAAGCGCGTACCAGCGGCAAACCCTTGCGAAGGGCGCTGGACGACGGATTCGAGCGCGTCTTGAGGAGCATCGTCGACGCGAATCTGACGATTTTCATCGCCGGCGTAATCCTCCTCTATCTCGGGTCGGGCGCCATTCGGGGTTTTGCGGTTACGCTTGCCATCGGCAGCGTCACCACCATTCTGACGGCGCACAGCCTGACACGCCGCCTCATTCGCGGGTGGTATCGCCGCCGCCTGCCGCGGCGTCTGCCGCGCGGCATCCGGACGGGATTTTTCAGTCGGGCGGATTTCCGTTTCATGGCGATCCGCAATCCGGTCTTCATTCTGATGACGGCATTGTCGCTCGCTTCGCTGGTTCTCCTGACGAGCCTCGGGCTCAACATGGGAGCAGATTTCAGGGGCGGCTCCGTCATAGAATTGAGGGCACGGACCGGCGTCGCTGATGGGGCCGACATCCGTGCCCGTCTCGATGAATTGAACCTCGGAGAGGTTCAAGTCGAGGAACTTGGATCGGCGCGAGACGTTCTCGTCCGTATCCCGTCGCAGGAAGCCGGCGACAATGCCGAGCAGACGGCCGTCGGGCTGGTTCGCTCCGAACTCGAGGATCAGTATGTCTTCCGGCGTGTCGAGGTGGTTGGCCCCGGGGTTTCCGGCGAGTTGACGAGGGCAGGGTCGCTCGCCGTCGCCGCCGCCGTGCTGGCCGTGCTGCTTTACGTGTGGCTCCGCTTCGGCCGGCGATTTGCCGTCGGAGCCATCGTCGCGACGTTGCATGATGTGCTGCTGACGCTCGGGTTCCTCGTCGTGACGGGCATCGAATTCAACCTCGCAAGCATCGCAGCGCTGCTGACGATCGTATGTTACTCGCTGAGTGACACCATGGTGATTTATGATCGAGTCCGGGAAAATCTGGTGCGCTATCGAAGGATGCCGCTTTCGGTCCTGATCGACACGTCGATCAACCAGACCCTGTCGCGGACCGTCCTGACCGCCTTGACGACGCTCCTTGCTCTCGTTGCGCTGTATCTGTTCGGAGGCAGTGGTCTCGTCCAGTCCTTCAGCGCGACACTCATATTCGGTGTGCTTGTGGGCACCGTTTCCTCGATCTATGTCGCGGGACCGCTGCTCATCCTCTTCAATCGCCGAAACAATCGTCTTGGAGGCACGGAGGACCCGGCGGACCGGGATACCTCGTCGGAGACGGAAGCAAAGGGTGCGGTGTGATGGCAAAAGGGATCGAAATGCGCGAAGCGCACTTTCCGGGACGCGCGCCTGTCGACGCCTACGGCAATGGCGGCTTCCGCTTCGCCGATATGTCGCATCGCGGGTCCGTTCTGATGTTGCCTTCCGGTATCTACGCCTGGGACGTTGCCGAAGGCGACGTGCTCGCGGTCGCGAAATTCCAGCGCATCTTCGATGAGGCGCGTGACATCGAGGTGCTGCTCGTCGGCACCGGCCGGGAAATCCGTCCTTTGCCTGGTGACCTGAAGGAGGCGCTCAGGGCCGCCAACATCTCGTCCGATCCGATGAGCACGGGGGCGGCGGTGCGGACCTATAACGTAATGCTGGCGGAATCGCGGGCCGTCGCCGCGGCATTGATCGCGGTGTGAGGCGTTCGAAGGAAATCCGGCGTGCAACAGTCCGATGATCAGATTCTCGCAACCTTGCGGGACACCGACCGCGATCGCTACCTGGCCTGTCTGCTTTCTCCTGCAGAGAAGCGCCACTCGCTCGCGGCGCTCTATGCCTTTTACGCGGAGATCGCCCGTGTCCGCGACACGGTCAAGGAGCCGCTCCCCGGCGAGATCCGGTTGCAGTGGTGGCGTGACATTCTCGAAAACCAGCAGTCGGACGGCGCGGGGCATCCGCTGGCCGAAGCGCTCCTGCGTTGCATCCGCGAGCATCACCTTCCTGTCCGCGTCCTGCAGGACATGATCGATGCACGCATTTTCGATCTTTACGACGACCCGATGCAGGACAGGGCGGCGCTGGAGGGCTATGCCGGCGAAACCGCATCGGCGCTCATTCAGCTTTCATCTCTCATCCTGGACCCCGAAAATGCTGCGAAATCGTCAGACGCAGCCGGTCATGCCGGGGTTGCTCAGACGGTCGCCGGTCTCCTGCTGCTTCTGCCGGTTCATACCGGGCGTGGCCAGGTCTATCTTCCTGCCGAGCTTTTGAGCGCAACGGGCCTCGACCGGGAAACGCTTCTTGCCGGAACCGACGAGAGTGCGATCGAAAGGGCCGTTCGCGCCTTCTGCGGCCTCGGTCGCGATCATCTCGCCAAGGCACGTGAAAGTGCAGGCGCGATCTCCGCCCGGAATTTCTCCGCCTTCCTTCCCGTGGCCCTGGCCGAACCGGTGTTCGATCGCGCGGAGGCCGCCGGTGTGCGAATCCTTCGTCAGCCACTGCGGCCGCCGCAATGGCAGCGGCAATGGCGGATGTGGCGGGCGAGCCGGCGCCGGCAGTTTTAGACGAAGGCCTGTTGAGATTCCGGATACCCGCCGCCGCTTGTTTGATCTCCTCATCCTGTGACGAGCACAGGATGAGGGTGGAGAGGGTGCGGTCCCTAGGCGCGTTTCATAAACCATGAAGATAGCGGGGCGGCGCGGAAGGCCCCAAGTGACGCCCGTATACAGCGTCCCGTTTCGCTTCAGCCGCACATCCCCGGTCCCTCATTCCTGTGCTTGTCACAGGAATCCAGCCAGACCAAGTCCTTGGGCTGAAAGAACGCTTCCCGCGCCGCCGACGCGGCGCTGCTCTCATCCCTGTGACGCGCACAGGGATGAGGTGGAGAGGGTGCGGTCCTCGGCGCGTTTCATAAACCGTGAAGATAGCGAGGCGTCGCGGAGGGCCCCAAGTCACGCCCGTACACAGCGTCCCGTTTCGCTTCAGCCGCATATCCCCGGTCCCTCATTCCTGTGCTTGTCACAGGAATCCAGCCAGACCAAGTCCTTGGGCTGAAAGAACGCTTCCCGCGCCGCCGACGCGGCGCTGCTGGATCCCTGTGACGAGCACAGGGATGAGGTGGAGAGGGTGTGGTCCTCCGAAAAGTGCTACAGCGCCCGTCTTAGACGAGAAATCATTCGCTAGGCGCTCGCCCGTCACGCTGGCGCAAGTCTCGCGGGATATGACCTTTCTCAATCGAAATCCCGTCGCGATCAAGGGACCCACGCGATGCTTTGGTTACTGCTCCTGGTGGCGATCGCCGCCGTCTGCGTATTTTATATTCGGATGAACGCACGCGCCGAGCGCGACGCCGACAATCCGGATGCCGGGTCGGCGATCGTGGAATTCGGCCGGGCATTCCCGGACGAAGCGATCCGGGCGCTGCATTCGACCGTCGACAGAACGGCGATCTTCCTGCGGCTGCACGATGGCAAGGCCGGATTCATACAATCGCACGGCACGCATTATGTCTGCCACGTCATTCAGCCCGGCAAGGTGCGGGTCAACACGTCCGAGAGTGGGCGCGGGCTGATTGTCCACTTCCCGGATTTCGCCTATCTGGACAACGCTTTCGAGTTTCGGACGGCCGCCGAGGCAGCCGAGGTTTCGCTCTGGCTGCTCGGCACCTTCAGTCCGAAATCGGAGTTGGAAGCACCGGGTGACGCGGCGCAGGGTCTGGACTGACCGGCTGAATCCGCAACGGAGTTCTCGTCGCTCGTCAGACGGCGTTGCCGAGCCAGCTTGCGCAATCGCTCAGCGCGCGTGACGCCATCGCCTGCTTCTTTGCGAGTGCCTTCTCCTTGCCACGGAAGCGTTTGGCACCCTCCGGCCTCGTCAGGGCGCCCGGTTCGAGCGGCGGAAACAGTCCGAAATTGATGTTCATCGGTTGGAACGAGCGCTTGCCCGGTTCGTCGTCGGAGACGATGTGGCCGCCGGTGATGTGATTGAGGAGAGCACCGAAGGCCGTGGTCACCGGAGGTAGGACGGGTGAGGCGCCTTTGCGTTCCGCCGCGGCGAAGCGGCCCGCCAGCAGGCCGATGCTCGCGCTTTCCACATAGCCCTCGCAGCCGGTTATCTGGCCGGCAAAGCGCAAGCCCGGACGTGACTTGAGCGTCAGCGAATTGTCGAGGAGCGTCGGCGAGTTGATATAGGTGTTGCGGTGCAGGCCGCCGAGCCTCGCAAACTCGGCGTTTTGGAGCCCCGGAATCATCCGAAAGACTTCGCCCTGCGCGCCGTATTTCAGTTTCGTCTGGAAGCCGACCATGTTGTAGAGCGTGCCGAGCGCGTTGTCCTGCCTAAGCTGAACCACGGCATAGGGCTTGACCGAGGGATTATGGGCGTTGGTGAGGCCCATCGGCTTCATCGGCCCGTGACGCAGGGTCTCGCGGCCGCGCTCTGCCATGACTTCGATCGGGAGGCAGCCGTCGAAATAGGGTGTGCCTTCCCATTCCTTGAAGCCGGCCTTGTCTCCGGCGATGAGCGCATCGACGAAGGCGTCATACTGCTCCTGTGTGAGCGGGCAGTTGATATAATCCTTGCCCGTGCCGCCCGGGCCGACCTTGTCGTAGCGCGACTGATGCCAGCAGATGTCCATGTCGATCGTGTCGGCATGGACGATCGGTGCGATGGCGTCGAAGAAGGCCAGGGCATCGGCGCCGGTCTCCGCGCGGATCGCCTCGGCGAGGGCCGGTGCTGTCAGCGGGCCCGTCGCAATGATGGCGAGATCCCAGTCCTTCGGCGGCAGGCCCCCGACCTCTTCCCGCAGAACCGTGATCAGCGGGTGGTCTGCGATCGCTGCGCTGACGGCCTCGGCAAAGCCTTCGCGATCGACGGCGAGCGCACCGCCTGCGGGCACCTGGTTGAGATCGGCGCATCTCATGATGAGCGAGCCCGCAAGACGCATCTCCGCATGAAGCACGCCGACGGCATTGCTGGTCGCATCGTCGGAGCGGAAAGAGTTCGAGCAGACGAGTTCGGCGAGGCTCTCGGTCTTGTGCGCATCCGTGCCGCGCACGCCGCGCATTTCATGCAGGATGACCGGCACGCCCGCTTCGGCGATCTGCCAGGCGGCTTCCGACCCGGCGAGGCCGCCGCCAATGATGTGGATGGGCGAATGGGAGGATGTCGTTTTATTCATGGGCGGCTTCCTACCACAGGCATCCGTCGCTTCCAAGAAACGAAAACGGCGCCCGAGGGCGCCGTCTTCAAGCCAAGCAATGCTCGATCCGATTAACGGAAGGAGCGAGCCGCAATGTTGCGGATGTCGTAGCGGGTAATGCCGATATCGTTCAGAGCGTGGTTGGAAAGGCTGCCCAGCTCGGCAACGGTACGGCGGTAGTTGATCCAGCTTTTTGCAATGCGAATCGGGTTCATGGTCGTTTCCTCAAGAAGATCGCTCGCGACAGTGATTGTCTGCGTCGTTGAGGTTCTTATACGCTCGTCTAACTGGAAGATGGAGTGCAAAGTAGATGCATCTGCTATGCATTTGTGCAGTGCATCGATCGTTTCGTGGGCATGCATCTCGGCCGGTCCGAAATTGCGCCATCGATTAAGTTTCGGTTAAGTTGCTTTTGCAGGGATTGCTGCACGAGATCAGAACGACTCAGCAGAATAAAAAACGCCCGCCGGAGAACCGGAAGGCGTTTGAACGGCCATTATCTGGCGAAAGCTTGATGCTTACTTGATTGCCTGACGGGCAACGTAGGGGATGTCTGCGCGGCCGATGCCAAGGTCAGTCAGCTCACGGTCGCTCATGCGGCCGAGCTCGTTGCAGGTCTGACGATACTTGCGCCAGTTGTTGAAAGAACGTGCGAGGTTCATGATCCTATTCCTTTCTAGGTCGTTCGCCAGCGCTCTATCTCTCTTGCTGGCCGTCATCTTATGAACCGGAGTATAATCGGTTTGAGCCAGGATTACAGAGCTAATGCTGCATCGCACCCATGCGCGGCGTGCAAAGCTTTTCGGTGGCATTAACCGGAGCTTAACCTTTTGTTGCCGATGCCGGCCTCTTGCGCATTTCCAGACCGTTCCAAAGACCTTGGCGGTCTATCAGAGCGCGCGGCACGTTGTGCGATTCTCGGAGCAAGGGAGTTGGCAGAAATAAACAACGCCCGCTGGGGGAGGAGGTCCAGCGGGCGTTGCTTGATCTGATTGGCAACCGGGAGGAGGAGTGTCGCCAATCCGTATCGGGCGCGCTGGGAGGAGGAGTGCGCTGCCCGATCGATGATTGGAATATAGGCCGAACCCCCGGATTCTGCTAGGGGCCGCCGGGAATGGCACCTATGCAAATGATGCATGGCTCAAGCGTCGGACGATCGCAAAATGCCGAAAAAATGGGCAGATGGAGGTGCCGTACGGAATATCTGAGGGGAGAATGACGCCCGTCGGGGGAGGAGGACCGGCGGGCGTCATAAATGCGATTGGCAACTGGGAGGAGGAGTATTGCCAATCCTATCGAAGCGGCGATGGGAGGAGGAGTGCGCAGCTTCGAATTCTGTCGAGCTCAGGCTCGGATCTTCGCGGGATTTCCCGCTGCGGGCGATGATGCCCGCCGGCGTCCATTCGGCTATCACCGCGGCGCTTCGTTGATTTGGAATATAGTGGCCTTAAATCGATTTGTGCAGTGCAATGTCCACATGGAAGATATGCGGATTGCGCAACGCGGATTGCCGTTCGCCGTCCCGCCGATGGAGGGCGAGGATCCAGTGGCTGTCATACGGCGGAACACAACATCACGTTTCTGCCGGCATCCTTTGCTAAGGAGCCTCGAGCTGCCCGTTCGAAGCCGTGGCTGCGAGCGGGCAACGGGCGCGAGCATTTTCCCTTTGATCCGATGAAAACGAGTGTTATAGAGACGCCGCGCTCGGGAGCCCTGAACCTTTCGCATGGCCCAAGAATATCCGCGGCATTCCGCTGATGAGATCTTGTGAGGAATGCGATTGGGCGGTGCGGTCGTCTGAACGCGGGTATGGTGAAATTGGTAGACACGCCAGATTTAGGTTCTGGTGCCGCAAGGCGTGGGAGTTCAAGTCTCTCTACCCGCACCAGGACGATATAGCAGTCACGCGTCGGTATTCGGCGCTGGGAGGGCCGGCAAGGCGCCATTTTGCTTGCAAAGCGGTCGGAATTGCGTAAAGCCACTCCCGGCAAATGGATCGGCTCACGTGCTCGCCTAGCCTTTCAAGGGAAGAGCACTGTCAACGTGAAGTGAAGGTTTTAACATGCAGGTTATCGAAACGCTCGCTCAAGGGCTGAAGCGCGAACTCAAGGTCGTTATCCCGGCCGACGAAATGCAGGCTCGGATGAACGAGCGCCTCGTCGAAGTGAAGGATCGTGTTCGCATCAACGGCTTCCGTCCCGGCAAGGTGCCGGTTGCGCACCTTAAGAAGGTTTACGGCAAGTCGATCATGGCCGATCTCGTCAACGAGATCGTTCGTGAAAAGCCGACGGAAATCCTCACGAGCCGCGGCGAAAAGTCGGCCACCCAGCCCGAAATCGCGATGACCGAGGACGAGGCAGAAGCCGACAAGATCCTGAGCGCCCAAGCCGATTTCGAATTCACGGTCGCCTACGAAATCATTCCGCCGATCGAACTCAAGGATGCAAGCGGCATCAAGGTCACCCGTGAGGTCGTCGACGTCAGCGAGGATGAAGTCAACGAGCAGATCCAGCGCATCGCCGAGAGCGCCCGCACTTACGAATCGAAGAAGGGCAAGGCTGCCAATGGCGACCGCGTCACGGTCGACTATCTCGGCAAGGTCGACGGCGAAGCCTTTGACGGCGGCAAGGACGAAGATGCGGAGCTCGTGCTCGGGTCCAACCGCTTCATCCCGGGCTTCGAGGAGCAGCTTGTCGGCGTAAAGGCCGGCGATGAAAAGACCATCACGGTCACGTTCCCGGCCGATTACCCGGCAGCCAACCTTGCCGGCAAGGAAGCAACCTTCGACATCACCGTCAAGGATGTCGCTGCCGCTGCCCCGATCGAGATCAACGACGAGCTGGCAACGAAGCTCGGCCTCGAATCCGTCGACAAGCTGAAGGAAATCGTCCGCGGCCAGATCGAAAGCCAGTTCGGCTCGATCACCCGCCAGAAGGTCAAGCGCCAGCTTCTCGATCAGCTCGACGAACTCTATCAGTTCGATACGCCCGAGCGCCTCGTCGATGCCGAGTTCGAGAACATCTGGCGCCAGATCAACACCGACCTGCAGCAGGCCGGCAAGACCTTTGCCGATGAAGACACGACGGAAGAAGAAGCGCGCGCCGAATATCGCAAGCTCGCCGAGCGTCGCGTCCGCCTCGGCCTGGTTCTCTCCGAAATCGGCGAAAAGGCCGGCGTCCAGGTCAGCGATGACGAGATGCAGCGTTCGCTGTTCGAGCAGCTGCGCCAGTTCCCGGGACAGGAAAAGGAAATCCTCGAATACTTCCGCAACACGCCCGGTGCTGCCGCCTCGCTGCGCGCACCGCTCTTCGAGGAGAAGGTTGTCGACCACCTGCTCACCGAGGTTTCGGTGACCGACAAGAAGGTCTCGAAGGAAGAGCTGACGGCTGACGACGAAGCCGACGAAAAGCCGGCCAAGAAGACGGCCTCCAAGAAGAAGGCAGCCGCCAAGGCCGAAGCCGGCGAGGGCGAAGAAGCCGCCGCGCCGAAGAAGAAGGCCCCGGCCAAGAAGAAGGCTGCGGACGAGAGCGCCGAGTAATCGCATCTCTCAGAGATAGGAAGAGGCCGCCTCCGGGCGGCTTTTTCTTTTTTAGAGGAACCGTTAGTGAACCCTCTAAGGCCTTGAAATTACCTTCCGACCGAAAACCGCTGCACACTTCTCCTGGAAATGCTTAGACCAGCAAAAAGCCCGGCTTAGCCGGGCTTTTGACGTGGCACGCAGGCGCGGCGCTTGAACCGCACCCGATCGGATCACATCGTCATTCCGCCGCTTCCGCGTAGCTCTCGATCGGCGGGCAGGTGCAGACGAGATTACGGTCGCCATAGACATTGTCGACACGGTTGACCGGCGACCAGTATTTGTCCACGCGAAAGGCGCCCGGTGGGAAGCAGGCCTGCTCGCGCGAATAGGGCCGGTCCCAGTCGCCGACGAGGTCCTCGACCGTATGCGGCGCGTTCTTCAGCGGATTGTTGACCTTGTCCATCCGGCCGTCCTCGATGGCGCGGGCCTCTTCGCGGATTGCCAGCATGGCGTCGCAGAAGCGGTCGAGCTCGGCCTTCGTTTCCGATTCCGTGGGTTCGATCATCAGTGTGCCCGCGACCGGCCAGCTCATCGTCGGCGCATGGAAGCCGCAGTCGATCAGGCGCTTGGCGACGTCGTCGACCGTGACGCCGGCGCGCTCGGCGAGCGGACGGGTGTCGACGATGCATTCATGCGCGACCCGGCCTTTCGCCGACTTGTAGAGCACGTCATAAGCACCCTTCAGCCGGGCGGCGACGTAATTGGCGTTGAGAATCGCGACCTTGGTCGCTTGCGTCAGGCCTTCGCCGCCCATCATCAGGCAGTAGCTCCAGGAGATCGGCAGGATCGAGGCCGACCCGAACGGTGCGGCGGAAATGGCGCCCTCGTGCCCGTCGGTCTGCGGGTGTCCCGGAAGGAAGGGGGCGAGATGCGACTTGACGCCGATCGGGCCCATGCCGGGGCCGCCGCCGCCATGCGGAATGCAGAAGGTCTTGTGCAGGTTCAAATGACTGACATCGGAGCCGATGTCGCCGGGGCGGGAAAGGCCAACCATCGCATTCATGTTGGCGCCGTCCAGATAGACCTGGCCGCCGTGCTTATGCACGACCTCGCAGACCTCGCGGACGTTCTCCTCGAACACGCCGTGCGTCGAGGGATAAGTGATCATGCAGCAGGAGAGGGAGTCCGCATACTGCTCCGCCTTGGCGCGGAAATCGTCCATGTCGATCTCGCCGGCGTCGCTTACCTTGACGACCACCACCTTCATGCCGGCCATTTGCGCCGAGGCCGGATTCGTGCCGTGCGCCGATGTCGGTATCAGGCAGACGTCGCGATGTGCGTTGCCGTTGGCGATATGGTAGGCGCGGATCGCGAGCAGACCGGCATATTCACCTTGAGCACCCGAGTTCGGCTGCATCGAGATCGCATCATAACCGGTGATCGCGCAGAGCTTTTGCGACAGGTCTTCGATCAGATGCTGATAGCCGAGTGCCTGGTCGGTCGGCACGAAGGGATGGATTTCCGAAAACTCCGGCCAGGTGATCGGCAGCATTTCCGCTGTCGCGTTGAGCTTCATCGTGCAGGAGCCGAGCGGGATCATTGCGCGGTCGAGCGCAAGATCGCGATCGGCGAGGCGGCGCATGTAGCGCGTCATCTCGCTCTCGGCGCGGTTCATGTGAAAGATCGGATGGGTGAGATAGGCGCTGGTGCGCAGCAGTTCCTGCGGCAGGCGGTAGTCCGGTTCGAATTCCTCGACCTTGAAATCGCCGCCGAAGGCGCGCCAGACGGCCTCGAGCGTGACCGGCCGCGAACGTTCGTCGAGACTGATGCCGATCCTGGTCGTTCCGATCTTGCGAAGGTTTACCTCCTCGGCCACGGCGGCTTTGAGGATGATGCCCTGCAGCTTGCCGACTTCGACGGTGATCGTATCGAAGAAGACATCCGGTTCGACGGTATAGCCGAGCTTTTCCAATCCCATGGCAAGCCGCACCGTCTTCTGGTGCACGCTCTGGGCGATCGCCTTTAATCCGTCCGGACCATGGAAGACCGCATACATCGAGGCCATGACGGCAAGCAGTACCTGCGCGGTACAGATGTTCGATGTCGCCTTCTCGCGCCGGATATGCTGCTCACGGGTCTGGAGCGACAGCCGGTAGGCGCGGTTGCCCCGTGCATCGACCGACACACCCACGAGGCGGCCGGGCATGGAGCGCTTGTAGGCGTCCTTGACCGCCATATAGGCGGCGTGCGGACCACCGTAGCCGACCGGAACGCCGAAGCGCTGGGTCGAACCGATCGCGATGTCGGCGCCCATTTCACCCGGAGATTTCAGAAGCGCCAGCGCCAGCGGATCGGCTGCGACGGCGGCGATTGCACCCTGCTCGTGGAGTTTGGCGATCAGGCCCGAGAAGTCGCGGACATGGCCGTAAGTGCCGGGGTACTGGAAGATCGCGCCGAAGACGCCGGCAGCGTCCAGATCCTCGAAGGGATCGCCGACGACGATCTGCCAGCCGAGCGGCTCCGCCCGGGTCTTCAGGAGCGCAATCGTCTGGGGATGGCAGTTCTCATCGATGAAAAACGCCTTCGCCTTTGACTTTGCCACGCGCTCCGCAATGGCCATGGCTTCGGCTGCAGCCGTCGCCTCGTCGAGCAGCGAGGCGTTCGCGACGTCCAGCCCGGTCAGATCGCAAACCATGGTCTGGTAATTGAGCAGGGCTTCCAGCCGCCCCTGACTGATTTCCGGCTGATAGGGCGTATAGGCGGTGTACCAGGCCGGGTTCTCGAGGATATTGCGCTGGATGACCGGCGGGGTGATGGTCCCGTAGTAGCCCTGACCGATCAGGGACACGAGCTTCCGGTTGCGGTTCGCCGTCTCGCGCAGCTTGTCGAGTGCCTCGCGCTCCGTCATCGGCTCGCCCCAGGCAAGCGGCGTCCGCTGGCGGATCGACGGCGGCACGGTGTCGTCGATGAGCGCGTCGAGACTGGGATAGCCGACGACCTTCAGCATCTCGTCCATCTCGGCCGGCGAAGGGCCGATGTGACGTCGATTGGCGAAGTCGTAAGGCTTGTAATCGGTAAAGGTAAAGTCCTTGGGCATGCTCATCAGGCGACGAACTCCTTGTAGGCCGCTTCGTCCAGGAGCGCATTGGCAGCGTCCGGATCGGCGAGCTTCAGTTTGAAGAACCAGGCCGCGCCTTGCGGATCGCTGTTGACGAGCGACGGATCGTCGACGATCGCCTGATTGACCTCGACGATTTCGCCATCAAGCGGACAATAGACGTCCGATGCCGCCTTCACGGACTCGACCGTCGCGGCCGAGTCGCCCTTGGAGAAGCTGGCACCCGCTTCCGGCAGCTCCACGAAGACAAGATCGCCGAGCTGGCCCGCGGCATGCTCCGTGATGCCTACGGTCGCGACGTCGCCCTCGATCTTCAGCCATTCGTGTTCCTCGGTGAATTTCAGCATACGCAGGTTCTCCTGATCAGCGTTTGTAGGTTTGTTTGATGAAGGGCAGGGCAGTGACGGCGATGGGCAGGTATTTGCCGCGCACCTCTGCGAACAGTCTGGTGCCGATTTCGGCGTGCTCGGCGGCGACATAGCCCATGGCGACCGGTCCATCCACGCTCGGACCGAAGCCGCCGGAGGTGACGGTTCCTGCCGCCGTCCTGCCCTCCGCATCGGCAAAGAGATTGGCATTGCCGCGCACGGGCGCCCGGCCTTCGGGCCTCAGGCCGACACGCCGCCTGGAAACTCCGTCGGTGAGCTCGGCCAGTATCCGGCCGGCGCCCGGAAAGCCCCCGGCGCGCTCACCGCCGGCGCGGCGGCTTTTTTGGATTGCCCATTCGAGGCCCGCTTCGATCGGGCTCGTATTCGTGTCGATATCGTTGCCATAGAGACAAAGCCCCGCTTCGAGGCGGAGCGAGTCGCGAGCGCCGAGCCCGATGGGCAGGACGTCGGGATGTTCGAGCAGGCGCTGCGTCACATCCACAGCCGCGTCGGCGGGAATGGAAATCTCGAAGCCATCCTCGCCGGTGTAGCCGGAGCGGGAGATGATACAGCTCACGTCGTGAAGGTCGGCTTCGGCGACATCCATGAAGCGCATCGACGCGACGTCCGCCCACAGCTCGCACAGAACCGCTCCGGCCCGGGGCCCTTGAAGGGCGATCAGGGCACGGTCTGTCAGCATGGTCACGTCGCAGGCGCTGCCGAGGCCGTCCCTGAGATGCGCAAGATCGGCATCCTTGCAGGCCGCGTTGACGACCAGGAAGAGATGATCGCCCCGATTGACGATCATCAGGTCGTCGAGAATACCGCCGGCGGCATTGGTGAAGAGGCCGTAGCGTTGCCGGCCCTCCCGGAGGCCGAGCACATCCGCCGGCACGAGCTTTTCGAGCGCCAGCGCCGCGTCCTCGACTTTTCCCGATTTCGGCCGCACGACGATCTGCCCCATGTGTGACACGTCGAAAAGGCCGGCGGCGGCGCGGGTATGCAGGTGCTCCTTCAATACGCCTTCCGGGTATTGGACCGGCATGTCGTAACCGGCGAAGGGCACCATGCGCGCACCGAGCGAAAGATGCAGCGCGTGCAACGGCGTGTGTTTCAAGGTGGAAACGTCTTCCAAGTCCGGCCTCCAGGTCTGGCGCGTCTTCGCGCCGGCTCACAATACCGGCGTCATGCGCCGACAAATTCGAGCCCCCTCTGTCCCTTTGCCTGAGATTGTTATCCCTTCGGCGAGCGCGAACGCTTCTCTCCAGAGTCCTACCGGCACCTTGCTGGTCCTTTGGCCTGAGAGTTTCCGGGGCGGTTGCTCCTTCGGCACCGGATCGAACCGGTTTCTCCCAACAAGGTCGAATCCAGATAACGGCGAAGGCCGGATTTTGGCAAGGGCCTATGTCGCGACCAAACATATTTTTGTCGCCCTGGCCTCATCCTCCGCGACCGGTGCGGCAAAATCGGCCTTTGCAATTTTCCTGGGCAGCGGATAGGGAAGACCGAAGAGAGGTGGCCATGACGGGGCGCGAGCGGAAATGGGGAATTGGGGTGCGGCTGCTCGCAGCCTTCGCACTCCTATTCCTGTCCTTCGCTCACAAGCCAGCCCTTGCGAAAGCCATCGGCCCGGCGATCTCCGCCGAATATCTTCTCCCCGACGGCACCTTCGCCGATATCTGCTTCGGCACGGGCGGCGTCGATCATGACACCGGCCACGGCAAGTCGTCGTCATTGGCTCCCGTCTGCGAAGCGTGCCGGCTCGCCGCCTCCGTGCTCCTGCCGGCGGCGCCCGATGAAAGCTCGACGGCCGAAAACGGCAACTGGATTGCCGGAACGCCGATCGTCGCCGCCGAGGCGGTGCTTCTGCCCCTGCGCCTGTTGCCGCCACCGCGCGGTCCGCCGGCCCAACCGTAGATCTCCTCGAATCCAACCCAGAATTTCTTGCGCTGCTATGCGGCATTGATCCACGAAGGCCGCGTTCCGGCACGTGGTTCGGAGATTACGACATGAACAAGATCAGACTTTCCTTGCTTGCCACCGGCCTCACAGTTGCCGTGGCCGGTCCCGCCCATGCCCATGCGACATTCGAGAAGGATAGCGCGCCGGCCGAAACGACCGTCAACGCCACCCTTCAGGTGCCGCATGGCTGCGACGGCAAGGCGACGACCGAAATACGGGTGCAGTTGCCGGAGGGGTTCGTCTTTGCCAAGCCCCAGCCGAAGCCCGGCTGGGAGCTGGAGATCATCAAGGGCGACTACCGGAAGACCTATGACGATCACGGCACCAAGGTTTCCTCCGGTCCGCTGGAAATCCGCTGGAAAGGCGGCAACCTTCCCGACGAACATTACGACACCTTCGTCATGCGCGGGAAACTCGCGGGTTTCGACAAGGAGACCGTGCTTACCTTTCCGACGACGCAGCTTTGCGGCGCCGACGGCAAGGTGGTCTGGGATCAGGTGGCGGCGGAGGGCCAGGACGCCCATTCCCTCGAGCATCCGGCGCCAACGATCACCGTCACCATGGCGACGGGCGGCGATGAGCACTCCGCTCACGCAGGGCATCATCAGTCCGCGGCCGAAGCGGTCAAGGTCGGCGATCTCGAGATCTCGGGCGGAGCCGTGAAGGCCATGCTGCCCGGTGCCAAGGTCGGCGGCGGCGGCTTCGTGGTCAGGAACGACGGCAGTGCCGACGACCGCCTGCTTGCCGTCGAGAGCCCGGCCGCGGGCCGAGTCGAACTTCACGAAATGACGATGGAGAACGACGTCATGAAAATGCGCAAGCTCGAGGACGGGATCGCCGTTCCCGCCGGTGAAGCAGTCGAGCTGAAGAACGGCAGCCTGCATCTCATGTTCATGGAGGTGAAGAAGCCCTTTGCCGAGGGCGACATGGTGCCGGTGACGCTTACCTTCGAGAAGGCCGGCGAGGTCGACTATGTCCTGCCGGTCGGCACGGCGGCGGGCAGCGCTCATTCCGGGCATAGCCATCAGTAGCTGCCGGCGTGATCCTTGATCGGTTCAGGTTCTCTGAATGAACCGGTCGAGCATGTCGGTGAGCGCAACTTGCTCCGGTTCGTCGCCGGCAGGTCCATCTTCCTGCCGGCGATCTTCTTCGTGGCCGTCTTCGTCCTCGGCGTTTTCGAGATAGCGGCGCAGCGTTTCGGCCTGCGTCTGTTGCGGCAGACGGCGCTCTGCGCCGATCAGCATGAGGTGCAGCGGCAGCGCGCTTCTGATCTTCGGGACTGCCGCCTGCTCTTGGCCGCGCGCGGAAAGCAGTGTGATTGCCTCGTCGACAGGTCCATCGCCACGCAGGCGCGTGGGCGGCTTCGATGCATCCGCCGCATAGGCCGCCGTCGTCGCGGAGATGGTAACGACCTGGGTCATCCTGTCAGTCCTCGGGCACGATAATCCTTTCCTGTGCCAGACTGCGATTGCGAGCAGGTGAAATCGGGTGATCGAATTTTAAGAAAATCGTAACGATTCGAGGGCTGCGGGCTAAACGTTGCGCAATTTTGTGTACCGTCGGTTGAACGGTATGTACAATCGCAGCCGTAACCGAGAGCCGGCGCGGCTTCTGCGCCGGCAAAAAATTTAGTTCATAAAAGTCATATTGAAGAAGGTCACTCACGAAAGGACGTAAATCCATGCGCGCGATCGTATTGTTGTTGGCGATCTTTGCTCTCAGCGCGTGCTCGCAAACGGGAAGGCCCAGCGCCGAACGGTATTATGCGGGGGAAGGCCAATACTATACCGGCGTCGTACCCCCGACGCCTTTCTGAAGCATGTCGCCCAGCCCCATAGCGGCTTTAAGAACGACAGCATGAAGCGAAGCCCGAAACGCGGCGCACGAACTCGTTTCAGTCGCGTCGCAAGAGGGCTGTCGCGGTGCGCCTCACGAGAGGCGCCCGCGCACCGCATGTCCCAACTTCGGCCGGCAACCGGTCGCATAAGTTGCAGATCGACAGGTTTGGAATTGATCCGGCGCGAATGGCAGAATATCAATGGCCGTCAAACTGTTAGGAAAGGTATGGGGGCCTATGCGCAAGATCGTGTTGTTGCTCGCACTCGCCACGCTGGCGGCGTGCTCGCACACCGGGGACCGGGTGGTCGGCGGTGACGGGGATTACTATCATGGTCTAATCCCGCCGAGGTGATCGCCTCCGAGATCATCGTCGCCTCTGCGTGGCCAAATCCAATGCGACCCAAGCGGCGGCGGCTCGCAACGGCAAAACGGAGGCGCTGCGACTGTGCCGCCTCCGTCAGGGGAACCGGTTTATCCACACCTTGAAGAACATAGGCGGCTGCGAAATTCCGCGAGCTTCCTTGGCCGGTCCAGGTGCTTAATAGCCTACGCGAACACCGCCGGGGCTCGCGGCGCTGAAATTGGGAACCGGATTCGGTCCGTACCATTGAGCATAGGTCGTGTTGTTTCCGCCGGTGCTGGTGCACCCCGACAGGACGGCAAGCGCCAATAGGGCGGTCAAATATTTGAGGGACATGAACTCTCCGATTCTGCTTCGTCAGACGCGCATAAATTGCGGTATCCCGAGGCGGCAGTCCATCGCTTTCACATTGACTCCTTTGCTTTTTCCTTCGTGAGACGAACGCTGCCCGCGTCTCGTCGCATCGATGCCGCGAAAGCCGGCTACATCTTAGGACGAAATATTGATGCAAGGGGAGAATGCAATGACGGAAAGACCGCGCCTGTTCGGAGCGGACTACAGTGTCTACGTGCGGATCGTGCGGCTGGTGCTGGCCGAGAAGGAGATCGGCTACGAACTCGTCCCCGTCGACATCTTCGCTGCCGAGGGGCCGCCAGCGCACTACCTCGAGCGACATCCCTTCGGCCGCATTCCCGCCTTCTACCATGCAGGCTTCAGGCTTTATGAGACCGGCGCGATAGCGCGCTATGTCGACGAGGTATTCGACGGGAGGCAGCTTCAGCCCCTCGATCCACGGGAACGCGCCCGCTGCAACCAGATCGTCAGCATCGCGGACAACTACGCCTATCCCGCTTTGGTCTGGGGGATCTACGTCGAGCGCGTCTCAAAGCCGGCAAGCGGCGCAGTTGCCGACGAAGCGGTATTCGCTGCAGCGCTGCCGAAAGCAAGGACCTGCCTGAAGGCGTTGTCCGATCTCATGGGGGCGTCGCCATGGCTCGCAGGCGAGACCATGTCGCTCGCCGACCTCTATGCCGCCCCGATATTCGATTATTTCCTCAGGGCGCGGGAGGGGCAGGAGATGCTCCGGGAACAGGAGAATCTGGCGGCGTGGTGGGCGCGGATCTCGGTGAGGCGCTCGATGGAGAAGACGCGGCCCGCATAGTCCGAGTTTCCTCTTCCGGGAAGCCCACGGATAGAACAGCTCAATGCCGAACGATCATATTTCGAACGACGCATAGGACTATTCTCAGCCGCTGCGACTTTCAAAATCCCCCTGCAGAACAGCGATATGGCCGCTTCCAGGGAGGCGGCCATATCTGTTACTGCGTCATTTCAGTGGGAGTGCGTCGTAACCAATGGCTGATTACAACTTCCGCCGCCTATCTCAGCTGCACCCGCTCGTGGCGCCGCATGTGTCACACTTCTCGCACGTGCCGTTTCGCACCATCGTGAAGTTCTGGCACTCGGAGCACATGTTGCCGGTATAGCCCTGCATGATCGAGCGGGCGCGGCGTTCGGCTTCGACCTTCTTTGCCTCGGACTTTGCCGCAGCGGCCTCTGCCGCGGCCTTGTCGGAGAAGAGGGCAGTCACCTCCTGTTCCGCTTCTTCGGCAATCTCCTCGGCGAGTTCGACGGCCCGTTCCTCGTAATCGCGCTTGAAGGCGACGACTTCGGAGGTGGCGGCGGCGATTGCCGGCTCCAGCTTGCGCACGGCATTGCCGGAGATCGAGGTGACGGAAGCGCCGGCCGAGGCGCGGGCCGGGGCGGCCGTCGAAGCCCCCTTCGGTTCGGAGCGCTCGCCCGTGCCGCCGACGATGGACGGCTTGTAGCCGCGGGTCCAGCCGGTGGAGACGAGGTTGGTCTTTCCTTCCTGAATGCCGCGGCCGAGCGCGGTGTTGCTGAAGTCGGAGGTGTCGACATGAGCAAGGTCGTGGCGGCCGAGATAGGAAACGGCAAGCTCACGGAAGACATAGTCGAGGATCGACGTTGCGTTCTTGATCGCGTCGTTGCCCTGGACCATGCCGGCCGGCTCGAACTTGGTGAAGGTGAAGGCCTCCACATATTCTTCGAGCGGCACGCCATATTGCAGGCCGAGCGAGATGGCGATGGCGAAGTTGTTCATCATCGCCCGGAAGGCCGCACCTTCCTTGTGCATGTCGATGAAGATCTCGCCGAGGCGCCCATCACCGAATTCGCCGGTGCGCAGATACACCTTGTGGCCGCCGACGATCGCCTTCTGGGTATAGCCCTGGCGACGGTTCGGCAGTTTCTCGCGGGCGCGCACTACCTTCTCGATGACGCGCTCGATGATCTTCTCGGTGACGGCGACCGCCTGGGCGGCTGCCGGCGCCTGCATCAGCTCTTCGATCGCGTCCTCGTCTTCCTCATCCTCGATCAGCGAGGCGTTCAGCGGCTGCGAGAGCTTGGAACCGTCGCGGTAGAGCGCATTCGCCTTCAGCGCGAGCTTCCAGGAGAGCATGTAGGCGTTCTTGCAATCCTCGACGGTCGCCTCGTTCGGCATGTTGATCGTCTTGGAGATTGCACCCGAAATGAAGGGCTGGGCGGCCGCCATCATGCGGATATGGCTTTCGACCGAGAGGTAGCGCTTGCCGATCTTGCCGCAGGGATTGGCGCAATCGAAGACCGGCAGGTGCTCTGCTTTCAGGAACGGTGCCCCTTCGAGCGTCATCGCGCCGCAGACATGGATGTTGGCGGCTTCGATGTCCTTTCTGGAGAAGCCCAGATGCTCGAGCAGGTTGAAGTCCATTGAGGCAAGCTGCTCGTCGCTGACCTTCAGCGTCGCCTTGAGGAAATCGGCGCCGAGCGTCCACTGGTTGAAGACGAACTTGATGTCGAAGGCAGCTTTAAGCGCCGCATTGACGGCTTCGATCTTCTCGTCGGTGAAGCCCTTGGCCTTCAACGTCGTCGGGTTGATGGCGGGCGCCTGGTTGAGGTTGCCGTGGCCGACGGCATAAGCCTCCATCTCGGCGATCTGGCTTTCCGAGTAGCCGAGCGTGCGCAACGCCTCGGGAACCGCACGGTTGATGATCTTGAAGTAGCCGCCGCCGGCGAGCTTCTTGAATTTCACCAGGGCGAAATCGGGCTCGATCCCGGTCGTGTCGCAATCCATTACGAGCCCGATCGTACCGGTCGGCGCGATCACGGTGGCCTGAGCGTTGCGGTAGCCGTGCTTCTCGCCGAACTCGACCGCCTTGTCCCAGGCGCTCTTGGCATGGGCGATCAGGTCCTGGTCTGGGCAATCGCCGTGGACGAGCGCGACCGGGTTGACGGACAGGCCCTCATAACCGGCGGTCTCGCCGTGAGCCGCGCGGCGGTGATTGCGCATGACGCGCAGCATGTTGTCGCGGTTGGGCGCAAAGCCGGGGAAGGGGCCGAGCTTTGCGGAGATCTCGGCCGAGGTGGCATAGGCGACGCCGGTCATGATCGCGGTCAGCGCGCCGGCGATGGCGCGGCCCTCGGGGGAGTCATAGGGAATGCCTGACGACATCAGCAGGCCGCCGATATTCGCATAGCCGAGGCCGAGCGTGCGGTATTCGTAGGAGAGCTCGGCGATCTCGCGGGACGGGAACTGCGCCATCATCACCGAGACTTCGAGAACGACCGTCCAAAGACGGACGGCATGCTCGTAGTCGCCGATATTGATCCGCTTGGTCGCGGCATCCTTGAACTGCATCAGGTTGAGCGAGGCGAGATTGCAAGCCGTGTCGTCGAGGAACATGTATTCCGAGCACGGGTTCGATGCGCGGATCGGGCCTGCAGCCGGGCAGGTGTGCCAGTCGTTCATCGTCGTGTTGAAGTGCAGGCCCGGATCGGCCGAGGCCCACGCGGCGTGGGAGATCGACTCCCAGAGATCGCGCGCCTTCAGGGTCTTCATGACGCGGCCGTCCTTGCGGGCGGTCAGGTGCCAATCGCCATCCGCCTCCACGGCGCGCAGGAAGTCGTCCTTGATCGAGACCGAGTTGTTGGAATTCTGGCCGGAAACCGTGAGATAGGCCTCCGAATCCCAATCCGTGTCATAGGTCTTGAACTGGATGTCCTTATAACCCTGACGCGCGAACTGAATGACGCGTTTGACATAATTCTCCGGAACCAGCGCCTGCTTGGCGGCGCGGATCTCGCGCTTCAGCGCCGGGTTCTGCTTGGGATCGAAGCAGGCATCGTCGCTGCCGTCGCAATTGATGCAGGCCTTCATGATCGCCTTCAGGTGCTTGGCGACGATCTTCGAGCCGGTGACGAGGGCGGCGACCTTCTGCTCTTCCTTGACCTTCCAGCTGATATATTCCTCGATGTCGGGATGGTCGATATCGACGACGACCATCTTGGCGGCGCGGCGCGTCGTGCCGCCCGACTTGATGGCGCCCGCGGCGCGGTCGCCGATCTTCAGGAAGCTCATGAGGCCGGAGGACTTGCCGCCGCCCGAGAGCCTTTCGCCTTCGGCGCGCAGATGCGAGAAGTTCGAGCCGGTACCGGAGCCGTATTTGAAGAGGCGCGCCTCGCGCACCCAGAGATCCATGATGCCGCCCTCGTTGACGAGGTCGTCCGCGACCGACTGAATGAAGCAGGCGTGCGGCTGCGGGTGTTCGTAGGCAGACTTGGACTTCGTCAGCTTGCCGGTGAAGGGATCGACGTAGAAGTGGCCCTGGCCGGGGCCGTCGATGCCATAGGCCCAGTGGAGGCCGGTGTTGAACCATTGCGGCGAGTTCGGAGCAACGCGCTGGGTGGCGAGCATGTAGGCGAGCTCGTCACGGAAGGCGCCGGCGTCCTCTTCCGTGTCGAAATAGCCGCCCTTCCAGCCCCAATAGGCCCAGGTGCCGGCCAGGCGATCGAAAACCTGGCGGGCATCGGTTTCGGAACCGTACTGCTCTTCCTTCGGCAGCGCCTTCAGCGCGTCGGCGTCCGGAACCGAGCGCCAGAGGAAGGACGGCACGTCGTTTTCCTCGACGCGCTTCAGTTTTGCCGGCACGCCGGCCTTGCGGAAATATTTCTGGGCGAGAATATCGGCGGCGACCTGCGAGAACTGCGCTGGCACGTCGATATCCGCAAGGCGGAAGACCACGGACCCGTCCGGGTTCTTGATCTCACTCGTCGCCTTGCGGAACTCAATCTCGGCATAGGCGGATTGCCCTGCCTTTGTGAAACGACGCTCGATCTTCATTGTCCCGTCCTTTGTTGCCATGCGCTAAAGCGCAGTTAACCTCGCCCGGCCGCGATGGATCTCGCAGCCAGCCTGAAAATTTCTGTCGATGTGAGGAAACCCAGCTCCTGGGTAACCCTGTATCTTGTGATGATGCTGGCTGCAAACACTAAATATAGTATTAACAGGCTCTTTACGCCAGCTCGAAATGCCGCTTTGGCGACCCAAATTTCGCGCAAATTCCGCCACTGCAGCCGCTCGGGCTCATTCGCCCGGGCCGCATGTCGGAACCGACGATTTGGGGGTGTGAACCGGCCTCTGAACTTCCCGGTCCGCCGCCGTCGCAACGTGAAATCCATTAACCGTGAATCGCCTCGGGGCGTCAAGGGGTGGTTTGTGACGGAAGTTTGGGCGCTATATCTTGTGTGGGTGGACTGTGGAAAACGGGGACATCGATCAATCCGTTGAAAAACAGGGACTTCCACCGCTTGCCTGCGAAGATGAGCTAGCGGCAGGCCGAAATTCAAATTTTTATGGATGAAAAAGCGGGTAAAAGACGTAGCCCAGCGCTACTCGCGATTGCGAATCAGGTGGGTGTGTGAAGCGGCCCGTTTGGTGATTCGGATGCGGTGATCTTGCTGCCCCTCTGGCCTGACAGAGGGGTTCATGAACAAGACCTCGGCGATGGCCACGCCTAGGCCACGCGTTTCTGCAGTTCCCTGGCGCCGTTCGGCGCGTTGACCTTGCCTGAGGAGATGAAGAAGGCAAAGACGTCGCGAGGTGCCGTCTCGGGCTTGCGTTCCGACGCAGCTTTCTCCAGGTCGTCCGGCTCACCGCCGGCGGCAAAGGTCTTCAGCCGCTCGGCCCAGCGATCGAGATCCTTCGGCGGATAGCAGGTCTTCACCTCGTCGCTGCCCTTCTGCAGCCGTGCATAGACGAAATCACTCGTGACATCGGCGATCATCGGGTAGTCCGCATGCTCGGCAAGAACGACGGCCACCTTGTATTTTTCAATGAGCTTGACGAAGTCCGGAACCTGGAAGCTGGGGTTGCGGACCTCGACCACGTGGCGGAGCTTAAGGCCGTCCTGCTTTTCCGGCAGGAGCTTCAAGAATCCCTCGAAATCCTCCGCGTCGAATTTCTTGGTCGGCGCGAACTGCCAGAGGATGGGACCGAGGCGGTCGCCGAGTTCCGTCAGTCCTTGGGTCAGGAACCGCTCCATGGATTCACCGGCTTCGGACAGGACCCTGCGATTGGTCACGAAGCGGCTCGCCTTCAGCGAAAAAATGAAGCCGTCGGGAACCTCCGACGCCCACTTGGCAAAAGTCGCCGGCTTCTGTGAGCTGTAATAGGTGCCGTTGACCTCGATCGTCCGCAATTCCTTGCCGGCGAATTCGAGCTGCCGCTTCTTCGGAAGATCGTCCGGATAGAAGGTGCCTTCCCAGGGTTCGAAGTTCCATCCGCCGATGCCGATGCGGATTTGTCCCGAATTTGCCATCCTCTTCCTCCTCGATGCTCACTCAGACGCGCAAAACCGCTGTAGCCGCGGCGAATCAGAGACGCCACCCGATTTCACGAGGCGTCCGGCCCGGCCACATCACTCCGCTGCAACCACCTTTTTCACTGGCCGGCGCTCCAGAAGCTCCTTCAGGAACTGGCCGGTATAGGAGCGCTGCTCCTTCACGACCTCTTCCGGCGTCCCCTGCGCAATGACCTCGCCGCCGCCGTCGCCGCCTTCCGGGCCGAAGTCGATGATCCAGTCGGCCGTCTTGATGACTTCGAGATTGTGCTCGATGACCACCACGGAGTTACCCTGATTGACCAGCTCATGCAGAACTTCAAGAAGCTTGGCTACGTCGTGGAAATGCAAGCCTGTTGTCGGCTCGTCGAGAATATAGAGCGTGCGCCCGGTTGAGCGTTTCGACAGCTCCTTGGCGAGCTTGACGCGCTGGGCTTCGCCGCCCGAAAGCGTGTTCGCCTGCTGGCCAATCTTGATATAGCCGAGGCCCACCTGGTTCAGTGTCACCAGCTTGTCGCGCACCGCCGGAACGGCCGCGAAGAACTCGACGCCTTCCTCCACCGTCATGTCGAGCACATCGGCGATCGACTTTCCCTTGAAGTGAACGTCCAGCGTCTCGCGATTGTAGCGCTTGCCGTGACAGACGTCGCAGGTGACGTAGACATCCGGCAGGAAGTGCATCTCGATCTTGATGACGCCGTCACCCTGACAGGCCTCGCAGCGGCCGCCCTTGACGTTGAAGGAGAAGCGGCCCGGCTGGTAGCCGCGCGCCTTTGCTTCCGGCAACCCGGCGAACCAGTCGCGAATGGGCGTGAAGGCTCCGGTATAGGTCGCCGGGTTGGAGCGCGGCGTGCGGCCGATCGGCGACTGGTCGATGTCGATCACCTTGTCGATATGCTCGAAGCCGTCGATCCGGTCGTGTTCGGCCGGATTTTCGCGCGCGCCCATGACGCGGCGGGCGGCAGCCTTGTAGAGCGTCTCGATCAGGAAGGTGGACTTGCCCCCGCCCGATACCCCGGTGACGGCGGTGAAGACACCGAGCGGGATCGATGCGGTCACGTTCTTCAGATTGTTGGCGCGCGCGCCGACGACGGTGACTTCCTTCTTCTTCTTCGGTTTGCGCCGTTCGCCGGGCACGGCAACGGAAAGCTCGCCGGAGAGATATTTCCCCGTCAGCGATTTCGGATTGGACATGATATCGGAAGGGGTCCCTTCCGCAATGACCTCGCCACCGTGAATGCCGGCCGCCGGGCCGATGTCGACGACGTAATCGGCCGTCAGGATCGCATCCTCATCATGCTCCACGACAATGACCGTGTTGCCGATGTCGCGCAGATGCCTCAGCGTATCCAGGAGGCGGGCATTGTCGCGCTGGTGAAGGCCGATCGAGGGCTCGTCGAGAACATAGAGAACGCCCGTCAACCCTGAGCCGATCTGCGACGCGAGCCGGATGCGCTGGCTTTCTCCGCCCGAAAGCGTGCCGGAATTGCGTGAAAGGCTCAGATATTCGAGGCCGACGTCGTTCAGGAAGCGCAGGCGCTCGCGGATCTCCTTGAGGATGCGCACGGCGATCTCGTTCTGCTTCGTGCTGAGATGCTCGGGCAAGACCTCGAACCAGTCGCGTGCGGCGCGAATAGACATATCGGAAACCTCGCCGATATGCAGCGCGTGGATCTTGACGGCAAGCGCTTCCGGCTTCAGCCGGTAACCGGCACAGGCGGGGCAGGGCGCCGCCGACATATAGCGCTCGATCTCCTCGCGCGCCCAGGCGCTGTCGGTCTCTTTCCAGCGGCGTTCGAGATTCGGCACGATGCCCTCGAAGGTTTTCGTCGTGTTGTAGGATCGGGCGCCGTCCTGATAGTGGAAGGTGATCTTGTCCTTCGTGCCGTGGAGAATCGCGTCCTGTGCTTCCTCGGAAAGCTCGCTCCAGCGACTGCCGAGCTTGAAGCCGAAAACCGTGCCGAGGGCCTCGAGCGTCTGGTTGTAGTAGGGCGAGGTGGATTTCGCCCAGGGTGCGATGGCGCCGTCCCTGAGGGTGCGGTTCGGCTCCGGAACGATCAGCGCCTCGTCGATCTTCTGCTGGCTGCCCAGCCCGTCGCAGGTCGTGCAGGCTCCGAAGGGATTGTTGAAGGAGAAAAGCCGCGGCTCGATCTCGGGAATGGTGAAACCCGAGACGGGACAGGCGAACTTCTCGGAAAACAGCACCCGCTCATGCGTTTCGTTCAGCGACTTGTTGACCGAGCCGCCGGCGGAGGTCTCTTCCGGAGGCAGGGGGCGGTCGGCGAATTCGGCGATCGCCAAGCCGTCGGCGAGCGTAAGGCAGGTTTCGATACTGTCGGCGAGACGGGTTCCGATATCGGGCCGCACCACGACACGGTCGACGACCACGTCGATGTCGTGTTTGTATTTCTTGTCGAGCGCCGGCACGTCGGCAATCTCGTAAAATTGCCCGTCTACCTTTACGCGCTGGAAGCCCTTCTTCATCAGCTCGGCGAGTTCTTTTCTGTACTCGCCCTTGCGCCCGCGCACGAGCGGGGCCAGCATATAGAGGCGCGTTCCCTCGCCGAACTCCAGCACCCGGTCGACCATCTGGCTGACGGTCTGGCTTTCGATCGGCAGGCCCGTAGCGGGAGAATAGGGCACGCCGACGCGCGCGAAGAGCAGGCGCAGATAGTCGTAGATCTCGGTAACGGTTCCGACAGTCGAGCGCGGGTTGCGCGACGTGGTCTTCTGCTCGATCGAGATCGCCGGCGAGAGCCCGTCGATCTGATCGACGTCGGGCTTCTGCATCATTTCGAGGAACTGGCGCGCATAGGCCGAGAGGCTCTCGACATAACGCCGCTGGCCCTCGGCGTAGATCGTGTCGAAGGCAAGCGAGGATTTCCCGGAGCCCGAAAGGCCGGTCATCACGATCAGCTTGTTGCGCGGCAGATCAAGGTCGATGCCCTTGAGATTGTGCTCGCGAGCGCCGCGAATGGAGATGGTCTTGAGTTCGCTCATCGGAAGGCCAGCTTTGTATGTCGGTTGAAAGCCCCCTATGTAATGACGGCCGCGCCCATGTCGAGGCGCAATCGGCAAAAGAGGCGGTTCAATTGCGATTCGGTTGACAGGATCATAGAGGAATACTAGAACAAAAAAAGAACAAACTCTGCCATATCCACGCCAAATCAGCTGTGGATTATGCGCGATACGGGGCGTATCGGCGGCGGCGGGCCGCTAAGGTGTTCGCACATGAGACATTGGAAAGCCGGCCGAGCGGTCCGGCGGCAGAAACGGGAAAAGCGATATGGCTGGTAGCGTCAACAAGGTGATCTTGATCGGAAACGTCGGGGCCGACCCGGAAATCCGGCGCACGCAGGACGGCCGGCCGATCGCCAACCTCAGAATTGCCACCTCCGAAACCTGGCGCGACCGCAATTCGGGCGAGCGCCGCGAGAAGACGGAGTGGCACACGGTCGTCGTCTTCAACGAAGGCCTCTGCAAGGTCGTCGAACAATATGTGAAGAAAGGCGCCAAGCTCTACATCGAAGGCCAGCTGCAGACGCGCAAGTGGCAGGATCAGACCGGCAATGACCGCTATTCGACCGAGGTCGTCCTTCAGGGCTTCAACTCGACCCTGACGATGCTCGACGGTCGCGGAGGCGAGGGCGGCGGCGCAGGTCGCGGCGGCAGCGACTACGGCGGTGGCGGCTACGAGGAATACGATCAGTCGCGGTCCTCCTCGGGCGGCGCCCGGTCCGGCGGTCAATCGAACCAGCCGAACCAGGGCGGCAACTTCTCGCGCGATCTCGACGACGACATTCCGTTCTGATCGACTGCTCCAGCCAGTCCGAGACCCATCCGGCCCGCTTCGTCGCGGGCCGTTCTCGTTATGCCTTCAGACCTGAAACGCCGAGCGCACGCCGTCCACGACGAATTGAACGGCGAGTGCGGCAAGGATGACGCCGAGGAGGCGGGTAAGGATCGCCCGGCCGGTGACGCCCAGGAATCGGTCGATGCGCTCGGCGATCACCAGCGCCAGGAACAATATGGCCATCGATGCGGCGATGACGACGATGAGCTGCACCCGATCCAATGCCGAGGGAAAGGAGCTGCCGAGAAGGATGGTTGCCGAGATCGCTCCCGGCCCGGCAATCAGCGGCAGTGCGAGAGGAAAGACCGCGATATTGTGAAGGTGGTCCTTCGTGATCGCCGTCTCTCCGGCCTTTTCCTTTCGCTCCTGGCGTTTCTCGAAAATCATCTCGAAAGCGATCCAGAAGAGCAGCATGCCGCCGGCGATCCGGAAGGCGCCGATCGAGATGCCGAGCAGACCGAGGATGCCGTCGCCAAAAAGCGCAAAGGCGGCGAGGATGAAAAAAGCGATGAGCGAGCCGCGGGTCGCGACCTGGAAGCGCTGCTGCCGGCTCAAGCCGACGGTCAGGCTCAGGAAGATCGGCGCAAGGCCGGGCGGATCAAGCGTGACGAGCAGCGTCGTCAGCGCATTGACCAAGAGATCGACATCGAACATCCGTATCCCCTTCCGGATTTCTACCCCGGCTCTTCCCGGTGGTGCGGCCCGCATTGTTAGGCAAGCGATGCGAGCTTGGAAAGAGCGGGTAGCCAAGTGCAACGCAATGGCTTAAACCAGCGCCATCCCCGAGGCGCGCAGCTTTCCTTGCGAGCTCCTTTCCTTGCCCTAGAAAAGCCTGTTCCTGCGGCAAAAGACTGTTCAAAACACCGGCCGAAAATTGGCGCTCCGAGCCGCATTCGGCTATAAAAAACCGATTGATTCTGAACAAAGATCGTGATCGCCATTGACTGAGCAAAGCACCCCCGGCGGCGGAAAAAATCCGCCAGGCATCGAGCCGATTTCCATCATCGAGGAAATGCAGCGGTCGTATCTCGATTACGCCATGAGCGTGATCGTGTCGCGCGCGCTTCCCGACGTGCGCGACGGTCTCAAACCCGTTCATCGCCGCATCCTCTACGGGATGAGCGAGCTCGGCATCGACTGGAACAAGAAATACGTAAAATGCGCCCGCGTCACCGGTGACGTGATGGGTAAATACCATCCGCACGGCAACATGGCGATTTACGATGCGCTCGCACGCATGGCGCAGGATTGGTCTCTGCGGCTGCCGCTGATCGACGGCCAGGGCAACTTCGGCTCCGTCGACGGCGATCCGCCGGCGGCAGAGCGTTATACCGAGTGCCGGCTTCAGAAGGCGGCGCATTCGCTGCTGGACGATCTCGACAAGGACACGGTCGATTTCCGCGACAACTACGACGGCACCCTGCACGAGCCCGTCGTCGTCCCGGCAAAGTTCCCGAACCTCCTCGTCAACGGGGCCGGCGGCATCGCCGTCGGCATGGCGACCAATATCCCACCTCATAACCTCGTAGAGGTGATCGACGGCTGTATCGCCCTGATCGACAATCCCGCGATCGAACTGCCGGAGCTGATGCAGATCATTCCGGGGCCGGATTTCCCGACCGGGGCGCTGATCCTCGGCCGTTCGGGAATCCGTCAGGCCTACGAGACCGGCCGCGGCTCCGTCATCATGCGCGGGCGTGCCCATATCGAGCCGATGCGCGGCGATCGCGAGCAGATCATCATCACCGAGATCCCCTATCAGGTGAACAAGGCGACGATGATAGAGAAGATGGCCGAACTCGTCCGCGAGAAGCGGATCGAGGGCATTTCCGATCTTCGCGACGAATCCGACCGCCAGGGCTATCGCGTCGTCATCGAACTGAAGCGCGACGCCAACGCCGAAGTCATTCTCAACCAGCTTTACCGCTACACGCCGTTGCAGACCTCCTTCGGCTGCAACATGGTGGCGCTGAACGGCGGCAAGCCGGAGCAGATGACGCTGCTCGATATGCTGCGCGCCTTCGTCTCCTTCCGCGAGGATGTCGTCAGCCGGCGCACGAAATACCTGCTGCGCAAGGCGCGCGAGCGGGCGCATGTGCTGGTCGGTCTCGCGATCGCGGTCGCGAATATCGACGAGGTGATCAAGCTCATCCGCCAGGCGCCGGATCCGCAGACCGCGCGCGAACAGCTGATGGAACGCCGCTGGCCGGCGCACGACGTCGATGCGCTGATCCGGCTGATCGACGACCCGCGTCACCGGATCAATGACGACGCTACGTATAACCTGTCCGAAGAACAGGCTCGCGCGATCCTCGATCTGCGCCTGCAGCGTCTGACCGCGCTCGGCCGCGACGAGATCGGCGACGAGCTCAACAAGATCGGCGAGGAGATCAAGGACTACCTCGACATCCTGTCGTCCCGTCTCCGTATCATGCAGATCGTCAAGAACGAACTTGCCGCAGTCCGCGACGAGTTCGGCACGCCGCGCCGAACCGAGATTGCCGACGGCGGTCCGGACATGGACGACGAGGACCTGATCGCGCAGGAGGACATGGTGGTGACCGTGTCCCATCTCGGCTACATCAAGCGTGTGCCGCTGACGACCTATCGGGCGCAGCGCCGCGGCGGCAAGGGCCGCTCGGGCATGGCCACGCGCGACGAGGATTTCGTTACCAGGCTGTTCGTCGCCAATACGCACACGCCGGTTCTGTTCTTCTCCTCCCGCGGCATCGTCTATAAGGAGAAGGTCTGGCGCCTTCCGATCGGCACGCCGCAGTCGCGCGGAAAGGCGCTGATCAACATGCTGCCGCTGGAACCCGGCGAGCGCATCACCACGATCATGCCGCTTCCCGAGGACGAGACGACCTGGGAAAACCTCGACGTCATGTTCTCGACGACCCGCGGCACGGTCCGTCGCAACAAGCTCTCAGACTTCGTCCAGGTCAACCGCAACGGCAAGATTGCGATGAAGCTCGAAGAGGAGGGCGACGAAATCCTCTCGGTCGACACCTGCACCGAGTTCGACGACGTGGTGCTCACGACAGCCCTCGGCCAGTGCATCCGCTTCCCCGTTGCCGATGTCCGCGTCTTTGCGGGCCGCAACTCGATCGGCGTTCGCGGCATTTCGCTCGGTGACGGCGACCGGATCATCTCGATGGCCATCGTCGCTCACGTCGAAGCCGAGCCGTGGGAGCGTGCCGCTTATCTGAAACGGTCGGCAGCGGAGCGTCGCGCCTTGACCGGTGAAGAAGAGGAAATCGTGCTTGTCGGCGAGGAGGTCACCAATGGCGGCGAACTCACCAATGAGCGCTACGAGGAACTGAAGGCGCGCGAGCAATTCATCCTGACGGTCTCGGTGAAAGGCTTCGGCAAGCGTTCCTCGTCCTACGACTTCCGCACTTCAGGCCGCGGCGGCAAGGGCATTCGCGCCACCGATACCTCGAAGACGGCGGAAATCGGCGAACTCGTCGCCGCCTTCCCGATCGAGCACAACGACCAGATCATGCTCGTTTCCGATGGAGGTCAGCTCATCCGGGTTCCGGTGGAAGGCATTCGCCTGGCGAGCCGCGCCACCAAGGGCGTGACCATTTTCTCCACCGCCAAGGACGAGAAGGTCGTTTCGGTCGAGCGGATCAGTGAGCCGGATGGCGACGAGGAGATCGAAGCCGTAGGTGCCGAAGGCGTCATGGCCGAACCGGAGCTGCCGCCGGACACCACGTCGACACCGGACGAGTGATCGAAGCGCAGGAATAAGTTCAGGCCCGCCGCTTTCCAGCGGCGGGTCTCTTTTTTTGGGAATCGATTTATTGGCGCAGGTAGTCGAGAAGCCCGCGGGCAAGGGCATCGAAAACCACGCGGCAACGTGGCGTCGCACGGAGATTTTCGTGCATTACGAGCCAGGTCTCGAGCTTCAGTTCAAAGGCATCCGTCAGCACGTGCATGAGATCCGAGTCGCGGGCGGCAAGGGCGTTTTGGCAAATGCCGATGCCGAAACCGGCGCGGATCGCCGCGAGTTGAGCAAGGTTGCTATCGGATTTGAAAGCGAAGCGCCCGATCGGCAAGTCCGATGCTCTTCCTATGATCGAGCGGATCGCCGGCGTTTCCCGGTCATAGCCAATCACGCTGTGGCGGGAGAGATCCTCAAGCGTCTGCGGTATCCCACGGCGCTCCAGATAGGAGCGATGCGCATGGAAACCGAGCGGAACCGCACCGATATGGCGCGCAACCAATGCCTCCTGGGCCGGCGCGACCATGCGCACAGCGATATCCGCCTCCTGGCGAAGCAAGTCTTCGACGACATCCGACGCGGAAAGTTCGACGGAGAGGTCCGGATAGTCCCTGTGCAATTCGGCGAGGATCGGGGGCAGGACTTCAACGCCGATGACCTCACTGGCGCTGATACGGACCGTTCCGCCGATCGCACCGTGTTGTCCTGATGCGGCACGCAACAGGGCTGCAGCTGTCGCTGCCAGGGTCTCGGCATAGGGCCGCAACTCCAGCGCGGCGTCGGTCGGCATCAATCCGTGCGGCGAACGCGTGAAGAGCGGAAACCCCACGGACGTCTCCAAGGCATCTATGTGCCGGCCAACGGTCGGCTGGGTCAGGCCGAGCTGGCGCGCCGCGGCCGATAGCGAGCGCTCGCGCAACACCATGAGAAAGGTGCGGTAGAAGTCCCAACTCGGCTCAATGAGGTTCATGCATTTCAGTATAGCGGAAAGACCTATTTAGACTATTCCGTTTAGCCGAATGATGGCCGATGCTCCCTTCGTCAAGCGATGGAGAGAATGATGAGCGCGACGAAAGAGAATACAGGAACGGTCCTGGTGCTGGGTGCAACAGGCGGAATCGGTGGCGCCGTGGCGCAAAACCTGAATGCGCGTGGGTGGAAAGTCCGCGCGCTGCACCGCAACGCTGCGAAGGTATCCGCAGAAATGCCGGCCCTCGAGTGGATTCAAGGCGACGCGATGAACGCGGAGGATGTTCGTGCCGCGGCAGAGGGAGTGGGGTTCATCGTTCATGCGGTCAATCCGCCCGGTTACCGCGATTGGGAACGCCTGGTGCTGCCGATGCTCGACAACACCATAGGTGCAGCCGGACAGGCTGCCGCCCGCATCGTGTTACCGGGCACGATGTATAACTTCGGTCCCGACGCTTTCCCAATTCTTCGTGAGGATTCACCGCAGCGGCCACTGACGAAAAAGGGAGCGATTCGCAAGGAAATGGAGGCCCGGCTGAAAGCTGCCTCTGAGGAAGGCACCGGCGTCATCATCCTCCGGGCGGGGGATTTCTTCGGGCCGAATGCTGGGAACAACTGGTTCTCGCAAGGGCTGGTGAAGCCTGGAAAACCGCTGACGACGGTAACTTATCCCGGCGCGAAAGGGGTCGCTCACCAATGGGCCTATTTGCCGGACATGGCGGAGACGATGGCACGCCTGATCGAGCGTGCGGAAACCCTCCCGCCCTTCGCCGTCTACCATATGCGCGGACACTTCGACGATGAAGGCACCAGAATGATCGCCGCGATCAGACGTGCGGCGGACAGGCCGCACCTAAGGGTTCGGTCCTTTCCGTGGTGGCTCGTCACGCTGGCGTCGCCCGTCGTCCCTTTCTTTCGGGAAGTTAAGGAGATGCGCTACCTGTGGCGGAAGCCGCTTGAAATGCGCAACGATCGCCTTGTCGCGCTGCTGGGTGAAGAGCCGCATACGCCGATCGACCAAGCCGTTGCAACGACGCTTGCGTCTCTTGATTGCCTGCGCAGTGAAACGAGCAACAATTTCCCCGCCGGGCATAGCGGCAACGCGCTGGGGCGTGCATCCGTCAGTTCTTGAACACGACGCAGACGCCACCGCTCTTGCGGATGGCGGCGCAAAGCTGGTCTGCCTCGGCGCGTGTCTGCCGGCCGATGCGGGCAGCGTAGCGGCGCCTGGACCCGAAGCTGGCATTGCGCTCCCGCACCAGAACTGCCTTTTCGCTGTTGATCGGAGCGGGCAATCTTTTCACGGCATTCAGGAACAGCCGCTGCGCCATGGATTTCTGATAGTGGGCCGAAAGCTGAACGCCCCAGGGCGCCCAGACGGCTTCATCGGCGATAACCAGCTCGCGCAAGCGCCGCGTATTGGCAAGCGCGACGCAGCCATCGAGGAAGCTTTTGTTCTTGTCGAGTTCGATGTTGAGCGACTTCGGTGGGTTGTCGCGCCAGTCTTCGACCGAATAGGCGGTGATCGCCAGCACGTAATCCCGCGTTTCATAGGGTAGACGGTCCTTTTCCAGGAAGCGCTCCAGGCCTGCTTCGCCGGCATTGTAGGCCGCCGCCGCAAAACCGAGATTGCCGTACCGGGACTTGAGCTCCCTCAGATATTCGGCGGATTTGCCGAGCGCCGCCACCGCGTTGAAGCTGTCCGAGAGGCCGCGCAGCTTTGCCGTCGCGGGCATGAACTGGGCAATTCCTTCTGCGCCCTTGGGGCTGATGGCGTCCGGCTGGAAAAGACTTTCGCGCCAGATCAGACGGGCGAAGAAAGCGGCGGGCAGATCGTTCGCCTTGGCATAATGTTCGATGATGCCGCAGACGTCGCGGGCGAAATTGTCGGGGCTGATGCAGAGACGGAGGAAGGGGTTTGCCGTGGACACCCCCGAGTAGAGGCACTTCCGCGGCGGAGCCGGCGCGTCGGTGCGTGCCTCCGCAGCCCCGGAGTGGGCGGAGACAAAACACATGACCACGGACAACACGGCCGCGGCGACGCGTGCCAGACGTCCCTTCAGGGTGCTCCGGATAAAGCTTGTGCCTGCCTTTTCGTACGCGACCATGCGGCCCTCGGCGACCAACGAGTGCATATAGATAGCATCTTCGTTGCGGACGAGAAATCGGGCTGCAAAGCTTTCAGTCCGGAGAACCGGTGCGAAGGATCAGTTGCATGAAGATGAGGTCGAGCCATCGGCCGAATTTCGTGCCGACCTCCTTCATATGGCCGGCCTCACGAAAACCGAGTTGCTCATGGAGACGGATCGACGGCAGGTTTGCCGACTCTATCCCCGCGACCATCACGTGCTTGCCAAGTGCTTCGGCACGATCGATGAGCGCGAGCATAAGCGCCCGGCCTATGCCGCCGCCGCGCTGGTCCGTCCGCACATAGACCGAGTGCTCCACCGTGTGCCGGTATCCGTCGAAGGCGCGCCACTCGCCGAAGGAGGCGTAGCCGACGACCTCGCCGTCAGGGGAAAGGGCGGCAAGCACCGGAAAGCCGGCAGCGTTGCGTGCTTTCAGCCAGGTTTTCCGGTTGGCGACGTCGACAAGGGTCTCGTTCCAGATCGCCGTCGTGTTCGCCACAGCGTCGTTGTAGATCGCGCATATCGCCGGAAGATCGGTTTCTGCGGCATCTCTGATTTCCATACTCTTCCTCCGGGTCCAGCGGACTTGTCGGCTCAACAGCCGAGTTTCTCCCCGTCCACTAGCCGCTCAGCTCCGCGGCTGCAATCGCGGCCACTGCCAAAGTGCTTTCCGGGCTTTCTCCGTCGCCAAGGAACCAGGCCGCCGACAGGCCGGCATAGGCGACGATCCACCGAAGGAGCCTCTTCGGCTCCAGCCGCGCCTCATGGGCGACGATTGCAAGCTGTCCGGATAGCCGCCCCGGAGCGGTTACGACGGGAAGCTCCGGATTGCAGAAGAGATTGGCGTAATCGAAACCGCGATCGCCATAGAGGCCCTTGGGATCTATGGCGAGCCAGCCCCGGGCATCGAAGTCGAGAATGTTGCCGTGGTGAATGTCTCCGTGCAGGACGACCGGGACTTCGGGCGCGGATAGGAGATGGTGGGCAGCGTCTGCACAGGTCCTGAGAATACCGCCATGGGCGCGGGCTGCAGGGTCCAGCGCCTGGAACCAGCGCTCGAGCGGTGCGAGACCCGCCGGCGTGGAGGGCCGTGGTGCATGCAGCGCGGCAACGGTGCGGCAGACGATCCGGGTGGCGTCGTCGTCGCTGCCGGTCATCGCCATATGAAAAAGCGATCGGCGGCTCTCCGACCGTTCGAGGAGGATGGCGCTTTCGGTTGCGGCGTAGACCCGGGCGACGCCGTGGCCATCCCACCATCGCATCAACTGCCCACCAAATCTTTCCTCCGGCTCGTCTGCCACCTTGAGCATCGCCGGCACGCCGCGCCAGCGAACGGGCAGGAGATGGCTCGTCCGCGTGAGGATAGGGTCGCCTGCGGGCTCTAGAGACCATTCATCGATGAAGGACGTGAACATCGGGACAGCATAATCGATTCGCTGCGCAAGGAGCCCGCGCATTGGGCGGGGCTCCTTGGTCTTTATCGATTCAGGCGACGTTTTCGAGCGATGGGTAATCCGTATAACCCTTGGCGCCGCCGCCATAGAAGGTCGCCTGGTCCGGCGCATTCAGGGGCACGTTGTCTCTCAAACGACGAACGAGATCCGGATTGGCGATGAAGGGTTTGCCGAAAGCAACCAGATCGGCTTCGCCGTTTTCGACCGTCTTCAGCGCCAGATCGCGATCGTAACCGTTGTTCGTCATCCAGGCTGCCCTGCCGCCGGCGGCTGCGTAGGCGGCACGGAGGCTTGTGTAGTCGAAGGGCCGGTCACCCTGCTGATGGTCGCGCGCCCCACCGGTAGCGCCCTCGATCACGTGCACATAGGCGAGCGGATAGCGGGCCAGGCCCTCGGCGACATAGGTGAAGAGCGGCTGCGGATCCGGATCGAAGGCGTCGTTGGCGGGGGTCACGGGAGAGATGCGGATCCCGACCCGGCCAGCGCCGATCTCCTTGGTAACGGCATCGACCACCTCGAAGAGGAAGCGGGCGCGGTTCTCGATCGAGCCGCCGTAGGCGTCCGTGCGCTGATTGGACCCGGAGCGCAGGAACTGGTCGATCAGATAGCCGTTGGCAGCATGGATCTCGACGCCGTCGAAACCGGCTTCGATCGCGGCCCGAGAAGCTTTGCGGTAATCCTCGACGATTCCGCCGATCTCCGCCAGTTCGAGCGCCCTCGGTTCGGAGGTTTCGGCAAAGCTGCCGGTCCCATCGGGATTGACGAGATAGGTCTTCGATTTTGCGCGGATAGCGGAAGGGGCGACCGGTTTGCCGCCCTGCGGCTGGAGCGAGTCGTGGGATATCCGCCCGACATGCCACATCTGCACGACGATCTTGCCACCGGCTTTGTGAACCGAATCCGTGACTTTGCGCCAGCCGGCGAGGGCCTCCGGTTTGTAAAGGCCCGGCACGTCGGCATAGCCCTGGCCCTGGTGGCTTATCGCCGTCGCTTCGGTGATCAGCAGGCCGGCGGATGCGCGCTGTTCGTAATAGGCGACGTTCAGATCATTGGGCACGGCCTGGGGTGAACGGTTCCGGGTCAGAGGTGCCATCACCACGCGGTTGCTGAGGCTGATATCGCCGATCGTGATCGGATCGAAGAGAGAGGCCATGGATTGTCCTTTCCATTGCGGTTGAGACTTGGGAGGAAGTGGGGGAAATCAGAGATCGCCGATGGTCTTCAGAAACGCTGCGATGGTCTCCTCATTGCGCCGATAGAAGACCCACTGGCCCACGCGGCGGGTCGTCACCAGACCGGCGCGCTGCAGCACGGCGAGATGAGATGAAACCGTCGACTGCGACAGGCCGCATCTTTCGAACTGCCCTGCGCAGACGCCCATGTCGAGCGGATGCTCCTGGCCGGAGAAATGCGTCTGCGGCTCCTTCAGCCAGGTCAGGATCTCCATGCGCGTCGGATGCGCCAGTGCTTTGAGGATTTCGTCTCTATCCATTGTATTTCGACGTATTTAGTTTCTTCGATATATATATCGCTAAAATTCGATACAGGAAGTCACAACGTCGTGAATACCGAGCCCAAATGACCTGTGAATGCCGGGCAAAACGCGGGCAAAAAAAGAGGGCCACAAGAAACTTGGGCCCTTTCAGTTGTGAAGGTTTCAAACCTCCAGAGGGGAACAGCTGCTGCAGCGGCTGGGGAGGAGAAAGCCGCTAGATGCACCAGCTGAAAGAGATATGGGGAGGGCCGTAGCCGCTTTCAATAGCCGTTCCGAAGATTTTCGCAACTGAGGGCTGTGGGGCTCCCGCAGGCAAAAAAAGAGGGCCACAAGAAAACTTGGGCCCTTGTAGTTGTGAAGGTAATTAAAACCTCCAGAGGGGAACAGCTGCTGCGGTGGCACTGGGAGGAGAAGCCACCAAAGATGCATCAGCTGAGTTTGGTATGCTGCTTTTTTGGGCTGTCGGCAATCATTTAATATGCATGACAGCCATGCCGTTTGCGCATCGCTGCTCATTTTTGCAGCGCACAACGATGCGCTTCGCGAGGAGCTTCGCTCTCGCTCGAAAAGAGACATGCAATAACAAAGGTTTACGCAAGAATCTGGCAATTGCTCACAATTCGGGCAATTGAACGGAACGTCAAAAGTTCCAGTTTCTCGCTTTTGCGACGATGTAATCGCGGAAGACTTTCAGCTTCGCCGCGTTCTTCAATTCGTCCGGATAGCAGAAATAGGTATCGAAAGAGGGGATATCGGCGCTTATCGGCAGTTGAATGAGACCGGGATCGCGGCCGACGATATAGTCCGGAAGCATGGCGATGCCGATGCCGAGCAGGCAGGCGCGCTTGATCGATGTCTGGCTGTTGATCTGCAGATGCGAAATGCGCGGATTGTCGGAATCGCGTCCGGCAATCTCCAGCCAGTTCACGTCGAGCAGATAGTTGGGGGCGGGCTCGCCGAAGGTGATGATCCGGTGATTGTCGAGATCGTCAAGCGATTGCGGCTCGCCATATTTGTTGATGTAGGACGGCGCGGCATAGACATGCATGTGCACGGTGAAGAGCTTGCGCTGGATCAGATCCGACTGTTGCGGCTGCCGCAGCCTGATGGCGCAGTCCGCATGACGCATGTTCACATCCAGCTCCTCGTTGTCGAGGATGAGCTGTACCTGGATTTCCGGATACAAGGACATGAATTCCTGGATCTTGTCGGTCAGCCACCCCTGGCCGAGGCCGACCGTGGTCGTGATCCGCAACTTGCCGCTCGGCTTGTCCGTCGTCTCGCTAAGCTGCGCCTTGACGCTTTCGAGCTTCATCAGCACGTCGTGCGCGGTGCGATAGAGCATTTCGCCCTGTTCGGTGAGGATCAGGCCGCGGGCGTGCCGATGAAAGAGCTTGATACCGACATCCTGCTCGAGCGAACTGACCTGCCGGCTGATCGCCGACTGCGAAAGGTGGAGTTTGTCTGCCGCGTGCGTGAACGAGCCAGCCTCGGCCGCCGCATGGAAAATGCGCAGTTTGTCCCAGTCCAGCGACATAGAATCCCCCATAAAGGCTCAGCCGGAAAAGCTTGCCACTTTTCTCCGGAGACGACCGATGCATCTGTTCCCTAGATCACGATGATCTTAGGTCGGACCGACCTAAGATCATGAACGTGATCGATTCTAATAAGTTGAGACGCGGGATGCGGGCGGAAAACCGCACGCACTTTTCCTCATCCCGCGCTAGCAGAGCCGCGCCCCGATCCCGGCGCGTGCCCTGTTTAGCAGCTTCTATTCGGCTGCAATTGCGACGGGCATATGACCCGCCAGGTATTTCTCCGCTTCGAGCGCAGCCATGCAACCCATGCCGGCGGCGGTAACCGCCTGCCGATAGATGTCGTCGGTCACGTCGCCGGCGGCGAAGACGCCCGGGACGTCGGTCGCGGTGGAATCCGGCGCAGTCCAAAGATACCCGTTCGGCTTCTGGCGAAGTTTGCCCTTGAAGAGCTCGACCGCAGGCGCATGACCGATCGCGACGAAAACACCGTCGATGGCCATGTCGGATGTTTCCCCGGTCTTGGTGTTGCGAAGCTTCACGCCGTTGACCGAGGCCGGCATCGGCGGCTTTGCAGGGGTCCCGAGATATTCCAGAACCTCGTGGTCCCAAATCACCTTGACGTTCGGCTTTGCGAAAAGGCGCTCCTGCAGGATCTTTTCCGCGCGAAAAGCATCCCGGCGGTGAACGACGGTGACGGTCTTCGCCAGATTGGAGAGATAAAGTGCTTCCTCCACCGCGGAGTTGCCACCGCCGACGACGATGACATCCTTGTTGCGATAAAAGAACCCGTCGCAGGTGGCACAGGCGGAAACGCCGAATCCCATGAAGGTCGGCTCGGTTTCGATGCCGAGCCATTTCGCCTTGGCGCCGGTGGCGATGATCAAAGCGTCCGCCGTCCAATCCGTGCCGCTATCCGTCTTGAGGCGGAAGGGGCGGACGGACAGGTCGACGTCGGTTACGAGGTCGTTGACGATTTCCGTGCCGACGTGGATCGCCTGATTCAGCATCTGCTCCATCATCCAGGGCCCCTGGACCGGATCGGCATAGCCCGGATAGTTCTCCACATCCGTGGTGATCATCAGCTGGCCGCCCTGTTCCATACCGGCGATGAGGACCGGCGAAAGCATGGCTCGCGCCGTATAGATGGCCGCGGTATAACCGGCAGGGCCGGAACCGATAATCAACACTTTCGTGTGGCGCGCAGTCATGCTTTTGTCCTTCGTCCGCCGGAGAGAGCAGGGAGCGTCCTCCGGTGCAATCCGCCAATGCAAATATTGCCTTACTTTAGGTATTCACAGCGCGCACTTTCAAGGGCGCGTCCTCTGATACACACAAGTGGTTGCGTGGTCAGCGTCGATTTGACACCAGATCGGGCATATTTGCATCGGTTTTGACCCGCAGCACCGGCATAACACGCTCCAGCGCCCGGGCGCACAAGGTTTTTGTGCATGCAACTGCAAGCGCTCTCGTATCGGCATTCGGTTACGTGCTACCCAAGCACGGAGACAGCCCGGGGGCAGCCGCCGCCAGGCGCCCTTTGGTGCGGACGGATAGGTCGCGCGGTTACGGCCTGTGGTGCAGTTGATCGGCGGATAAAACGGGGCCTTCCCCGCAAGGCCGGCAGGATTGGGGATTTGGGCAATGGTCGTACGCGTCGAGCTCGATGCCATCGATATGAAGATACTGCGCGAACTGCAGGACGACGGCCGAATCACGAATGTGGAACTGGCCGAGAGGGTGGGGATCTCGGCTCCTCCGTGCCTGCGCCGCGTGCGCAAGCTCGAGGAGGCCGGCGTCATCAGAGGCTATCGTGCGCTTCTGAACGCGTCCGCGCTGGGATACGACCTCGTCGCCTTCTGCATGGTCGGCCTCAAGCACCAGTCCGATGCCAATCTGAAGGCGTTTGCCGCCCGCACCGCCTCGTGGCCGCTTGTTCGCGAGGCCTGGATGGTCTCCGGGGAATCGGACTTTCTGCTGCAGTGCGTGGCCGAAAACCTTGCGAGCTTTCAGGATTTCGTTATTGAAGAGCTGACCGCCACCGAGAATGTCGACACGGTGCGGACGATGCTGACGATCCGTCAAGTGAAGGACGCATGTCAGGTAGAAATCTGATGTGCAGGGCGGCCCGGCCGCCGAGCATCGCAACCAAACGCCCCGCGGACCGAATGAATTGAGCAATTACCAGGACGAGAGCGAGGGAACCCTGCCGATTCCGGCGACGCGGGACGGCCATACGACCCCCAAGCTTCCGCTTTCAGCCTTCATCATCTGCTTGAATGAGGAGGCTTATCTCGGCAAATGCATCGAGAGCCTCGAGCGGTGCGCGGAAATCGTGATCGTCGATTCCGGATCGACGGACGGCACCGCCGCTTTGGTTCAATCCTATATCGACGCGGGATGGCCCATCCGTTTCATGTACGAGCCGTGGCGCGGCTATGCCGGGCAGAAGCAGTTCGCGCTCGAGCGGTGCAGCCAGCCCTGGTGCTTCAACATCGATGCGGACGAAAGATTGGACAAGGCGCTACGGGAATTGCTGCCTGAGCTGCTCGCAGCATCGGCCGAAACCGTCGGCTGGCGCGTGGCGCGTCGTCCCTATCTGATCGGCTATGGCTACACCCCCGAAAACGTCCGCGAGCGGCGGAACTTGCGGCTGATCCGGCGCGGCAAGGGACGTTACGACCTTAGCCAGAAAGTCCATGAAGGCATCGTTCCCGAGGGAAACGTCGACAATGCCCGGACCGGCAGTCTCCTTCATTTCCGCCCGCTGGTCATGGACGAGCAGATCCTGAAGGAAAACAAATACTCGACGCTGAAAGCGGACCAGCAGGTCGAATCCGGAAAACGGCCGCGCTTCTACAAGCTCATCTTCACCCCGCCGATCTATTTTCTCAGGCTCTATTTCCGCAACGGTCTCTGGCGCTGCGGCCTGTCGGGCTTCATCGAGGCCATGACCGGGGCGGTCTATGCCTTCCTGACGGCGGCGAAGATCTACCAGCGGCACGCTCTGAAGGTGCGCCCGAATGTGGATGATGCGCTTTCGCACTGATCGATCAGGGGGTTCGGCATGAAGGTCATGCATATTCACTTCGGCACGGAGGGCGGTGCGGAGCGGTTCTTCGTCAATCTCGTCAATGCGCTGCATGAGAGGGGCGTCGAACAACGGGCACTGATCCGCCCGGGCCGCAGCTGGCGTAGGGACCTGGAGAACAGTGCTACGATCTATGAAGGGGTTTTTCGGCGCATTTCGCTTTCTCGCTTCCTCCTGAAATGGCGGATGAACCGGGTCCTTCGCGAGTTCGAGCCGGACGTCATAATGGCCTGGCAGTTGCGGGCGAGCCGCTTCATGCCGGCTCATGCCAAGGCATTTCGCATTTCCCGGCTGGGGGATTATCCCGAACATCTCGGCTACTATACCAATGTCGAGACACTCGTCTGCATCACACCGGATATGGCCGCCAAGGTTCGCGAACTTGGCTGGAAGCGCGACATCGAGGTGATCGCGAACTTCACCCGCGCAAAGCCTGCACCGCCCGTAGCGCGGGCCGACCTGCAGACACCGGCGGATGCCTTCGTCGTGGTCGGCATGGGCCGCTTCGTCAAACGCAAGGGTTTCGCAGGGCTCATCCGCGCCGTGAGGGAGGTGGACAACACCTATCTCTGGCTGGTCGGCGATGGTCCGGAACGAGAGCAGCTCGAGCAGCTGACCGACGAACTCGGGCTTCGCGATCGCGTCCGCTTCACCGGATGGCAGACCAACGCCTATGGTTTTCTCTCCGCCGGCGACGCCTTCGTCATCAACTCGTCGCACGAGCCTCTCGGCAATGTCTGCTTCGAAGGCTGGGGCGCCGGAAAGCCCACGATAGCCTCTCGCGCTGAGGGGCCATCCTGGGTGATGACGCATGAGAGCGATGCTCTCATGGTCGATTGCGGCGATGACGTGGGTCTTGCGGAGGCCATTCGCCGGCTGCGCGACGATCCGGCACTTCGCGAGAGGCTGAGCGCCGGCGGCCGCGAAACCTTGCGCACGCGCTTCTCCGAAAAAGCGATCACCGACGCTTATCTCGACCTTTTCGACAGAGGTGTCGCAAAGCGATGAAAGTCACTCACTTTCATTTCGGCAAGGACGGCGGCGCCGAGCGTTTCTTCGTACACCTGGTCAATGCGCTTGCGGAACGCGGCGTCGAGCAGTCGGCGATCATCCGCCCCGGACGCGGCTGGCGGCGAGACATCGAAGGCGCCGCGACGATCCGGGAAAGCCATTTTCGCAACCTCTCGCTCGATCGGATCCTGCTGCCGTTGAAGGTGAAGCACATGGCGCGGCGCGAGAAGCCCGATGTCCTGATGGCTTGGGCGCCCCGGGCAAGCGAGTTGATGCCGAACTACAAAGGCGCACTCAAGATCTCGCGCCTCGGCGATTATCCGACACGGTTGAGCTATTTCAGAAACACCGACTGCATCGTGTGCAACACGCCGGGAATTGCCGAGCGCGTTCGAGGTCTCGGCTGGAAACGGGAGATAAGGGTCATCTCCAATTTCACCGGAACCGGGCGCGTCGAGGCGATAGACCGGGCAATGCTCGATACGCCAGCCGATGCGTCCGTGGTGATGTCCATGGGCCGATTCGTCGAGCGGAAAGGGTTTCATACGCTGATCGAAGCGGTCGCCAGACTGCCGGGGATCTATCTCTGGCTGCTTGGCGATGGAGAGGAGCGTGACAATCTGCACAAGCTCGCGACGGACCTCGGCGTTTCCAGCCGCGTTCGCTTTGCCGGCTGGCAGGAAGACACGAGGCCCTTCCTGGCTGCGGCCGACGTCTTCGTGATGTCGTCCAGCCACGAGCCGCTCGGCAACGTCATTCTCGAGTCATGGGCCCAGGGAACGCCAGTCGTATCGACCCGTTCCGAGGGGCCGCAATGGTTCATGCGCGACGGCGAAAACGGCCTGATGGTCGATATCGGCGATGCCGAAGGTTTCGCCCGCGCCGTCGAGCAGATCGTGGCCGACAATTCCCTAAGCACGCGCTTGGCCGAGCGCGGCCACGAGACGCTTGTCGGTCAGTTCTCAAGGGAAGCGATCACTGACGCCTATCTGCAGCTGTTTGCCTCGAAGCCGTAGCCAAGATCAACGCATCAGGCTTTCGTAAACCGCTCCGATCGCGCGGGCTTCCTGCTCGATGGCGAAGTTTTCGGCGGTCCGTGCCAGGCCGTGGGCGCCGGCGGCGGCAAGCCGCGGCAGGTCGTCCATGAAGGCGGCTGCCGCATCGACCATCGCCTTGAGATCGTCGGCCGCGATGATGCGGCCCGTCTCCTCGGAACCGCTGGTTACCAGTTCCGAAAACGCGCCGACATCGGTTGCCACGACGGGGACCCCGGTCGCCATTGCTTCGAGCGGCGTCAGGCCGAAGCCTTCCCAGCGTTGCGGGGCGATGAAGAGATCGAGGGCGCGGTACCAGTCGGGAATATTCGTGTGTTCGCCTACGAACAGGATGCGGTCGGCGAGACCGGCTTTGGCGACGCGTTCCTTCAGTTCCGACTCGAAGGCGAGGTGAGGGCCGGTGGCCCGCCCGGCAACGATAGCGCCCCAGCCCGGCCGGCAGGGCAGGAGGGCGATCATGCTGTCGACGAAGAGGTCGGTCCCCTTCTGATGTCGTACGCGCCCGAAGCATCCTACGAATTTCTTCGCGGGATCGAGGCCGAGTGCCTTCTTCGCCTCCGTCTTGTCGAAGGGTGGCTGAAAGCGCTTGGTGTCGATCCCGTGCAGGATGACGGTGTTCGGTACATTGAGATAGGCGGCCGTCCTGCCGCTGGTGGCGATAACCGCGTCCATCCGGCGGATGAGGAACTTGCTCCATCCGGTATGCCGGCGTTGCGAAGCGGAGGTAAAGATGATCCGGATCTTCATGCGCAGCAGGTCGCGCAGAAGGATGGCCGGGAGCATTTCGACGTTTCGACGCGCGTGCCAAACGCGGCAGGGCCGGCCTTCGGGCCTCTTCCAGAGATGAATGAGATCGCGAAAGCGGACCGAAGGAAGGCTCTTGGGCAGGCCCGGCCCGAGAACCGCGATCTTCTGTCCAAGGGCACGCTGCACAGGCACCAGCTGAATGATTGTCGAGGTGACGCCGGACAGGCGCTGCTTGAAATTGGGCGCGATCACTTCGACGTCGCGGATATCGACCACCTGTGCGCTCTCCTTGCGCCTGCGACAATCAATTCAAGGGAGGAGGGGCGGCGCGGGGCCGGCGCGCCCCTAAAGGCAGGTCAGCCCCATTGAACGGCGAGAATCTCATATGCCTTGGATCCGCCGGGTGCATTGACTTCGATCGAGTCGCCGACCTCCTTGCCGATCAGCGCGCGGGCGATCGGAGAGGAGATGGAGATGCGTCCCTGTTTGACGTCGGCCTCCTGATCGCCGACGATCTGATAGGTCTTTTCTTCTTCCGTATCCTCGTCGACGAGCTTCACCCTGGCGCCGAACTTGATCTTCGATCCGGACATTTTCGAAAGATCGATGACTTCGGCGCGCGCAATCAGGTCTTCGAGTTCGGAAATTCTTCCCTCGTTATGGCTCTGGGCTTCCTTTGCCGCATGATATTCGGCGTTTTCCGACAAGTCGCCATGGGCGCGGGCCTCGGCGATCGCTTCGATGATGCGCGGCCGTTCTTCCTGCTGGCGCCAGCGCAGCTCCTCCTGCAGATTGACGAATCCACCCTGTGTCATGGGCACCTTGTCGACCATTTCATCATCCTTCATCAAACACGCGGCGCCGCCTTTCGGCGGCGCCAGCGCAAAAGAAAACGGCCTCCGGAGCGCAAGCACCGGAACCGTCCGAACAAACCGAACCGATCTTATAACAGAATCCGAAGTCCGAAAGCCAGATTTTTCGCGATCCTCGCGCGGCACGTCATGTCGATCCGCGGCTTCCGGCGGGTTGGGATAAAGGTGAGATTCTGCAGTAAAGCCTCTTTACCTCAACCGCGATTGAGGTCGTATCAGTGCCGGCTCCATACCAACCACACGGGGCCGAATCATGAGTTTAGTCGAAGAGGAATCACAAGTGGCCGGTCCGGCGCCGCAGACGGAGATCGACGTGGAGGAGGGGAGCTGGAGCGAGCTCCTTCGGCCGCGCCACCTCGCCGCAACCGTGACGCTGTGCCTTGGCGTGGCGCTTTTTGCCTTCAACGAGTTCTTCGTCTCGACGGCACTGCCGACGGCCGTCGCGGAATTTGGCGGAGCCGCCCTGTTGTCCTGGGCCTTCACGCTTTACCTCGTTTTCGCCATCGTCGGTGGCGCCTTGGCGGCAAGCCTGAAGGTCCGGTTCGGTGCGCGCAACACGCTGGTCGTTGCCGCGCTCGTCTTCGCGACGGGCACGGCCATCGCGACGATGGCGAGCAGCATGCCGCAGGTTCTGGCCGGGAGAGTGCTTCAGGGCCTTGGGGAGGGTATCATTGCCGCCCTGTGCTACGCGCTGATACCGGAGCTCTTTCCACAGCGGCTGGTGCCCAAGATCTTCGGCGCAGAAGCGATCGTATGGGCTGCCGCCGCCTTCGGGGGGCCGCTGATATCCGGCCTGCTCACGGAATATTGGTCCTGGCGTGCGGCCTTCTTCGTCAACATACCGGCAGCCGCAATCTTCATAGCGCTCGTCGTCGCAATCCTTCGTCAGCCAAAGCAAGGTCCAAGGGCGGCCGGACCGGTTCCCTTGCTGCGCCTCGTGGCGTTCGGCTTCGGCATAATGCTGATCTCGCTTTCGAATACGGCTGCCGACGGCTACAGGATGTCGGCGCTGCTGGCGGCGGCACTCGCGGTCTTCGTCGCAACCGTTCGCTTCGACCGCCGATCGCCGCAGTCCATCCTCCCCTTCGGCGCGTTTTCGTTCGACCGCCCGCTTGGAACGGGGCTCTGGGTCGTGTTGCTGATGCCTCTGGCACAGGCCTCGGGCTCCGTCTATCTCGTCTACACACTGCAACATCTCTGGGGTTTCGGCCCGACCGCCGCCGGCTTCTCGAACGCCCTGATGGCCATATCCTGGAGCCTGACGGCAATCATCGTCGCGAGCCTTCGCTCTCACGAGACGCGCGTACGGCTGGTCTGGACCGGGCCGTTGTTCCTCTGCCTCGGCCTCGGCGGATTGACGCTCGCCGTCGGTTCCGGCGAATACGGCCTCGTCTTCGTCAGCCAGAGCGCCGTCGGAGCCGGTTTCGGCCTTTGCTGGGGAACGCTGAGCCAGCTGCTGATGAACGTCTCGACCATCGAGGAACGCGACAAGACCTCGGCGCTGCTGCCGACGCTGCAATCCGCCGGCTACGCGATCGGCGCGGCCGTTTTCGGAGCGGTCGCCAATGCCGGAGGATTCGACGAAGGTGTCAGCGCTCGGGTGATTTCGACGGCAATGCTGAGCGTTTTCGCGCTCGGCTGCGTTCTCGCCGCCGCGTCGCTCTTCTTCGGGATCAGGACCCTGCGGCTGGCGCGATGCGAGGGCAGGGCAGCCATCCGGTAGCGTTCACCGAGCGGCGGCCGGCGCAAGGCCGGCTTTGAACGGATGCGGGAACAGGCCGGGGCGGCGGCCGAGCAGGGCTTCCTGTTCGGCGGCGCGGCCCTGCGAAGGCGTGACGGTTGCAAGGAGCGCGCCTGCCTGCGAGCGTATCGTGACCTTCAGGGAACCATAATCCGCGTCGCGGCCGATCCTGTCGGCAATGCGCTGGGCGTAATAGAGCGCTGATCCCTCATCGAAGTGAAGGATGCCCTCGTCATCGGTGACACAATCGTCATCCCAATGAAGATCGAAGAAATATAGCTGCATGTCGTTGCCCCAACCATGCGCGTCACGGGTGATCCGTTTCCGCATGTCGGGGCATGGAACCATGCGGCAATGGAACGCAGCCTGAATCGGACATTCAGGCTGCGTTCAGAAGCGTAAATCCGCAATGGTCAGGCTTCGAAGTAGCTCTGCAGCGGACGCACTTCGAGGTTGCCTGCCTTCAGTGCCTTGATGGCGAGTGCCGCGGCCTCGGCGCCGGCCATCGTCGTGTAATAGGGCACCTTCTGCATCAGCGTCGCACGGCGAAGCGATTTCGAGTCGGAGATCGCCTTGTTGCCGTCGGTCGTGTTGATCACGAGCTGGACCTGCCGGTTGCGGATGGCGTCCTCGACATGGGGCCGTCCTTCCAGGACCTTGTTGATCTTGGTTGCCACGATGCCCTGCTCGCCGAGGAAGCGCGCCGTGCCGCCGGTCGCCATGACCTTGAAGCCGATATCGGCGAGAATGCGAATCGCGGGCAGCACCCGTTCCTTATCCTCGTCGCGAACCGAAACGAAAACCGTTCCGTCGCGCGGCAGGTCGACGCCGGCACCGAGCTGCGACTTGGCAAAGGCCAGCGCATAGTCGGTGTCGAGGCCGATGACCTCGCCGGTCGAACGCATTTCCGGGCCAAGCAGCGTATCGACGCCCGGGAAGCGGGCGAAGGGGAACACGGCCTCCTTGACGGCGATATGTTTCAGGTTGCGCGGATCCGGCTTCTTGCCATAGGCGGCGATCGCCTCGTCGAGCATTTCGCCGGCCATGACGCGGGCGGCGATCTTGGCGATCGGCGCGCCGATCGTCTTGGCGACGAAAGGAACGGTGCGTGAAGCGCGCGGGTTCACTTCGAGCACATAGATGGTGCCGTCCTTGATGGCGAACTGCACGTTCATCAGACCGCCGACATTCAGCGCCCTGGCAAGCGCCCCCGTCTGACGCTCCAGCTCGTCGACCATCTCCGTGCCGAGCGAATGCACCGGCAGCGAGCAGGCGGAGTCGCCCGAGTGGATGCCGGCTTCCTCGATATGCTCCATGATGCCCGAAACGAAGACATCCTTGCCGTCGCAAAGGCAATCGACGTCCACTTCGATCGCATTCGTCAGGTAGCTGTCGAAGAGGAGCGGGTTCTTGCCGAGCAAGGTGTTGATCTGGCCGGTCTTGTCGTTCGGATAGCGCTGCTTGATATCTTCAGGAACCAGCCCCGGAACGGTATCGAGCAGATAGCTCTGCAGCATGCTTTCCGAATGGATGATCTGCATGGCGCGACCGCCGAGAACATAGGACGGGCGCACGACCAGCGGGAAGCCGATTTCGCCGGCGACGAGGCGGGCCTGCTCGACGGAGTAGGCAATGCCGTTATTCGGCTGGTTGAGGTCGAGCTTCATCAGGAGCTTTTGGAAGCGATCACGGTCCTCGGCGAGGTCGATCGCGTCCGGCGCGGTGCCGAGGATCGGGATGCCGTTCTTTTCCAGCGCTTCGGCAAGCTTCAGCGGAGTCTGGCCGCCGAACTGGACGATGACGCCGTGCAATGTGCCGTTTTCCTGTTCGGCACGCATGATCTCGATCACGTCCTCTGCCGTCAGGGGCTCGAAATAGAGCCGGTCGGAGGTGTCGTAATCTGTCGAAACCGTCTCCGGGTTGCAGTTGATCATGATCGCTTCGTAGCCGGCGTCCTTCAGTGCGAAGGCGGCATGGCAGCAGCAGTAGTCGAATTCGATGCCCTGGCCGATCCGGTTCGGTCCGCCGCCGAGGATGACGACCTTTTTCCGATCGGAAACCTGCGCCTCCGACCGGGCGGCACCTATGAAAGGCGTCTCGTAGGTCGAATACATGTAGGCGGTCGGCGATGCGAACTCGGCCGCGCAGGTGTCGATGCGCTTGTAGACGGGGCGCACGTTCAGTGCGTTGCGGAGCTCTGCCACCTCTTTCGGACGCTTGCCGGTAAGCGTAGCGAGCCGGGCGTCGGAGAAGCCCATCGCCTTCAGCATGCGCAGGTTCTCGGCGTCGGTGGGCAGGCCGTGCTCGCGGATGCGCGCCTCCATGTCTACGATCGCCTTGAACTGGGCAATGAACCAGGGGTCGATCTTGCAGGCTTCATGCACTTCGGCTTCGCTCATGCCGAGACGCAGCGCCTGGGCGACCATGCGCAGGCGGTCCGGCGTCGGCGTGCCGAGCGCAGCGCGGATGGCATTGCGGCCGTCGCCGTTGTCGTCGAAATCGGGAACCTCGATCTCGTCAAGTCCGGTCAGCCCGGTCTCAAGTCCGCGCAGCGCCTTCTGCAGCGATTCGGCGAAGGTCCGGCCGATCGCCATCACTTCGCCCACCGACTTCATTGCGGTCGTGAGCGTCGGCTCGGCTCCCGGGAATTTCTCGAAGGCGAAGCGGGGGATCTTGGTGACGACGTAGTCGATCGAAGGTTCGAAGGATGCGGGCGTCGCGCCGCCGGTGATGTCGTTCTCGAGCTCGTCGAGCGTATAGCCGACGGCGAGCTTGGCGGCGATCTTGGCGATCGGGAAGCCGGTGGCCTTCGATGCGAGTGCGGAGGAGCGCGACACCCGCGGGTTCATCTCGATGACGACGAGGCGGCCATTTTCAGGGTTGACGGCGAACTGCACGTTCGAGCCCCCCGTTTCGACGCCGATCTCGCGCAGCACCGCGATCGAGGCGTTGCGCATGATCTGATATTCCTTGTCGGTCAAGGTCAGCGCCGGCGCAACGGTGATCGAATCGCCCGTGTGGACGCCCATCGGATCGATGTTCTCGATCGAGCAGATGATGATGCAGTTGTCCGCCTTGTCGCGGACGACCTCCATTTCATATTCCTTCCAGCCGAGGACCGATTCCTCGATCAGGACTTCCGTCGTCGGCGACGCGTCGAGACCGCTGCCCACGATCTCGAAGAACTCCGAACGGTTATAGGCGATGCCGCCGCCGGTGCCGCCGAGCGTGAAGGACGGCCGGATGATCGCGGGAAGGCCGACATCGTCGAGCGCTTGTGCGGCGATCGCCATGGCATGGTTCACATAGCGCTGCTTGCGATCGCCTTCGCCCAGGTTCCACTGGTTTTCGAGTTCGTCCAGCGCCTTGTCGAGTTCGTCACCGGAAAGCTTCGCCTTGAGGGCCGAGCGCTCCGCCTCGTGTGACTTGCGGTCGTGGTCCTTGATGTCCGTGGCGTTCGCCAGCCGCGACTTGGGCGTCTCCAGGCCGATATGCGCCATGGCCTCGCGGAACAGGGCACGGTCTTCCGCCTTGTCGATCGCCTCGGGCTTCGCACCGATCATTTCGACATTGTAGCGGTCGAGCACGCCCATGCGGCGCAGCGACAGGGCCGTGTTGAGCGCCGTCTGTCCGCCCATGGTCGGCAGCAGGGCGTCCGGGCGTTCCTTGGCGATGATCTTGGCGACGACCTCGGGCGTAATCGGCTCGACATAGGTCGCGTCCGCCAGTCCGGGATCGGTCATGATCGTCGCCGGGTTGGAGTTGACCAGGATGACGCGGTAGCCTTCCTCCTTCAACGCCTTGCACGCCTGGGTGCCGGAGTAGTCGAATTCGCATGCCTGACCGATGACGATCGGCCCCGCGCCGATGATGAGGATCGATTTGATGTCTTGGCGCTTCGGCATGGGCAATCATCCGTTTCTAGCTGCGCGAAAAACCGGCCAGGTTGGGAGGTCACCGGCCGGGTCGCGCATTGATGGTCTTTTCAGGCTAGAAGCGGCTTATAGGCAAATGTTTTCGCCAGCGGAACCCCGAAAATTCGGGAATCGACAAGAAAGCGAAGATATTTGTTCCGCCTCTCGAACCAACGGTTCTCCTATGGAATCGCTACTGCTGCGCCACCCGCTCGGCGGACGGGATCACCAATACCTTCACCTCGCCGGCAGCGGCGGGATTTGAAATGACATCAGGCGCCTCATCGAGCGATATGCGCCGTGAAATCAACCGGTCGATCTCGATCGCGCCTGCCGCGACCAGGTCGGCCGCGCGGCGGTGGACGAAAGGATTGATAAAGGAACCAAGCACGCGGAGCTCGCGGAAAAGAATGTCGAACGGTTCGATTTCGACCCTTTCGCCTTGCGGCAGCACGCCGAGGATCACGACCGTACCGCCCGCTTTGGCGAGGCGCGTCGACTGCTGCACCGTTTCCGCGACCCCGGCGCACTCGATGACGACATCGACCCCTCCGGGGACGAGACCTGCCGGACCCGCGATCGCCTCGATGATGTCGCCGGCCGACGGGTCGACCGATGCGGTGGCGCCGAGATTCTCGGCCAGACGACGCTTCGCTGCCTGGCGTGTCGAGAGAATGACCGTCGTGGCGCCGGCGAGCCTCGCGAGCTGCACCGTCAGCAGGCCGATCACGCCGCCGCCCAGGATCGTCACCGTTGAGCCCGCTTTGATGCCCGAAAGATCGACACCGTGCAGGCAGCAGGCGAGAGGCTCGCAGAAAGCGCCGTGCACGGGATCGAGAGTAAGCGGAATTTCGAACGCCTGCTTGCGCGGCACCAGGACGTATTCGGCGAAGCCGCCGTCGCGATGGATGCCGATCGCGCGCAGGTTCCGGCAGAGATTGACCCGGCCCATCTGGCACTGGGGGCAGCTACCGCAGGAGATGTTGGGATCTCCGGTAATCCTCGCACCCGGTGCGATGTCTCGAACGCCGCTCCCCGCTTCAACGACGATGCCGCAGAATTCATGGCCGAGCGTTACCGGCGGCGTCGACGGAAATTCTCCATGAAGAAGATGACGATCGGTCCCGCAGATGCCGCAGGCTTCCACTTTGACGAGCAGATCGTCAGGCCCGGGCACGGGAATCTCGACGTTCCGAACGGAGATATTGCCCACCGACTCCAGACGCACTGCCTTCATCTGTTCCTCCCGTCGCCTGCTTTCCATTGGAGCCGAACACGGCGCGAGCGTCAATCCTGAGGCCTCGTCCTTCGCGCCGGCAGCTCCGCTCCACAAAACGATACGTCGGATGCAACCGGGTGACGGCGATTGCGTTTTACAAGGATCGCCGCCCCGGCTTATAAAATCACTCAGCGCGCTAAAGTAGAGGCGACGCCTTCTGGAGGACAGATCATGGAATGGAAGGGCCGCCGCCAGTCCGGAAACATCGAGGATCAACGCGGGGCCGGCCCCCGGGGAGGCGGTCCTTTCGGTCGTGGCGGTGGATTCCGCCTGCCCGGTGGTGGCGGCGGAATGCGTCGCGCCGGTGGCGGCATGAGCTTCGGCACGCTCATCTTCCTCGTCATTCTCTATTTCGTCCTGAAGGCGATGGGCATCGACATGCTCCAGGTGCTCGAGGGTGGGGGCCCGGCGAACATGCCGGGCTTCGAGCAGAGCGACGGCTCCGCGGCGCCGCAGGGCACGGCCGAGGAAGAAGAGATGAAGGCCTTCATGGCCACGGTTCTTGCCGAAACGGAGGACACCTGGAACGGCATCTTCCAGGCAAGCGGCGAGCAATATGAAGAACCGAGGCTGGTGCTGTTCAGCGGCTCGGTCCGCTCGGCCTGCGGCTTTGCCTCGTCCGCCTCGGGTCCCTTCTATTGCCCCGGCGACCGAAAGGTCTATCTCGATATGAGCTTCTTCGACGAGCTGGCCCAGAAGTTCGAGGCCTCCGGCGACTTTGCCCAGGCCTATGTGCTTGCGCATGAAGTCGGCCATCATGTCCAGAACCTGATCGGCGTATTGCCCAAATTCAATGAAATGCGGCAACGCATGAGCGAGGCCGAGGCGAACCAGATGTCGGTCCGGGTCGAACTGCAGGCGGACTGCTTCGCCGGAATCTGGGGCAAGTACACCGAGCAGAAGGGGCTGCTGGAGCGTGGCGATCTGGAGGAGGCGCTGAACGCTGCGACCCAGATCGGCGACGACACGCTGCAAAAGCGCATGCAGGGCTATGTCGTCCCGGAAAGTTTCAATCACGGCACGTCCGAGCAGCGGATGCGGTGGTTCCAGCGGGGCTTCGACAGCGGCAAGATGTCGGATTGCGACACCTTTTCCGGCGCTATCTGATCACAATGCCGGAGCGGGGAGCCCGGTCCGGCGTTCCTTCGTCATCTCTGCCGCTCACTGTCCATGTGCACGAGCTGTGCTTCCGGATAACGCGCACCGGCGGCGGCGCCTTTCGGCACGGCGCTTTCGATCGCAGATATGTCGTCAGCGTCCAGTCGGACCGCCTGCGCGCCGAGTGCTTCGGCGAGACGGTCCCGTCGGCGCGCACCGACGAGCGGCACGATATCGTGACCTTGAGCGGCGACCCAGGCGATGGCGATCTGGGCGACGGTAACGCCTTTGGCCTCGGCGATGCGTCTGAGCGCCTCGACCAAGGCGAGGTTTCGCTCAACATTTCCTTCCTGAAACCGGGGGCTCATCGCTCGGAAGTCGCCGCCCTTTGCGGCATCTTTCTGCCAGTGGCCGCTGATCAGCCCGCGCGACAGCACACCGTAGGCCGTGACGGCGATGCCGTGTTCGCGGCAGACCGGCAGGATCTCGTCCTCGATGCCGCGCGAAACCAGCGAATATTCGATCTGGAGGTCTGAGATCGGGTGAACGGCTGCCGCGCGCCTTATCGTGTCCGCGCCGACTTCGGAGAGACCGATATGGCGCACATAGCCTGCCTTTACCATATCGGCAACGGCACCGATCGTCTCCTCTATCGGCACGTTCGGATCGAGACGGGAGGGGCGATAGACGTCGATATATTCGACACCAAGGCGCTGCAGCGTATAGGCGAGAAAGTTGCGTACAGCGTTCGGTCGTGCATCGTAACCGAGCCATGCGCCGGCCGGATCCCGCAATGCGCCGAACTTGACGCTCAACTGCACCTGGTCTCGATTGCGTCCCTTCAGCGCCTCGCCGATCAGGATCTCGTTGTGCCCCATGCCGTAAAAGTCGCCGGTGTCGAGCAGGGTGATGCCCGCATCGAGGGCCGCATGAATGGTGGCGATGCTTTCCGCGCGATCGGACGGACCGTACATGCCCGACATTCCCATGCAGCCAAGCCCGATTGCCGAGACCTTCGGACCGGAATTCCCGAGCGAAACCATATGCATCTCGTTTCTCCTTTGATGAGGCCGTCCCGCGGCCGCTTGCGTCGATGCAATGTTTACTTCGGATGGCAGTGTGCGATAATCACCTACAAGCCAAACGACTTGTTCTGAATTTTGTACAATGCATGATCTGCCGCTTGCCGATCTCGACGCCTTTGCCGCGGTTGCACGCGAGCGCAGCTTTCGTACGGCCGCCCGCAAGCGCGGCGTTTCCGCTTCGGCGCTCAGCGAAGCGCTGCGGCGTCTCGAGGCCAGACTTGGCGTCAGATTGCTCAACCGCACGACGCGCAGCGTCACGCCGACGGAAGCGGGCAAGCGCTTGCTCGAGCGGCTGTCGCCGGCGCTCGGGGAGATTGCCGGAGCGCTCGATCAGGTGGCGAGCGAGCGCGGCAGTCCGGCAGGTACATTGCGGTTGAACGTTCCGACCATCGTCGCAAGGGTCATCCTGCCGCCGCTCGTCGGCCGATTCATGAAAGCGCATCCGGCGATCACCTTGGAGGTCACCGCCGAGGATGGCTTCATCGATGTGCTTGCCGCCGGCTTCGATGCCGGCGTGCGCTACGAGGAACGCGTCGAGAAGGACATGATCGCAATTCCCATCGGTCCGCGCGTGCAGCGCTACATCACCGCGGCCGCTCCGGACTATCTCGCCCGTCACGGCGAACCGCAACATCCGCGCGATCTTCTCGACCACGCGACCATCCGCCACCGATTCCAGAACGGCGTTTCGCTGCCGTGGGAATTTGGCGAGGGAGAAATGGCGATGAATATTGCGCCGCCGCCGGCAGTGCTCGCCAATTCGGTCGACCTCGAGCTCGGCGCGGCCGTCGACGGCCTGGGGGTGATACGTACCTTCGAGGAGTTCCTGATGCCGCAGATCGAGGCCGGGAGACTGGTTCGCATCCTCGCAGCATGGGAGACCAGCTTTCCCGGGCCGTTCCTTTACTATGCCGGTCGCCGGCACCTGCCGGCGCCCGTGCGCGCCTTCGTGGACTTCCTGAAGTCGGAGCAGCGGCATGCGGGGCAATGATGCACGCGGAGGCTATACGAGCTATCAGCACAACCGATCGGTACCATCTTAAACTTTGACATGTTCACGTATTGTTTCGGATCAGGCAAGCCGTTACACCTAATCTGGTAACGTCGTTCACGTTCTGTCTCCGCTCCGGCGGAAAGCGGGGAGGGAGCTTCATGCTCGACAAGAAATTCGTGAGACGCGGCCTGTTCCTCGTCTTCCTCATTCTCTTCCTCGACATCATGGGCATCGCAATCATCGTGCCGGTGTTGCCGACCTATCTGGAGGAGCTGACGGGCGCGGATGTCGGCGAGGCCGCCATCGACGGCGGGTGGTTGTTGCTCGTCTATTCGGCGATGCAATTTCTCTTCGCACCGCTAATCGGGAATCTGAGCGATCGATTCGGGCGTCGGCCGGTCCTGCTCGCCTCCGTGCTGACATTCGCTATCGACAACCTGATCTGTGCGCTTGCGACCAGTTATTGGATGCTCTTCATCGGACGCAGCCTTGCCGGCATCAGCGGCGCGAGATTCGGCACCGCATCCGCCTACATTGCCGATGTCAGCGACGATGAGAACCGCGCCAAGAATTTCGGGCTGATCGGCATTGCCTTCGGCACCGGTTTTGCGCTCGGCCCGGTCATCGGAGGCTTCCTTGGCGAATTGGGCCCGAGAGTGCCCTTTTATGGTGCTGCAGCGCTCTCCTTCGTCAATTTCATCATGGGGGTCTTTCTCCTGCCGGAAACGCTCGCCCCGGCCAACCGGCGCCGCTTCGAATGGCATCGGGCCAATCCGCTCGGCGCGCTCAAGCAGATGCGGCATTATCCGGGGATCGGCTGGGTAGGCCTCGTCTTCTTCCTCTACTGGCTGGCTCACGCCGTCTACCCGGCCGTCTGGTCCTTCGTTGCTTCCTATCGCTACGGGTGGAGCGAAGGGCAGATCGGACTTTCGCTGGGGATCTTCGGTGTCGGCGGCGCAATCGTGATGGCGCTGGTGCTCCCCCGCGTCGTGCCCGCACTGGGAGAAAGGCGAACCGCAGCACTCGGGCTCACTTTCACAGCCCTCGGGATGGCCGGCTATGCGACTGCCTGGGAAGGCTGGATGGTCTATGCGGTGATCGTCGCGACGGCGCTCGAAAGCCTCGCCGACCCACCGCTCCGCAGCATAGCCTCCGTCCATGTCCCGCCTTCGGCACAGGGCGAGCTGCAAGGTGCGCTCACCAGCATATCCAGCATCACCACGATCCTCGGGCCTCTGATGTTCACGCAAATTTTCGCCTTCTTCACCGACCCTGCAGCCGCCTATCGCTTTTCCGGCGCCCCCTATGCCCTGGCAGGCTGTTTGATCGTCGCCGCGCTGGTGATTTTCCTTGCCAAGGTCCGCGCCGGCCGGGGAAATGTCATCCGGGATGCCGTTCCGAGCGTGACGGAGGCATAGCGGTCCGTGGCTTCCCTGCCTCCAGATTGATCAATATTCTTGATCGATCGATGAAAAATCGAGCAGTTCGGCCTTTACCGCTGGCGCAAGCCCTGGTGGTGCTCTAATTCGTTCTCTCTTCTTCATTTTTCCCTTTGCCCATTGCCGGTGCAGAGCCAGGATTCCTCATGCTGACCGCGACCAAAGACTTCGTGCTTGCGCAGAGCGACAATTCATGGCCCACGCATTTTCGCGCGAGCCTCTATCTTGGCGTGCCGTTTATCGGCGCCCAGCTGGCCCAGTTGGCAATCAATACGACGGACGTGCTCATGGTCGGCCAGCTGGGCGCCACCCAGCTGGCGTCGATCATCCTCGCGACGCAGGTCTTCTTCACGGTCTTCATATTCGGCAGCGGATTTGCCAATGCGGTGGTCCCCATGGTTGCTCAGGCGCAGGGCCGGGGCGATCAGGTCTCCGTCCGGCGCTCGGTACGCATGGGCATGTGGGTGGTGCTGCTTTACGGCGTGCTGACTGCGCCGGTCCTCTGGATGGCCGAGCCGATCCTTCTCTTTGCCGGGCAGAAACCCGAAGTCGCTGCGCTTGCGGGAGAATATCTGCATATCGCGCAATGGGCGATCTTCCCCAGCCTCATTTTCATGGTCCTCAGGGCATTCTTGAGCGGGCTCGAGCGGGCAGGGGTGATCCTCTACGTGACGCTCGTGACCTTGGTTCTCAATGCCGCGCTTTGCTATGTTCTAATTTTCGGCCATTTCGGTTTTCCGGAGCTGGGCATCTTCGGAGCGGCCGTCGCCGCTCTCGGCGTGGCGCTGCTCGGTGCGGCCCTGACGATAGGCTATATCCGCCGGCAGCCGGAACTGCATCGCTACGAGCTGTTCGTCCGCTTCTGGCGGCCGGATTGGCCGGCTTTCGGAGAGGTGGTCTATCTCGGCATTCCGATCTCCGTGACGATTCTCGCGGAAGTCAGCCTGTTTACCGTGGCTTCGCTGCTCATGGGCACGATCGGAACCATCGAGCTGGCGGCCCACGGCATAGCACTCCAGTTCGCGTCCATCGCTTTCATGATCCCGCTTGGGCTGGCGCAGGCCGGAACGGTTCGCATAGGATTGGCCTATGGCAGCGGCGACATGGTAGGCGTGAAGCGTGCCGCAATTGCCGTGCTGACGCTCGGCGTCGGCTTTGCTGCCGTCGGCAGCACGATTTTCGCCCTGTTTCCGCACGAGCTTGCCGGCCTCTACCTCGATACGAGGCGGCACGATGCAGCCGAGGTTCTCGCCTTTGCAGGACCACTGATCGTCATCGCCGGTGCCTTCCAGCTCGTCGACGGCCTGCAGGCCATTGCCGCCGGCATGCTGCGCGGCCTCAAGGACACGACCATACCGATGATCCTGGCGATGATCGCCTATTGGCCGATCGGCTTTTTCTGCGCCTGGGCTTTTGCCTTTCCGCTGGGTTTCGGCGGCGTCGGCGTCTGGTTCGGCTTTGTCCTCGGTCTTGCGTCTGCGGCGCTGTTGCTCAACTGGCGCTTCTTCCGTCTCCTCCGCAGGGTGAGCGTGGCCCCGGCCGGCTAAGGCCTGTCGAGATCGGATACCCGCGGCGTCTTGTTTGATTTCCTCATTCCTGTGCTTGTCACAGGTATCCAGCCAGAAAGGCAGGGCATGTGCGCAAAGAAAAAGCCGGACGGGCAGGGGAGACCGTCCGGCTTGTAGAAGCGATCGCATCAGGGGAAGAATGGGATCGCTTGTGAAACTTCCGGCGAGAAGTTTCCTGGAGGCATTGGTTTCAACTGTGGCGAGCCACGATATTAGAATTCGTCATTTGCGCCTGCGTCTATCGGCCAGCGGCAACAGCACGGTCGCGCGGTCACGGTCCTCGTCTCGCAGCGCATGGATCGTCGCAACGACCATCGCGAAGAACATCGCCATTGAAAATAGAGCAAGTCCCATGGCCGTCTCCTTTCGTGGTTTTAAACGGCAGGTACTGAAAAAAGTTCCCGTCGACTTGGCTCCACACTAAGACTTGCGGTGTGAAACCCTCTTAAACGTTGCGTTCATCTAGCATTCACCATTTTGCCGACGCTGTTTCCGGGGGAACAGGAAGCAAGGATCGTACAACCCTTGCGGTCCGCGGCCGTCCGTGACAAAAGGCTTCACCAAACGGAAACAGGCGCGATGACCACGGCTTTCTATCCCGGCTCCTTCGATCCGATCACCAACGGGCATCTCGATGTACTCGTCCAGGCATTGAACGTCGCAGCTAAGGTCATCGTCGCGATCGGAGTTCATCCCGGTAAGGCGCCGCTTTTCACTTTCGACGAAAGGGCGGATCTCATCCGGGCCGCGCTTGAGGAGACGCTGCCGGAGAGGGCAGCCGACATCTCCGTCGTCTCTTTCGACAATCTCGTGGTCGATGCCGCCCGCAAGCACGGCGCAAGGCTGCTGGTCCGGGGGCTCCGCGATGGAACGGACCTGGACTACGAGATGCAGATGGCGGGCATGAACCGGCAGATGGCCCCTGACATTCAGACCCTGTTCCTGCCGGCAGGTACCGCCTCGCGGCCCATTACGGCCACATTGGTTCGGCAGATCGCGGCTATGGGCGGTGACGTCAGCGCTTTCGTCCCTGGGGCGGTTCACCAGGCGCTGCAGGCAAAGCGCAAATAAAGCTTTACATCACGCAAGGAGTCCCAATGAAGATTCTCCAATTCGCTTTTGCCGGAGCCTTGGCGCTCGCAACCTTCACGGGAGGTGCGCTGGCGCAGTCCGGCGAAAACATTCTGACGGTTCAGCTCAAGGATGGTCCGGTGGTCATCGAACTGCGTCCGGATATCGCCCCGAAGCACGTCCAGCAGATCAAGGAACTGGCCGCGGCGGGAGAATATGACAATGTCGCCTTTCATCGCGTCATCAAGGGCTTCATGGCCCAGACCGGCGACGTCGAGTTCGGCGACGTGAAGGACGGCTACCAGCCCGATCGCGCTGGAACCGGCGGCTCGTCCAAGCCCAACCTTCCGGCCGAGTTCTCCGACGTTCCCTTCGAGCGCGGCACGGTCGGTATGGCCCGCGCCCAGGATCCAAACAGTGCCAACTCGCAGTTCTTCATCATGTTCGCACCGGGCGATTTCCTCAACGGCCAGTACACGGTCGTCGGCAAGGTGGTCGAAGGCATGGAGAATGTCGACAAGATCAAGCTCGGCGATGACGCCAATAATGGTGCCGTCGCCGATCCAGATCGCATGATCAGCGTTAAGGTCGGCAGGTAAGACTGAAACAGAAGGAGAAGAATCATGGCCGAGATCAAGGATCCGGAAAATACGATCATCATGGAAACCACAAAGGGCAGGGTGGTGATCGAGCTGCGGCCGGACGTGGCTCCGGGCCATGTCGCCCGCATCAAGGAACTGACGCGTGAAGGCGCCTATGACGGGGTGGTCTTTCACCGCGTGATCGAGGATTTCATGGCCCAGACCGGTGACGTGCAATACGGCAAGACCGGCGGCGAGCAATTCAACCCGTCCCGCGCGGGCATGGGCGGTTCCTCGAAGCCGGATCTGAAGGCCGAATTCTCCGACGTTTCACATGTGCGCGGAACGTGCTCCATGGCGCGCAGCCAGATGCCGAACTCGGCCAATTCCCAGTTCTTCATCTGCTTCACCGACGCTCCCTGGCTCAACAAGCAGTATTCGGTCTGGGGCCAGGTCGTCGAAGGAATGGAGAATATCGACAACATCAAGCGCGGCGAACCGGTCCGCGATCCGGATACCATCGTTTCGATGCGGGTTGCCGCCGACGCCTGATCTGCGCTACTGCATGTTGCCTTGGATCGTCATCGATCCAAGGGCGGAACATGCAGCGGTTCGACGTGCTGCGGCGATCTTCGCGCGTCTTGTCAGACGCGCGGCGCTGTAGCGCACTGACCTGCCCGCCCCGATCGCGCGCGAGCCGCCGGGGCGGGTTTGCTTTTAATTGATACCATAGATGCGCGTAGACCTGTTCGATTTCGACCTGCCGGAAAATTCGATTGCGCTGAGGCCCGCAAGCCCGCGCGACAGCGCCCGCATGCTCGTCGTTCGCCCCGACGGCGAACCGGTTCTCGAAGATCGCGGCGTCCTCGATCTGCCGTCATTCCTGCGGCCGGGCGATGCGCTGGTTTTCAACGACACCAAGGTCATACCGGCGCAGCTCGAAGGCGTCCGCTACCGGGGTGAGGACATAAGCACGCCCGTGTCGCTGACGCTGCATATGCGGGTTGCGCCCAGTCGCTGGAAAGCTTTCGCCCGTCCGGCCCGCAGATTGAAGCCGGGTGACCGGATCAGCTTCGGTCATGGCGGCAATGCCTGCCTGCTCGGGTCGCTGGAGGCCGTGGTCGAGGAGAAAGGCGATGCCGGCGAGGTGACGCTTCGCTTCGATCTCTCGGGCCCCTCGCTCGATGAGGCGATCATGGCCGTCGGACACATTCCCCTGCCGCCTTACATCGCATCCAAGCGTGCCGACGATGCACGGGACCGGACCGACTACCAGACGGTCTATGCGCGCGAGGAAGGGGCGGTAGCCGCGCCGACTGCAGGGCTGCACTTTACCGACCGGCTTTTCGCCAGCCTGGACGAGGCCGGGATCGAACGGTATTTCGTCACGCTGCATGTAGGTGCGGGAACCTTCCTCCCCGTCAAGGCAGACGATACCGCCGACCACGTGATGCACGAGGAAATCGGTCACGTCGATCCGATGACCGCTGCGAAGCTCAATGCCGTGCGCGAACGCGGCGGCCGCATCGTCTGTGTCGGCACGACATCGCTTCGGCTGATCGAGAGCGCAGCCGCCGAAGACGGAAGCATCCGTCCCTGGTCGGGCGCAACCGGGATTTTCATAACGCCGGGTTATCGCTTCCGCGCGGTCGATATGCTGATGACCAATTTCCACCTGCCGAAATCGACCCTGTTCATGCTCGTCTCGGCCTTTGCGGGGCTCGAGACGATGCACGCCGCGTATGCGCATGCGATCGCAACGGGGTACCGATTCTATTCCTATGGCGATTCGAGCCTGCTCTTCCGGAAAGATTAGATGACCGAAGCGTTTCAATTCAAACTGCTTGCCAACGACGGCAATGCGCGCCGTGGCGAAGTGGTGACCCCTCGCGGGACGATCCGTACGCCTGCCTTCATGCCGGTCGGAACCGTCGGCACGGTCAAGGCGATGTATCTCGACCAGGTGCGCGATCTGGGCGCCGATATCATTCTGGGCAACACCTATCACCTGATGCTACGCCCGGGCGCCGAACGGGTCGCCAGGCTTGGCGGACTGCACAAGTTCATCCGCTGGGAGCGGCCGATCCTGACCGACAGCGGCGGCTTCCAGGTCATGTCGCTGTCAAGCCTGCGCAAGCTCAACGAACAGGGCGTTACCTTCAAGAGCCATGTCGACGGCACGCTCTATCATATGTCGCCCGAACGTTCGATCGAGATCCAGGGCCTGCTCGGCAGTGACATTCAGATGCAGCTCGACGAATGCGTGGCGCTGCCGGCGGAACCGGACGAGATCGAGCGCGCGATGGAAATGTCGCTGCGCTGGGCAGAGCGCTGCAAGGTCGCCTTCGGCGATCAGCCGGGGAGGGCGATGTTCGGCATCGTACAGGGCGGCGACATTCCCAGGCTGCGCGAACGCTCGGCCCTGGCCCTCCGGGATCTGGACCTCAAGGGCTATGCCGTCGGGGGGCTGGCCGTTGGTGAGCCGCAGGAGGTCATGCTCGGCATGCTCGACGTGACCTGCCCCGTCCTGCCGGCCGACAAGCCGCGCTATCTGATGGGCGTCGGAACGCCGGACGATATCCTGAAGTCGGTCGCGCATGGGATCGACATGTTCGACTGCGTCATGCCGACCCGCTCCGGACGCCATGGGCTTGCCTTCACGCGCTACGGCCGCATCAATCTGCGCAATGCCCGACACGCGGAAGACACGCGCCCGCTCGACGAACAGTCTTCCTGTCCGGCGACTCGCGACTATTCGCGCGCCTACCTGCACCACCTGATTCGTTCAAACGAATCGCTCGGCGGCATGCTGCTCAGCTGGAGCAATCTGGCCTATTATCAGGAGTTGATGGCCGGCATCCGCAAGGCGATCGAAGAAGGGCGCTATACCGATTTCATGGCGGAGACCATGGAAGGCTGGCAGCGCGGCGATCTGCCACCGGTGTGATCTTCGCGTGGCCCGCTGGTAACTGCGATCTGCGCGCCCGAAAGTTTGGCTCCCCTGAACGACGCCGTCACCGACGGCCTTCCACCGACAGAAACGAACTGGACCCTCCGGCGGTGCTGGTTTCATTTCGACAACCCGAAGCTATCAGAACCGATTTCGGAAGGTGGAATCGGAAATTCCGATAGCACAATTCTAATAAATGGGTTTGCGGACTGCGTCCGTTTGTAGAACTATCCCAGCAAAAAACGTCAAAGGAGTTGTTGACCGTTCAACGGGGGATAGGAGAAAACATGAAAAGAATTGCTGCTATAGCATCGGCGTCTCTGTTTATATTTTGCAGTTCGGCAGTGGCAGGCCCTACGCTTGATCGCGTCAACGAGAAAAAAGAGATGGTCGTCGCCACCAATGTCGGCTGGCCGCCGCAGGGGTTCCTCGATGAAAACAATGTCCTTGTCGGCTTTGACATTGATGTCGCCAAAGAAATCGGCAACCGGTTGGGCGTGAACGTGCGTTTCGAAACTCCGGAATGGGCAACCATGACCGGGGGGCACTGGCAGGGCCGTTTCGATCTCGGGGTCGGTTCCGTCGCTCCGACCAAGGCGCGCGCAGAGGTCATCGATTTCGCCGGAATCTACTATTACAGCCCTTACGTCTACGTCGTTCATGCCGAAAGCGGCATTCAATCGGAAGAAGATCTGAATGGTAAGGTTATCGGCGTCGAGACAGGCACGGCGTCCGAAGACTTCATCAACCGTCGCCTGGAGATCGATGCGCCGGGCTTGCCGCCGGTTCAATACAAACTCGAACCGGGCGAGGTGCGCACGTTTCCCGATTCCATGATGCCCTTCGACGACCTGCGTCTTGGCAACGGTGTTCGGTTGGACGCGGTCATCGCCCCCGAGCAGACCGCAAAAAATGCAGTCAGAAACGACTATCCCGTCCGTATCCTCGAGGATGTCTATCCCTTTCGGTCGCCCGCGGTCGTCATTGCCGATAAAGGCGACCCGGAATGGACTGCCAAAATCGGTGAAATCATCAAAGCGATGAAGGCCGATGGCACACTCGGAAAACTGACGACCAAGTGGTACGGCGCCGACTACAGCAAGGACTGATAGCGTCACGAAGCCGGCGCTCTTCGGAGGTGCTGAAGCCACGACCAGAGCATCCGGTCTTCCAGGATCCGATGCTCTGGTTCTTCCCGTGTCAGGGAAAAGCCGCTTGGCCGTCCATGGGAGCCTGGCCAAATCCCCGAACGATGCGTTTCGGATCTGGAAATCAGTCGATCGCGTCGTAGCAGTTTCCCGCCGGACGTGCTTGCTTCAATGCAACCTCTCCTCCTTCGCCATCTCTGTGCTTGTCACAGAGATGAGAGCAGCGCCGCGTCTGCGGCGCGGGAAACGTTCTTTCAGCCCAAGGACTTGGTCTGGCTGGATTCCTGTGACGAGCACAGGAATGAGGGACCGAGATGTGCGGCCACTACATCGAAGCGAAGCGGGACGCTGTATACGGGCGGGAGCTTCCGCGCCGCCTTACTATCGTCACGGTTTATGAAGCGCGCCGAGGGACCGCACCCTCTCTACCCTCATCCCTGTGCTCGTCACAGGGGATCCAGCAGCGCCGCGTCTGCGGCACGGGAAGCGTTCTTTCAGCCCAAGGACTTGGTCTGGCTGGGATTCCTGTGACAAGCACAGGAATGAGGAGATCAAACAAAACAAGCCGCTGCGGGAATCCGAAATCTCAACTGGCCTTTGTTAGAGCACTTGCAAGAAAGGTGTGGCGGTTCTCTGTCCGAGAGCGCGTAGTTTCAGAGGGCTATAGCGTCTCACTGTTTCAATGGCACAGTGAAACGCTATAGAAGGGGCTTTGACGATGTCGCTTGATTATCAAGGAGATATGGACGCCATTTAATCTGTTTATTCATCGATCGTAGAGGCTCGACCTCATCGGAGAGGCCGGTGTTTCATGGCCGCTCGCCACTCCGCGACTACTTCGCTATCGACTCTGCGTGGTGATTCCGAGCGAATTGCCGCGGGCACCGCAGCACGAGGTGAAACTTTTTCCGGATCCGCAAGGGCACGGATCCTTGCTCCTGCGCTGCAATCGGCCGATCAGGGGCAGCATGATCGCCGACGGGACCAGTGTCGCCAACAGGATCGTCAGCTTGGACGCAATGCCGGGTATGACGAGGCGGCGGCCCGCTTTGAAGCCGCGCCAGGCCTTTTCAGCGACATAGCCCGATTCGAGCTTGGGCAGGATCTTGAACAGCGCGACGCGATTGGCGCCGGAGGTTGCCAGAAATTCCGTCGAGACCGGGCCCGGCGCCACGCATGTGACGGTCACGCCGGTGCGACGCAGTTCCTGATGCAGCGCTTCCGAAAAGGAGCGGACGAAACCTTTGCTGGCATAGTAGAGCGCCATATACGGCCCCGGCGTGAAGCTTGCGACCGAACCGAGATTGATGACGCCGCCGCGACCGCGCGCGACCATTGCCGGCAGGAAACGCAGGGTGAGTTCGGTAAGGGCGCGGATGTTGAGGTCGACGAGGCCGAGCTGTTCATCGAGCGGCAGGACCGTCGCCCCTCCGCGCAATCCATAACCGGCGCTGTTGACGAGTACGTCGCAGAACAGGCCGTTTGCGGACAGGAAGTTCTCGAGACCGAGCGTCGCGTCATCAGCCAGGAAATCCAGCGGGACCGTGAACGCCTCGCCTCCGGCCTTGCGGATACCGTCGGCGGCGGCCGCCAGTGACTCGGCCGAACGCGCAACCATCACGACCGGCGTGCCATCCCTCGCGGCCACTTCGGCGATTGCCTTGCCGATTCCCCGCGATGCACCGACGACGACTACGGCCGGACGACTTTGACCGCCCGAAGTCATCGCGCTGCCTCGGAACCTGCCGCAGCGGTCACGTCGCGCCCAGATGCAAGCCCCTCCAGCTCGGCGGTGATTTCGCCGTTCAATATCCTCTCGAACCGCTCGAGGGCGCGCGCGACGTTGGCGCCGTCCATGACCCGGTGGTCATAGTGGATACGCACCGTGACCGAGCCATCCTTGTCGATCGGGCCGTAATTCAGAAGTGAGGTCAAAGGCGTGAGAGGGTTGAGCGATTCTGCGCCGAGGCCCGAATAGACCGACAGCTGAAATGTACCGAAACGGCGCGCCCTTTGCCGGCCGATATTCAAACCGAGCCACATTAGAAGCCATCTGACAGGGCCGGGGAGGCGGGCGATCTTCAAGGCGCGCCGGAATTCTTTGACCTCCAGCACGGGGCTGGTTCGCGCCGCCTGCATCAAGGAGCCCAGCTCCGTAATCGAACGGCGCTCCGGATTCTTGATCGTCGTCAGCAGCACGATTCGTTCGCCCTCGTACTCCCTTTCATGCGCGATGGAAGCGATGCTTCCCGGATACTCGTAGAGCTGCGGTCTGGGAAACTTGACGTAAGCGCGCCGCAACTCGGGCGTCTCCTGCGCGAGAAGGGCGTATCCTTTGAGGAAGAGCGCGGTCCAGGATGGTCTGCTTTCAAGCGATGTTCTGGCCTTGAGCAACGGCCCGAGATTCATCCGCCGCTGCACGCTCACCCGCGGCACCTTCATCGAAAATCGCATGAGATCCCCGACCAGGCGCCGAGAGGCTGAAAGCTTGAGGGCTCGGCCTCGCATCATGCACCTCTAGTAAATGTACGGAATGATCCGCTTGGTGTCCGCCATGTAGTCGCGATACTCAGAGCCGAACATTTCCATCATCATGCGTTCCTCCTTGTCCACCCTCAGAAGAAAGAGGACCGCGAAGCCGGCAAGACCCGCCAGCCCTGCGACCCAGTTCGGCAGAAGAAACGCCTGACCGACGCCCATCAGCAGGAACGAAGTATACATGGGGTGGCGGACCAGGGCGTAAGGACCGCGGCGAATCAGTTCGTGCTTGTCGCGAATCTCGAGCGTGATCGACCAGTTGCGCCCGAGTTCCTTGTGGGTTCTGCGAAAGACCCACATGGCCAGACAGAAAATCGCGGCACCGACCACGACGGCCCAGAGCCGGGCAGGGTGGTCGGCTCCCTCCGGGATGCCGGTTGCGACATAAAAAGCGGGAATGATCGCGAGGCCGAGCAGGGCTGCCGCCAGCCCCAGCATCTCGGAGGTTGAGCGGCGATGGCTGACGACTCGCACGCGCTTGGCCCGGCGTTCATAGGGGCGGCGAATGAAGTACCAGGCAACGATTCCGAGCACCCAGGCGATCTCGCCGATGGAGGATACCGACATGTCTAGTTCCCCAAATCCTTAGCATGCGCCTGGCGTCAACGATCGGGCGGGAACCTTCTTCAGCCGATGCTTCGCAGCGTGATTCTATGTCGAACGGTGACGGCTGGATCGCGAGCTCTGTGCCCGTCGCCTCTCAACCTCCGTTCATCTCCCGAAGCCTTGTAATGAATTCCTGCGGTCGAAGCCAGATGCCGGGCGTCTTATAGCCCATGGAGCGGGCGATTTCGGCCACGAAGGCGTTGCAGTTGTATAGCGACGCGTGCCAGACCTTCGACCTGGCTTTCAGTTTGTCGATGAACGCCACGACCTTCTTGTATTCCGCCTCCGTCAGCATGACGCGCCAGCTTGCCGAGCGGTATTCTTCCTCGAGGTCACCGTCGCTCGCGCCGGTTTCGGCGGGAACGGGCACAAAATGGCCGAGGACATACGGCGTCGGATCGAGCGTGGCCGGTGCAAGGCCGGCAACCTGACGCTGAACGACCGCGCCAGACTTGTTCGTGCGCCCGTAGATGACGTAGGTGTGGCCATAGCTCAGCGCGTAGCGGGAGCGAAATTCGATGAAATAACCCTGCTCGCGCGCTTGAGATTCGAGTTTCGCCGGCCCATTCAGGCTGCTGGAAACGTAGCGCGGTTCGGGATTTTTGTCTTGTGTCTGGCATGCTGCTGCTGCCAGTGCGACCAAGATCACAAAGGATATGCGGCCTCGTGCAAGCGTCATCACACCACTTAGATTGTCTTCCGAGTTCTGACAATCCAGACCTCGGGCCGGCTCGCTGGAGTTCTTGACACGTACTATGCCGTCAGTCTCACAGCCGGTCTAGCCTGAATAACGCGCCGTGGGAGAGCGCTCGTTGAGCTCTCCCACGGCGCAAAGTCACTGTTACTTGTATACCGGCGCCGGCTCTACCGTATCGACGGCAGCAGGCGGCGGGGCCTTACCCTTACCTTTGCCGATCGTATCACACGCGGTGAGGCCGGCAACGGAAAGCAACGCAATCATCACAACTAGAATTCGGCTCATCAAGTAGTCCTTTCCTCAATAGTCGGAATGGGTTATCGAAGGCAACACTTCAAGTAATAGTGGCGATTTGCGCCGGGGCCTAGTGCAGAAAGGACACAGTTGATAACCGCTTTATGGTTACCGGGTTATCAACCGCGTCGGAACACACGGGGCTTAGTCATTTATACCGAAATGTAACGGAAAACGCCATCAAACGATCAGCACGGTCGTACCCACCGGGGTACGGCTGTAAAGATCGACGATGTCGTCGTTCGTCAAGCGAATGCACCCGCTCGATACGGCCTGCCCGATCGTCCAGGGCTCGTTCGTCCCGTGCAGCCGGAACATAGTGTCGTTTCCGCCCTGGTAAAGGTAGAGGGCCGCGGCTCCAAGCGGGTTATGCAACCCGCCGCTCACTCCGCCGGCATATTGTGCCAGATGCGGCTTGCGGCGAATCATGTTTGCAGTCGGCGTCCAGGAGGGCCACTCCGCCTTGCGGCCGATTTTCGCCCGGCCTTTGAGGGTGCGGCCTTCCTCACCTACGCCGATCCCGTAGCGAATCGCCGAACCGCCACCCTGAACATAATAGAGATAGCGTTCTCCCGTATTGACAACGATCGTTCCGGGCGCTTCGCCGCCATAATAGGCGACCTCCTGCCTGCGGTATCGTGGGTCTATACGGGTCCTGGCCGTTTGCGGGCTGTCGGCTGGTCGCAACGAACTGCAACCGGAGGCCAATAGAGCCAGGCTACCCAGCACGAGTACCCGGCGCGTAATGCGATCGTTCTCCATTCTCACCTGCTGAGTAAATTGTGAGTCCCTACGATTTCGTGTTTAACACCCAAGCGCGTGTCGGCCAAGCCTTGCAACGGTTACGACCGCAAGGATGAAACCTCTTGCGACCGGAACCGGCGTCTGATCGACTGGTTCGGGGAAGCAGCGGAGACAAGGAGCGGCACGATGAAACTTGGCGTGGAAGGAAAAATCGCAATCGTGACCGGCGCGGGTTCCGGCATCGGCGCCGCCGTTTCCAGGCAACTTGGCGGCGAGGGTGCGGAAGTGATCGTCGCAGACCGCGACACCGAAGCGGCGCGAAGCGTCGCCGCCGAGATTCGCTCAGCCGGGGGTAGGGCGCGAGATTTCACCGTCGACGTCACCGACGCGGAGGCGGTGGAGCAGATGGTCGCCTTCGCCGTGCAGGAATGCGGCGGATTGCATCTGGCGGTCAACAACGCAGGCATAGAGGGGCCGCGCAAAGCGACCGCGGACTACCCGCTCGAAGATTGGCGCAGGCTGATAGAAGTCAACCTGAACGGCGTCTTCTACTGTATGAAATACCAGATCGCCGCCATGCTCGGAAATGGCGGCGGCGCCATCGTCAACATGTCCTCGATTCTCGGCGCGGTCGCCTTGCCCACCGCGTCTGCCTACACCGCCGCCAAGCACGGGGTGGTGGGGCTCACCAAAGCTGCCGGGATCGAATATGCAAGAATGGGGATTCGCGTCAACGCGGTCGGCCCCGGCTGGATCGAAACGCCGCTTCTGTCGGGACATTCGGAATTGGCGAAGACACGACGCCTGGAAGCGCTGCAGCCGCTCGGCCGACGGGGAAAACCGGAGGAAGTTGCCGCTCTCGTCTGTTTCCTGCTGTCGGAACAGGCGAGCTTCATCACCGGCAGCTATCATCCGGTCGACGGTGCCTTTACGGCGCATTAGAGCACTTCCGGGAAAGGGTGGAGAACGGCATTCCGTCCGGAAGTGCGTAGTTTCAACGTGTTGGACCGCGGCACGACGCAATCCCGGTCAGATCCGCCGTCTCTTTGCCACGAGAAACACCGCCAGCACGAAGCAAAGCAGGCCAAGGGATGATGGCAGCCCCTGATGTCCGATCAGTTGCATCGCCAGTCCGGTCGCGGGCGAGCCCACGATGCCGCCGATGCCCCATACGAAGGCGAAGGCCGCGTTGCCGGCGATCAGGGCCTGGCCGGTGAAACGTTCGCCGAGCTGGATCAGCGACATTGTGTAGATTCCGAACGAGGCTCCGCCCCAGACGAAAAAGAGCGGCCAGATGAGCCATGATTCGAAGATCGCCGGCAGCAGCAGGCAGCCACCTAGCGAAGCCAAGGCGCAGAGCATCATCGTCCGCAGCGACCCGAACCGTTCGGCCACCCGCCCGAGCAATATCTGCAGCACGGCATTGCCTGCGATGAAACAGGTGATGAGCGAGGCGATGCGCCCTTCTGTGCTGCCGAGCGCCGCGCCATAGACCGCGAACAGGGAAAGCAGGGTCTGCTCCAAGGCGGCGGCGGCGAAAACCGCGAACAAGAGGAGCGGCGCCAGTGCGAAAAAGCCTCCGACCGATGTCGCTTCGCCTTCATGTGGCATCTTCGGCAGGTGCGGCACGACCGCAAGCACGATCAGCCCGCAGAGAAGGAAGGCGACGATGCCGACCATGAAGGGCGGCCACCCTTGCGTGCCGACAAGACCGAGCGAGAGCGGGCCGATGGCGAAGCCGCCCGAGACGATCGACGAATAGAGTCCCATGATGCGGCCGCGCCGCCGCGCGGGCGTGATCGAGAGCAGCCAGGTCTCGCTGATCACGTAAAGCGGATTGGCGAAGAAGCCGAGCAGGAAACGCAGCGGCATCCAGATCCAGACCTCCCGCGACCAGCCGATTGCGATCAGCGTGAGCGCGGCCAGGCCCGAACACAGGATCGCAAGCCGCGCCCCGCCAATGCGCCGCGCCAGTGCCGGTATGAAGAGGGCGGATACGATGAAACCCAGCGGGGTCATCGCCGCGGACACGCCGATCAGGCCGGGCGTCGTCCCCTGCCGCTCCAGGATGAAGCTGAGCAGGGGATAGGTAAGCCCCTGTGCCACGGCGAACACCGTGACGGTCGCGATGATGCCGGCCATGGCGGCCCATGGGATCCGCTCGTGGAGCGCTAATGTCGTGCTTTCAGTGGTCATGCAGACTACGCCTATACTTGCCAGAACGGCTTGGCGATCTCCGCCTCGGCCTCAAGCCTCGTCAGACCGATATCGCAGATCAAATGCGGATCGTCCTTCAACTTCTGCTCAAGTTCGCAGCGAAAGCGCTTCCGCTCCTCCCACGTCGCGATAATGCTTCGAAGGGTCGCGAGGCGGTAGGGCCGACGCGGCATTTCCGTCATAACGGAGGGGATATCGTTCATTGCAACCTCCATACGGCTTGAGAGGCAGAGCCCTCGACCTGGGGAGGACGAATTCTGCGGGATGCGAAAAGCGTCGTAATTAAGCTCCTCCAAAAAGTTCTCAAAAACTTCCAAACGCACTATAGATGCGCCTATGCAGCGATCGCGCATCGTCTTTGGTCCGTTCGTCCTTGATCCGGGTGCGGGAACGCTCGTTCGGAACGATGATCCCGTCGCCGTCGGCTATCGCGGGCTGAAGCTGCTTGAGGCGCTCGCCGGACGGCCGGGCGAAATCCTCGGAAAAGCCGAGTTGATGGATGCGGCGTGGCCGGGCAGGGCGGTCGAGGAAGGCAACCTCACCGTCCAGATCGCGCAGCTGCGGAAAATGCTTGGTGCGCCCCCCGACGGCGGAGAATGGATCGCCACGGTTCCGCGGGTCGGCTACCGCTTCACTGGGCCTGTCGAACAGGTCGGTGGCGCGAAGCGAAATCCACTGGCGCTGCCCAACGAACCATCGATCGCCGTGTTGCCTTTCGTTAATTTCAGCAGCGATCCGGAGCAGGAATCCTTCGCTGATGGGTTGACCGAAGACCTGATCACCGACCTGTCCAGGATCTCCGGCCTTTTCGTCATCGCGCGCAACTCGGCCTTCGCCTTCAAAGGAAAGCCGAGGGACGTGCGCGAGATCGCCGCGGACCTTGGCGTACGCTATCTGCTGGAGGGTAGCGCACGACGCGCCGCGGGGCGCGTGCGCATCAACGCACAGCTGGTCGATGCGGTGAGCGGCAATCATCTATGGGCGGAACGCTTCGATCGCAGCCTCGAAGATATCTTTGCAGTTCAGGACGAGGTCACCGGCAAGATCGTGGAGGCGTTGCTCGGCCGGCTGCGCCCACAGCCGCCGCGCAATCGCCCCAAGAATCTCGAGGCCTACGATCTCTGCGTGCGGGCGCGCAAGCTGATCGATGATTCGCCTCAGACGGCGCGGGAAGCGCATCTGATGCTCACGCGCGCGATTTCGCTTGATCCGGAATATGCCGAGGCCAATCGCTGGCTTGCCATGAACCACTGGATGAGATGGGTGCATTGGGGCGAACCGGTCGAGCCGAACCGTAGCATTGCTTTGGAACTGGCACGCAAAGCCGTGGCGATCGATCCGAACGATGCCGGCTGCCATTGGGTGCTGGCCAACCTGCTTGCATATGAGCGCAGCTTCGCCGAGGCGGATGCGGAATTCGCCAAGGCGATCGAGCTCGACCCGAATGAGGCCGATACCTGGGCGACTTTATCCGACATAGCGGTCTTGGCCGGGCGGGTGGAGGAGGGCCTTGAGCACATCCGCAAGGCGTTCCGGCTGAACCCGTTTCCGGCAAGCTGGTACTATCTGACGCTCGGCCAGGCCCAATATGCCGCCGGCGAATACGAAGCCGCCGTCGAGACACTGCGGAGGGACGAGACGTATCGTACCAGCTCGCGACGTTTCCTGGCGGCAAGCCTTGCCCAACTGGGCCGGCTCGACGAGGCGCGCGCCGAGGTCGAACTGTTCCTCGTCGCCAACCCGCATTTCACAACCCGACACTGGGCGAGTACGGAGCCGTTCCGCGACCCTGTGACGCTTGCGCATTTCGTTGACGGTTACCGCAAGGCGGGTCTACCGGATTGACGCGCATCCATCGTCCGTTCGTGGGGCCTATTCCTCGAAGCGACTCGTTTCATCACGATCCCGCTCGTATCGTCTCTTGAGGGGAAACGGCGGCAGCCAGGATTCGCGACGGACGGTCCAGCTTTCGTAGGTTGGCGTCAATTGATCCGGGGCGTCCAGGGATCCCAGGTTCACCTCGATTTCGTCTCCGGTGCGTGCGAAGACGATCGAGCCGCAACGGGGACAGAAATGCCGACCGGCGTAATCGCGTGTCTCGCCGTCGATCGTCACAGAATGCTCAGGGAAAATGGCGGACGCGTGAAAAAGGGCCCCGTGATGCTTGCGGCAGTCGAGACAATGGCAGAGACCGACTCGGTATGGTCGTCCCGACGCCACAAATCGCAAGTTGCCGCACAGGCAACCGCCTGTGAATCGGTCCATACCGTGTCTCCCTTAAATCAAGCGGTTCAGCGTTGACGTTGTCCGGCATCCCGAGATGTGCGGCTTGTCGCATGTCTATCTTGTAGAATGTGACGGGCTGGTCCGGGTTGCAAGAGCCGGGCCGCGTGAGGGGCTTTCTTCCCTTTGCTTAGCTTTTCGGGGTTTCAATCTCCGCGCTCTTGGGAGATCGTTCCGGATAAATTCAAGCGACCGGATTCGCCAGGAGCGCGCGCAATGCTTCCGGAAATTAAGCTCGTTGCGGACGTGGACGTAGTGGCCATGTCGCCACTGGTTCGCGGCATGGTCATGGCCATCTCCTATGCCGAGACCGAAGGCGGTATCGGTCTGACTGCGTCCGGTGCGATGAACCGTAAGTTCGTGCACTGGGCCGCTGTTCACTTCGATTGGCCCGGCAACACTCCGGAGGATCTATACAGCGTCAACAAGGTTCTGAACGAAGCTGACATGCCGCCGCTTTCGGTGGTCCACGACATGCTCAAGCACCTAAGGCTTGTGCGGCGAAAAAAAGACCGACTGTTTCCCACCAAACGCGGTCGGGATTTTCTTGCAAGACCCCACACCTTCTTCGATCAGATCGCGACGGACTATCTTTATGCCTATATCGACTACGCGCAGACACGGGACGATGTGCGCGTGCGGATGCGGTGGTGGCACGTCTTTCTCAATCTTATCAATATCAAGGCGAGAAAGGGCTGTTCGCTGGACGACCTGGTGAGCGAGTTATACCCGAGCGAGTCGTACTCGCTGGCGCAAGCAGATATGATTATCCAAGCTACGACGATCAGAGGGGAGTTCCGCTACGACATTATTCGGCCCCTGTGCTGGCTGGGATTGCTGCAGGAAGAGCGCGAAGGGCTAGATTTTCTGCAGGACGGTACCTATTACAAAACACCTCTATGGACAGCCTGTTTAAAGTTGGAATCCGATACGGAAGCCGAGATCACTGTCTCTTGAGACACATGCAAAGATCTGCAAGAGGCAAGCCATTGTTTTTATTGCCATGTCGCACTTGAAAATAGAATGTACCCCGGCTACATGCATTGTCACAGCTATTTAAAGATGAGACAAAGTAATCAACTTAGAAACGCGACAACATCCTATCCATTACTACTGCATTTGCAAGTTGCAATATTTACAAAGTACGGAGACGCAAGCCGCCGGCCGGGTGGAACTGGTCAGGGTTGCGCAGCCCGGTCGGCGGCGGATGGCTCCAGCTGCAAGATAAACTTTAGCTTTGACATCCCGATCACTCCGCCGCTTTCAGCTGCGCAAGGGCTTGCTGGCGCTTGGCGATGACCACCGGATCCTTGGTAAAATCCGTCTTCCGGCCAGGCTTCGTGCCGCGCTTTTGATAGCCATTGCTCTGGCTGCCGTCGCGAATGCCGAACATATGGTCCGTCTGGCCGGTGCGGCGCGGCCCGCCCTTGCTGCGCTGTTGCTCTCGTCCGGCCTGCATCTCGGCCACCACCGCCAGCATGTCATCAAGGCGCTTGTTCTCAACCACCTCGCAGCGGTGCACCGAGCGCAGCGTGTCGAAGGTTCTGTAGGGCAGGGACGTCCCCTCATGGGTGACCTCGAGGCGACCGTCGGGATAGTCGCAGACAATGACCTTCTTGCCGGCGAGCGCCGTGGCGAGGTCGGTCGGATCGAGGATGAACATCACCTTGTCATAGCGCAGCGTCAGCGACTGCGACAGCTTGCGGATCTCCTTGCGGCACATCGCGCCATCGAGGTTCTCATGCGCGGCAAACGGCCGATGCATGTCCTTCGGATTGCGCGGCGCCTTGCCAAAGCGGCGATTGAAGTCGGCCATGAACTCCGGCGCATAGGCATTCGCCGCCGCGATCGTGTCGATGCCGCGCAGCCGCAGTTCCTTGACGAGGCGATCCTGCAGCGTCTGGTTGGCGCGCTCGACGCGTCCCTTGGCCTGCGGGGTGTTGGCGCAGATGATGTCGATGTTGAGTTCATAAAGGGCTCGCCCGAACTGCGTCAGGCCACTGGTTCTGTCCTTCTTGGAAGCATGGGTGGTGCGGAAGACGCCATGCTTGTCGCTATAGAAGGCGATCGGCTTGCCCCATTGCTGCAGGTAGGCCTTCGTCGCGTGCAGATAGTCGAAGGTGTTCTCCGATCCGGCGAAGCGTAAGTGCAACAGCTTGCCGGTGGCATCGTCGATATAGACGAGCAGGGCGCATTTGGGGCCGCGGCCTTCGAACCACCAATGAAGCGAGCCGTCGATCTGAACGAGTTCGCCGAAACAATCGCGCCGGCCGCGCGGCTGGAAGACCCGCTTCTTGCGCTCGCGTCGCGACACCCAGATGCCGACTTCCATCATCCACTGACGCAGCGTCTCCTTGCTGACGGCAATCCGGTGGCGCTCCAGCAGCTTCTCGGCCGCCAACGTTGGTCCAAAATCCCCGTAATGCTCACGCACCAGATCGAGCACCAGGTTGCGGAAATCCTCGCTATGACGCCGGTTGCTCGGACGGCCGCGCTTCTTCGACACGAGACCGTCGGCGCCGTCCAGGTCATAGGCCTGCAACAGCCGGTGGACCTGACTGCGGCTGAGACGAAGCAACGCGGCCGCCTCGACGACGGTCAGGCTGCCACCGCGAATCCGCTGTATGAGTTCAAGACGATGCAATTCCTTCTGCGACATGGTGATCAAACAAGACATGACGACTCCGAACGCTCATGGTCTCAACCACGCTTCACGTCGCCAGTCTTCCTTCCAAACGTTGACGTTTGACCAGCATCCCGAGAGGCGACGAC
>NZ_JBQEMS010000012.1:0-190879 GCF_052044265.1 Sinorhizobium sp. 22678 | reverse complement strand
GTTGCGGAAACCATCTTGGCCAGTGGCCCTGTGCGGCCACACCGAAAGGCCGAACATATGGAAGCAAGCGATCCGATCAAAAAATCTGCAAAAAACACTTGCAAGGGGGAGCCGAGATCGAACAAGCCGCGGCGGATATTGGCTCTCTGGAGGCCTTAGTCGAGCTCGAACCGATCTTTGTAGTCCTGCCGCAAGTTCGAGGGCTGATCTTCTTTCCGCAAGAAGCAATTGCCCACCACGAGGCATTCGATCTCGGTTCCCATGAAGCATCGGAAAGCATCCTCCGGGGTGCATACGATCGGCTCGCCGCGGACGTTGAAGCTGGTGTTGACCAATACGGGACAGCCGGTTCGCTGCTTGAACGCGCTTAAAAGCTCCCAATAGCGTGGATTAGTGTCGCGATGGACGGTCTGCACCCGGGCGGAATAATCCACATGCGTGACGGCTGGGATACCCGACCGCGGAACGTTCAGGCGGGCTATGCCGAACAATGCCGCCTCACCGGTACCGAGAGGCACTCTGTGGCGATCGAGCACGTCGCCTACAAGCAGCATATAGGGGCTGTCTACGTCGACATCGAACCACTCCGCCACGTCCTCACGTCTGACGGAAGGGGCGAAGGGGCGGAAGCTCTCCCGATATTTGACCTTCAGGTTGAGCGTCTTTTGCATGGTCGGCGAGCGCGGATCGCCCAGTATCGACCGTCCACCCAGGGCGCGCGGTCCGAATTCCATGCGCCCCTGCATCCATCCTACCGCCTTCTCGTCGACGATCGCGTCAACGGTACGCGCGATCACGTCTTCGTCGCTCAAGACTGTGTAGACCGCGCCACTGGCCGTCAGCCGCTTTTCAATTTCCCTTTGGTCGAACGCCGGGCCGAGATAGGCCCCTGCCATTCGGTCTCGACCGTCTGGGGATCGCCGGTTACCGAGATAGCCGTGCCAGGCCGCCAACGCCGAGCCGACCGCCCCGCCCGCATCACCCGCCGCGGGCTGGATCCAGATGTCGTCGAAAATACGCTCCTTAAGGAGCTTGCCGTTTGCGACGCAATTCAGCGCAACGCCACCGGCGAGACAAAGGTGACGCTCGCCAGTTTCCTGACGGGCAAAACGGGCGAGCTTCAGAACGACTTCTTCCGTGACTGCCTGCACTGAAGCGGCGAGATCCATCTCGCGCTGGGTCAGGGGCGATTCCGGTCTTCGAGGTGCTGCGCCAAACAGTTCATGAAAGGCAGGAGACGTCATGGTGAGACCGGCGCAGTAGTCGAAATAGCGCTGGTCCAGGCGGAACGAACCGTCTTCCTTCAAATCGATCAGGTGATCCAGTATTTTCTGGACGAATAACGGACGTCCATAGGGGGCAAGGCCCATCACTTTATATTCGCCGGAGTTGACCTTGAAACCCGTATAGTAAGTAAATGCGGAATAAAGCAGCCCCAGCGAATGTGGGAAGCGAATTTCCTTAAGTATGTGGAGGTCCTTGCCGCGGCCATGACCCAGTGACGTAGTGCACCATTCTCCGACACCGTCCATCGTCAAGACCGCGGCGCTCGCAAAGGGCGACGGAAAGAAGGCACTGGCCGCGTGCGCCAGATGATGTTCCGTGAACAGGAGCGAGCCGGGCCATTGCTTCACCCCGGCAAGCTTGCCTAGATACCTGCGCAACAGCTTCTTTTGAAAAAGCTTTTCCTTGATCCAAAGCGGCATCGCCATCTTGAATGAGCGGAAGCCGCGCGGACTTGTGGCGAGGTAAGTCTCCAGCAGCCGTTCGAACTTCAGGATCGGCTTGTCGTAGAAGACGACATGGTCGACCTCCGCCATTTCGCACTCGGCCGCAGACAGACAATAGGCCACTGCATTGGCAGGAAAGTCGGCATCGTGCTTCTTGCGGGTGAACCGCTCCTCCTGCGCCGCGGCAACGATGCGGCCGTCCTCGATCATCGCTGCCGCGCTGTCGTGGTAAAACGCCGAGATACCTAGAATACGCATGGGATCGGCCGGCTTCAGAACAAGGTGTAGATGAACGGTGCCACCGCGGTACCCTGCGTCAGCACGACCAATGCGCCAAAGACGCCAAGGACGATGAAGATTGGCAGCAGCCAGAACTTCTTGCGGATACCCATATAGGTCCAGAGTTCCCTTACCAGTTCCATCCCGTCTCCTCCACTCGTGAACCCGAACGATCAGAACTGATTGCGCATCGTCGCCGGGTCAGGTTCGTTTTGTTCCCGCGTCGTCCAATACGTGTCGGCACCCTTGTCCAAGGAGGCTGCGAGCGGATCGTAGCCGCGCCATCTCAGGAACAATCCGATAGGCACGAAGGCCGTGGCGTAGATCAGCAGCATCACAGCAGGATTGACGACCTTGAACATCAGTAGACCGAGCCGCATCCAAAGCCGGTTCGGTACCGAAAGCGAGTTGGGGAAAGCAAGCGCCAGTAGGACGAGGACCGTACCGATAGCGGCAAGTCCTACGGAGATGGACGATAGTGACCCAGTGACCAGCCACCTCACGAGCACGATAGCGAGAAGGATGCCGCCGACGGTATAGCCGAAGCTCCGGTTCGACGGCCCCTCCACGGTGTGCTCGGAAAAGGACTCGTGAGACTTGCTCATTGGGCACTTCCTGCGCGGCCAGTGCTAATCGCTCTTTAAAATACCATCGGCGCGCGGCTTTCGTTCGCGCCACTCTTGAAATCAATAAGATAAGAGACGTGTATAGAACAAGGGGCGGCCGACGCGGTCAATATACCATTGGATATAGACGACCGGCACAAGATTCAGGTAAGGCGGGGTAGAAGCTCGCCCGAACCGCGCTCGGACTTGAACTATTCAGCATTTTGATGAGACACGAGCAGAAAAGCGGCGTATATTCCACCGCGCGAGCTTTTCCGTATTATTTTATTCTGAAAAAGCATTTTCGTGAAACAAATCATGAGAGATTGAAACTCATATCAGCCTGACCATTAGAGAGTGGGTCACCAGAGCCAGAGGGACTCACCAAAGCTTTTTCGTTGAACGTTTTCGCGAGAGGATAGGCCATCGTGACAAAGCGGCATCTCGGGCTTTTGGTATGCGCAATTCCCGGCCTGTACCTGTTGTTAAGTCCCATCTACGCTCTGCTGCACTACGAATTGTTCGCCACTGAAATTCCGCATTTCCTCCGTTACGTGCTGATCCCGGGCGTACTAGCAGTGGCCTTCATCGTCGTAGGCCTTTTTGCAAAGCCGCAGTTTTCCCTGCTCGTCGGTATCTGCGGTGCGAGCCTATTGGCGGCTCTGTTTCTTTTTGAGGCGATACACACCGTCTCGGTCGTGTCCGTTCGGCTGGGAATGTTCGGCCAACTCAGCGAGGCCCAGGCTGAGACGCTCACGCGCAACAAGAACGTGGTCCCGGGATTTACGCTTCGTGGCCTGAATCGGCTTGCAGGCACTGACGAACTGCCCGAGGCGCTTCTGTCCGGCTTCCCGTCGACACAAGTGGTGCTCTGCACTTCGAACAAGGGGGTCGTGAGCTATACCGCAGACAGGTTCGGTTTCAATAATCCCGACCATGTTTACGACAAGCGGCTCGACGTGATGCTTCTCGGAGATTCATTCGTCGAAGGCTTCTGCCTGCCTCCGGGCGAGGACCTTGCGTCTAGGCTGCGCGGAAACGGCCTTAGCACGGCCAGCATCGGCATAAGGGGAAATGGTCCGCTGACGGAACTGGCGACGCTCGGCCGCTTTGGTGAGACTCTGCGTCCCCGTCGCGTCCTCATGGTCTTCTTCGAAGGCAATGATTGGGAGAATTTGGAGCGCGAACTTACAATTCCGTGGCTTCGCGCCGCGCTTTCGCCCGACGCGAACTATGGTTTGCAGGCAACCGCGAAGGAAACGATGGATCGGGCTCGAGAGATTTTGGCGGAGCGGAAGAATGCGCCGGTCACAAGTGTCGACCTCCTGACGAGAACAGCCTTGTTCCGCAATTTTGTCGCGCTGCAACAGACCCTCACGAGACTGGGGCTCGTCTATCCTAAAATTACGCAGAGCAACCCCGAGTTCAGGCGTATATTGCACCGAGCGAAATCACTCACCGAGAGCTGGGGCGGCTCCTTTACACTGGTCTACGTTCCCAGAATTGACCGTTTCATCGGACCTTTCTCCTCGGATGGGCCTTTCGACGCGCTGCGGATGGAAGTTCTCGGTGCTGCGGCGGCAGAGGGCATCGAGGTCATCGATCTCCAGGAGGCCATACGCACTCGCCCCGAACCTATTCTCATGTACGCCCCTGACGCCCATTTCAGTCGTGAGGGCGCCAAATTCGCAGCGAACGAGATCCTCTCACGCTTGCCGGCAGTGCCGGAGAGTGCGGGACAAATCCTCGGAAGCAACTAATCTTCCGGGGACGCTCTGACGGAATGTTGTCAACGGGAATCGAGACGCAGTCGCTGGGAAATATTGGCAAGCTCCACGCGGGTGGTGATGTTGAGCTTGCTGTAGACGCTGTGAAGGTGAAGCTTGACCGTGCCGGGAGCGATTCCAAGCCTTGCGGCTATTTCCCGGCTGCGCAAACCTGCGGCGGCCAGGCAGGATATCTCGAGCTCGCGGGGCGTTAACGTCTGCATGACCGAGCGGCGCTCGGTGTCGCGCTCCCGGATTCGGTCGATCGCGGCACTTAAACTGCGATCCGTGAAATAGGTGCGGCCCGCAAGCACCGCCCGGATGCACTCGATGAGGGCGCTCGGCGCCTGTTCCTTTAGGACAATTCCACTCACCCCGTCTTCTATCGCCTCGGCAACTTCTTCATCACTTATATCCGCCGTCAAAATGACGCACGCCAGTCTCGGTTGGTCGCTGCGAAGACGGCGGACAAGATCCGATCCGCCCATTTCAGGCATCCGTAGATCAACGACCGCGAGGTCGACGGGCTTATTCGCGAGCGCTTCGATTGCATCTGCAGCTGTCCTGCAGGTTGCAACCACCTCCCAGCCGGACTCGGCGCCGAGCAAACGGCGCAAACCATCGAGGACTATCCGGTGATCGTCGACGACGAGGATACGCGCACTCACGGGTGAGCCGGGATCTTGATCGTTATCCGTGTCCACTGATCAACCTTCTCGATCGAAAGATTCCCACCCGACATCGACACGCGTTCGCGCAGGCTTCGCGGACCGCACTTGCTGGTCTCCAGTTCCGCATGCTCCAGCCGCCGGTCGAATCCGAAACCGGTCCCGTCGTCATCCACGGTCAAGGTCACCGTTCCGTCATCGCGTCGGATCCGAACCTCGAGAGTTCGCGCATGGCCATGACGCGCGGCATTGGCGGTCGCTTCTGCTATCATATGCACCAGTTCGTCGACCATCGCCACCGGCAAGCGAAGATCCTCGGGATATAGCACAAAGCGAAATTCTATCGACCATTGCTGCCGCAGACGCCGGGCCAAGGCCGCCAGCCGAAGCGCCAATCGAGAGTCGCTGGCGTGGCGGCCGGACCCCGGATCGAGCCTGCGGATGAGAGCACGTAGATCAGTCTGCTCTTCAGAAAGCATAGCCTGAATAGCCATTAAACGCTCGTCGATCTCATGATATTCTCTCGACGAGCGCAATGTCTGAAGCTGCAGCGCGGTGCCTGCGAGCGCTTGCAGGACACCATCGTGGATATCTCGTCCGATCTTGACGCGCTCTTCAAGGGCGGCTGCATCGCTAAGGCGGCGTAGCAAAATCGTTTGCTCGAAAAGTGTTTTCAATCGTTCGGCGACAATCTCGGCCAAGGCCACATCGTCGATTGTCGGGGCCGGCGGATCGAGGAAGAAAAGACGCGCCTCGACATCGCTCGCCTGAAACTGCACCGAAATTGCGCAGGCGATAGAGAATTCCGCAACGAGAGCCGGGGACACCGGCAGGCCGTCGCCACGCCACCAGTCGAAGCGCCCCCCGCCGCGATGAACAAGAGCTCGGGAGCGCTTCGCGTCGATGATCAGAAGACTTGCATGCTCCAGCGCCTCCGGCGTCCAGGGCAGATAGGCCGCCGGCGATAAGTGCCTGACCTCGCATGTCCCGCTCTCCCATGTCGCCAGATTGGTCCAGGGCTCGTCACCATCGCTCCAGATTAGCAGTGCACGAGGAACACGCGCCACCTGCACCGCATATTCCAACGCCGCCTCCGCCGGCCATTCGCGCCCGTCGGACGCGGAGGGTGTCCGCTCGACCAGACGTAACAACTCCGAGCGCACCGCCTCCTGATGGGTGCCGAGCCACGTGAGAAGAATGGTTGCCGTGACCAGGAAAAGAATGAACGACAGCGCGACGGCCGCGTCGACGTCCGAACTGAACGGCCAGACCGTATTAGAGAGCGCAAGGTATATCAGGATCGCGACGCCAACGGATCCGGTCCATAGGGCACCGCGCCAAAGCCAGTGAAGGGTCGCTGCCAGCTGGACAAATGGTATCAGCATGAAGACCGGACCGGATACGCGGTCCGCAAGCAACGCCAGGATCACCAAGCTGGAGACGTCGATGAGATGCCTTATGAAGGTCCCGCGGACCCGATGGACCTGGGCTTTCCAGACAAAATGGGCCGCCGCGATTGCATAGACCAGATAGATGACGAGGAACCAGAAGACGAGGTCCGAGCGACCTGGCCGAATGGTAGCATCGATCCAGGTGATCCAGAGGCTTCCAACGGCCAGAAGAATGCGAGCGACGGCGATAACACTGTCCGAGCGCGCGCGAAATGTATTGATCCATGTTTGCCGGCTGGTCGCAATTGCCGGTGCCCCTTCGAAGAGCGCGGCCGCCCAACCGGTCTCGGCGGCCATCCTGCCCTTGAGCGTGGTATACCACTTGCGGAGATTGAAACCCCGCCGCAAGAAGGCCCGCGGCACCCTCATCATGCGCTCCTTCGATGACGAATAACCCTCTTCTGTATTGCGCGACGGATCTTCTCGAGGGGAGGAAATTCGCAGCGGAAGACAGGCAACCCACAAATTCCGAGAAACACGGGGGATTATGTCGAATCGCAGCCTAAAGAACCAGCTTCGTTTCCGGGTCCCACAGCGCCATTCAACCTTTCAGGTGGCAGCGCTAAACGATCGGAGCCGGTCTCGTCGCATGCGTAGCGAGTCAGAAAAGCGAGACGCCTCAGGATACGTCAGGCTCGTGCGCTTTCAGGTCCTGCTCGGCCTGTCGCACCTTCTGCCGGGTAAAGCCCCGAAGGCCAGAGACCTCCTCGGCGTCGCGCTCGATCTGGACCTCGCTTGCCGCGTAATACACCGCGAGCTTCGCGACGGACATCAGCGCATGGAGATGGATACGCTCGTAGCCGTGCGACGCGTCGACACCGAAGGTGAGAAGCGCCGTGCGCACATCGTGCCCCGCTTCGACCGCGGAAGCGGCATCGGAACGGTAGTAGCGGAAGACGTCCTTCTGGACGCGGATGCCATGCTCGCCGCAAAGCTCGTAGAGCTTTTTCGAAAGGTGATAGTCGAAAGGTCCCGTCTGGTCCGCCATCGCGAGCGTCACGCCGAACTCGTCCGAATTCTGGCCAGGCGCGGTCGTGCCGTTGTCTATCGCCACCAGCGAGGCGATTTCCGGGACGATTGCAGCTGACGCGCCCACACCCACTTCCTCGCCGATGGTGAAGAGCCAATAGGTATCGACCGGCGTTTCCACCTTCTCGCGCTGCATGGCCTCGAGCGCCGCAAGCATGATGGCGACCCCCGCCTTGTCGTCGAGATGCCGCGAAACGATGAACCCGTTCTCGAGGAATTCCGGCTGCGGATCGATAGCGACGATGTCGCCCACGTCTATTCCGAGCTGCACCAGATCGTTCCGGTCGCGTGCGAGCGCATCGACGCGCAGCTCGATATGGCGCCAGCCAGTGGGTTGCGTGTCGACCTCCTCGTTGAAGGTGTGACCCGAGGCTTTCAGCGGGAGAATTGAACCGCGATAGGTGCCCTTGCCGGAAAATATCGAGGCGCGGGCCCCCTCCGCGAACCGTGCAGACCAGTGCCCGATCGATACCAGTTCGAGGCGGCCGTTTTCCTTCAGCGCCTTCACCTGCGCGCCGAGGGTGTCCAGGTGTGAGACGATCCCGCGGGCCGGGCGCTCGGCGGCCCCCGGCCGAAGAGCGCGGATCGCGCCCCGGCGGGTCAGCTTGACTTCCAGGCCGAGCCGCTCGAGCTCACGCGCCGTGTAACGCACCGCCTCATCGGTGAAACCGGTCGGGCTCGCAATGTCGAGCAGAGCTTTCAGGCGGCTGGTGAGATAGTACGGGTCTATATTGATCGGTGTCTGCATGAACGCGTTGTCGCAATCATGGATGCCTGCGTCAACAATGTTGCCGAAGCGACGCGCGCTCCCGAAGATCGTCACGCGCGTCTCGAAAATCTCGGACGGGAACATCGCACCGCCCGCCACGTTGTAAGGTACTCAGCTATTCGGCAAGGCCAGCCAGGCGTCACTCGGGAGGTTGCGTGGGCAAATCCGCGAACGAAAGACGAAACGGCGTCCCGCTCATTCATGGCGCCAGCAATCTGCCGTCGGTGACGGTCGACGATTATAATCTGGAGCTGCGTGACGGCGACGGCTTCCTTGGCGACAGGGCCAACAAATTTGCCTTCCAGGAGAAGCTCGACGCCTGGCGCAAACGCGTGCGCAAGGGCGGCGACGATCCGCTGGGGCAGGCCCTGACCCAGGATCTGTCCAAAAAGCAGGTCGATGCCCTTCTTCACGGCGACGACAAGGAGGCGGCCGCCCTGATCATGGGTGCGGTCGACGAGTTCGCCGGCGAGCTCGCCAGCGTTCTCGAACGGTTCCTGCAACAAAAGAGCTGGAAAAATACGGAGCGCGTCGTCATCGGCGGAGGCTTCCGGGGAAGCGCAGCGGGCGAATTGGCCATTGCCCGCGCAATGGTGCTGCTGAAGGCTGAAGGGATCAAGATCGAACTCTCCCCCATCGTTCACCATCCCGATGATGCCGGGCTCATCGGCGCCGCGCATCTCATGCCCGCCTGGATGCTGAAGGGCCACAAGGCGATCCTCGCCATCGACATCGGCGGCACCAATATCCGCGTGGGCATAGTCGAGCTGCACCTGAAGGATGAAACCGACCTCTCCAAGGCAAAGGTCTGGAAATCGGACATCTGGCGACATGCGGATGACAAGCCCAACAGGAGCACGACCATCGAGGAGCTCATCGGCATGATCGAGAAGCTTATAGCCAAGGCGGACAAGGCGGACCTCGCGCCCGCGCCGGTCATCGGCGTGGCCTGCCCCGGCGTGATCAACGAAGATGGCTCGATCCTTCGCGGCGGCCAGAACCTGCCGGGCGGCAACTGGGAAAGCGAGCACTTCAACCTGCCTGCCGCGCTTAAGGACGCCATTCCGCAGATCGGCGATCACGAGACCTTCGTGATCATGCACAACGACGCCGTCGTGCAAGGTCTGTCGCAGATACCTTTCGTACAGAATGCATCGAGCTGGGGGATCCTGACGATCGGGACGGGCCTCGGAAACGCGCATTTCAGCAACAAGGTCGAAAATTGAGGCGCGGCGCGTCCTGGCCGCCGTGAGTGCCCGAATGGTTAAGCGCCTGATGCGCAATCCCGACGAATTGTCGGCTTTTCCTCGACCGTGAATTAAAGGCTTTCGGCTAACCTTCCTTCACAAGCAAAAAACGGGGAGTTCCGATTGTGAAGGTAAAGTCGAAAGCATTGTCCGGACTGTTCGAAGCCCGCAAAACCGTCGCCCGCAGCACCCTTGCCGTCATGCTTGCCGTGACCACCTGGGGCTGCTCCTCGACCGTCAGCCAGGAAACGACCGCTTCGATCGCGCGGGAAGTCGGCTACCCTTTGCCTGAAAGAAAGCCCGCGCCGGGCAAGCAAGCGGTCACGCAAAAAACGCCTAAACTCGTGCGCTCGGCCTATCTCGGGCGGGCTCCCTATGTCTGCACGCCCAGCGGCTTCGGCAGCACCTCGCGCTGTTTCCTTCGCTGAGCGATTTCGAAAAAGCGTGGGGCGGGGTTGCGGGCCTTTCGACGCCGGGCTCATCTGCGGAGCCGGTTTGAACTGCTGACATCGGCCAGCCGCGCAACCCCTTCCCGGCCGAGGGTTACTCGACCCGGCCGAGTCTCGCCTCGATGCGGCTCAGGCTCGCGCCTACGTAATTGCCGCGTCGAAGCTTGGCGAACTCGTCATCTGGTCTCACCCGTGCGTTCTTGAAGACGTACCAGGTGCCGTCCGGCTCTCGCCTTTGATAGATCACGCCACCCCGCTTGGCGTGGCTGAAGCAGGTCGTCGCCGGCGCCGAGCCATCCTTGGCGTGCCATTCGGCGCGGAAGCAGAGTTTCCCCGGGCCGGTGATGAACCAGCGGCCCACCCCATAGGACGGTTTGCCGTTCTCCTTTGACCAGGCGGTGAACCGGCGTGCCTGCACCGAGAAGTAGCCCGCCCCCTCTTTCCATATCCAGGATTTCTGGCCGTAAAGTTGGAGCAGCTCCGCGTGCGTCAGCGGAGTTGCCTTCCTCTCCGGGCGCGCAGTGGCGGCCTCGGCGAACGAAGCACCGGCTATGCTGGCGGCCAGCGCGATTGCCAAAGGTATTCCTCGGTATATCGATTTCATCACATGCCTCCATCGGGCACCTGCCCGCTAATGGTTTCGCGGACAACCCGCCAATCGGGGCGGCCGTAGCCCTGCGGCCAGTCATAGATCTCGCGATCGTTGAAATAGACTACGGCTGTCAGCCGCGGGAATTCGGCGTGCCGCTCGGCGACCGATGCCGCCCAGCTTGCTGCGTATGTACCATCGCCCTCATAGCCGAGCTCGGCGACCATGATCGGCTTGCCGTAGTTCATCACCCGGCCGTATCCGGGCGCCAGCCGCTCCGCGAATGTCTGATCGCGCCCGGTCGTGCCCCGATCGTAGGGCTGGTAACCGAATACCGAAAGCCCGACGATATCGACGACATCGTCACCCGGATAGAAGGCTTCCAGACCCTCGTTGCCTTTGGGCGACCACATGAACTTCGCGTGCTTCAGGTGGCTGCGGCAGACAGTCACCACGCGGCGATAGGCTGCCTTGAAGTCGTCGCCCCGCCAATGGGACCAGGAGAACTGGTTGTCGGTTTCGTCCATTTCCTGGCCCCAGCGGATGATCACGGGACTCTTGAGGGCAGCGGCGGCGGAGCAGACCTGGGCCATGTTCTCGTCGCGTTCGCCGCTCAGGATCGAACGCAGGAGCTCCCCTTCGGTCACGCGCCACTCGGGCGACCACGACCAGGGTTCGATGGTGATCATGAGCGAACGGCCGCGGGCTTGGGCATAGTCGTCGGCAAGCGTCAGTGTCGACAGATCGACGTCTTCCCAGGGCAGGAAGAGATGCTCGATCTTCGAGCTGCCCGGCGCGCCGAAGTCGCCATGGGGATCGTAAGCGCCGAAATCGATCGAGTTCTCCGTCAGGACGGGCCGCTTGTCCGATGGTGTCGCCATCGTCGGCGAGTTCGGTTCGGGGATGCCCCGCGGCATGTTGGCCGCGAGCACGGTACCCGACAGCAACAGACCGAGAGATGCAAAGGTAATGGCCTTGGATTTCCTGTTCATCGAACACCTCCAAACGCGTTCGTCCCGGTTTGCCGGCCAACGCTAATCTTTGTTTGTTTCACTTGGCCCTCGATACGCTCCTCGAAGGCTGCGAGCTTGGCGGCGACCAGATCCTCCCTGACCAGACGGTTGAACTCGTCGCCTGCCTGCGTCTTGGCATGTCTGAAGACGTACCAGTCGCCGGACGGCTCCCTCTTCTGGTAGATGGTTCCGTCGAGCGTACGGTGGCTGAAGCAGGTCTTGTCTCGGGCGGCGGCACCCTGGCTGTGCCACACGGCCGTCAGGCAGAGTTGGCCGCGGTCATTCACGCTCCAGCGGCCTTCGGCCCAGCTCTCCCCCGTGGCCGATTGCGCCCAGGCCCGAAAGGCGCGACCTTCACGGTCCATCCGGCCGGCGCCGCTCTCCCATTTCCAGGTCTTGTCCTGGAAGATCATGTAGAGCTCGACGCCCGTCATGGTGCGGGCCTTTTCGGGAACGGCAACTTCCGCGGACGCCGGTGATTGGCAGAGGGCAAGGACGGCCAACATGCCAAGGGCGAAGCGCCGGCCGGGCAGCGTATGTCGGGTGCCGCGGCCCTCTCTCCCGAAGAATGGGACTTTCACTTTCATGTTCTTATCCCCTCTTAGAGTTGCCGTCCCGCTGTTCCGCGGGGGCGGAAATCCAGCGTGGCCGGAAGACGATCTTGCGCAATGCCGTACCGCCCTGCCCGGCTCCGGCCACCGCATAACGCTCTTCGAAGATGCGCAGGTGCCCACTGCCCCATGCAAGCGCCTCGAGCCCGTCCTTCCCGTGTTCGGCAGTAGCAATGCCGGGCAGTGCGACGACCGCCAGGAGCCCGGCCGCTATTGCGGGACGATAGAAACGGGAGGCGGTGCCAACGGCGTTTTCTCTCGAATGCCGCAGGACGATGACCAGCAGAAGCAGGCAGTAAATTGCCGCATTGAGGATCGCGAAGAGGTAGAACCCCTTGGCCTTCGCGGCATCTTCGACGAACAGGACCGGCATGGCGGCCGAAACTGCCAGGAAAAAGTAGGGCGCGAGCACGCGCAGGGGCAGCGGATCGACCTCGGATGATCCCTTCGGCGTGACACGGAAATCCACGAAGGACCCGGTGAGCCAGTCGCGCAGAGCGGCCAGCGTGCCGGCAAGCGCCCAGGGCCAGCGCGCAAACAGGAAGAGCATGCACTCCCAGCTCAGGATGTTCGCGTCGTAAGGCCGGAAGGCGCCGGTTGCACGCCAGCGATAGGCCAGCAGGACGAGGATGATCGAGAGCGGCGTGAAATAGGCCAGAAACTCCGGATAGGTCACGGCGACAAAGGTTTCGCCGCGCGCAAGGGCGACGATCGGCATAGCAAACATCAGCGCCATGAAGCCCGCGAAGAGCGGATACCAGAGCTGCGAGAAGAGGAACTGGAACTTCAGTCGCAGCGGCAGCCGGCCGACGAGACGCGGCGAATACTGCAGCAGGAGCATCACGAGACTACGCGACCACTGGAACTCCTGGGTCACCAGGTCGGCAAAGGTGCGCGGTCCGTCGCCATGGGCGATCGCATCGAGCGCGTGAATGCCGCGCCAGCCTGCCGCATTCATCATCAATGTCGTCGAATGGTCTTCGGCAAGCTCCGGGCCGAGACCGCCGATCTCCTTGAGGGCAGCCGTGCGCACCGCGTAGTGAGAGCCGATGCAGAGCGGCGCGAGCCCGCCATTGTATCCGGCCTGGAGAGCACCGTGCATGCTCGCCTCCGCATGGAGGCGGCCGCGTGCCGACCAGCTTTCTGAAGCATTGCGGTCGCAGATGCTCGGCGCCGAGACGTAACCCACTTCCGGGTCGGCAAATGGGCGCAGCATTTCGAAGAGGTACCCGGGTGCGGGGACGTGGTCGGCATCGAGCTGGGCCACGAAATCGTACCGGGCATAACCGTAGTGATCGTAGAAGAAGGCGAGATTGCCTTCCTTGCAGCGGGTGCGCCGTGGCCATGTGGCCCGGTGATAGTCTGCCCGGCCTTTGCGTGTGGAGACGAGGACGCCATGGCTGCGGCACCAGTCGAGCGTCGCTTCGGAAGGATCCTCGTCTGCAAGCCAGGTGTCGTGCGGCACGTCCTGCGCAAGCATCGCCTCCAATGTCTCGGCGACGACGGAAAAGGGTTCCGACGGTGCCTTGGTGACGACCATGGCAATGCGACTGCCGGCCGGGAGCCGCAACGGCCCGTTCGGCTTCAAGGCGCCATAGAAGACGGCAATGAAATAGGCCGGCAGCAGGGTGACCCAGGCAAGGACCGAAGTCACGATGGCACTGCCCAAAGCGTCGACGTGATGGCGCGGCTCCAGCCACCAGGACCAGAAATGGACGAGCGCCGCGGCCCAGAGCCCCGCGCCCAGCAGAAATTCCATCCGGCGTCCGCGCGTGAGCACAGGCACAAGCCGCGGCTCACCGTCTTCGGAAATGCGCGTCGGCTCATTGGCGGAAAGGACGGTCATGACCGTACCTCCAGCCCGAAGAACGGGGCGGCGGTTCGAACGATCGTCTGGAGATCGGAATATCGCGGCAGGAAGCCGAGCGTCCGGCAGGCCAGCCCGGCATCCGCATAAAGCGCCGGCGGATCTCCGGCACGCCGCCGGCGAAATACGACCGGGACGTTATGCCCGGTAATTTCGCCGATCGTTCGCAGGACTTCCTTTATCGAGAAGCCGCGGCCGGTACCGAGGTTGAGCGCGAGGTTCCCGCCGCCGTTGGTGAGATGCCGGTACGCCAGCACATGGGCGCTCGCAAGATCGGAAACGTGAATATAGTCACGCACGCAGGTTCCGTCCGGGGTGTCGTAGTCCTCGCCGAAAATCTCCAGATGCGGAATGCGGCCTGCCGCGGCCATCAGAGCCCGCGGAATGAGGTGCGTTTCGGGGTCGTGCCATTCGCCGAGATCACCCTCAGGATCGGCGCCGCATGCGTTGAAATAGCGTAGCGAGACATAATTCAGCGCAAAGGCGGCCGCATAGTCGGCGAGCATGTGCTCGGCCATCAGTTTCGTCTTGCCATAGGGGTTGATCGGTGCCTGCGGCGTCGCTTCGTCGATCGGCAGCAACGCCGGTACGCCATAGGTGGCGCAGCTCGATGAGAAGATCACCTTGTCGACACCCGTCTGGCGGCATGCATCGAGGAGCGACAGCGTGCCGCCGACGTTGTTGTTGTAGTATTTCGCAGGATCGGCGACGGATTCGCCGACATAGGCGGATGCGGCGAAGTGGATGACGGCGTCCGGCTGATAGGCCTCGATGACCTCGATCAGGTGCCGCCCGTCCAGAATATCTCCCTGAATGAATGGTCCCCAGCGCACGGCGGAACGGTTTCCGGTCGTCAGATTGTCGTAGACGACGGGCTCGATGCCCTCGAGGCGCAGAAGCTTCGCGGTGTGACTGCCGATATAGCCGGCGCCACCAGTGACGAGGATAATTGGCGCAACCATCAGACCAACTCCGCGCTTTCCCGTATCGACCGGGAGAGAAGGTCGTCGAAATAGCGGATCGTGTGCGCAAGCCCCTCGGCCAGATCGACCTTCGGACGCCAACCGAGCTCTTCCTTCGCGAGCGAGATGTCCGGGCGGCGCTGGCGGGGATCGTCCACAGGCAGGGGCCGCCGGACGATCTTCGAGCGCGACCCGGTCAACCGGACCACCTCTTCGGCGAGGTCGCCGATCGTGAACTCTGCCGGATTGCCGAGATTGACCGGTCCGGTAAGGGACGGCGGCGATGCCATCAGGCGGACGAAGCCGTCGATCAGGTCGTCGACGAAACAGAAGGAACGGGTCTGCGAGCCGTCGCCGTAGATCGTGATGTCCTCACCCTTCAGGGCCTGGACGATAAAGTTGGAAACGACACGCCCGTCATCCGGGCGCATCCGCGGGCCGTAGGTGTTGAAGATACGGACGATCTTGATTTCGACCCCATGGGACTTGTGGAAGTCGAAGAACAGGGTCTCTGCGCAACGCTTGCCCTCGTCATAGCAGGAGCGCGGGCCGAAGGGATTGACGTTGCCCCAATAGCTTTCCACCTGCGGGTGGACGTGCGGGTCGCCGTAGATTTCCGATGTGGACGCCTGGAAGATGCGTGCGCCACGACGCGCGGCCAGATCGAGGAGGTTGAGCGAGCCGATCACGCAGGTTTTCGTCGTCTGGATCGGATCTGCCTGGTAATGCGGCGGCGATGCCGGGCAGGCGAGGTTGTAGATCTCGTCGACCTCGAGGTCGATCGGCTCCACGACGTCGTGGGCGATTACGCGGAAGGTATCGAAACGCTTGAGCGGCGCGATATTGCGCCTCAGGCCCGTCGAGAAATTGTCGAGGCAGACGACCTCGTGCCCGGCGCCGAGAAGCAGTTCGCAAAGATGCGATCCAAGGAAGCCGGCGCCGCCCGTAACAAGTATTCTCTTTTGAAGGCTTCGGCGCAGCAGTGAATCTGTATCTTCATTCGCGCCGAAGAGCGTTCCCCTGAAGTCATTTCTGAAATAGTTCACGGAATATTCCTCACACTATCTGCTAACTTCTAAAATTCATCCACAGCAGGCACAATAAATTGGTGATCGAAACTTTACCGTTCGAAACTACCTTAATTACTTTCGGGCAATGCTTGGAACAACTGTAGGTATTTAATACAAGCAGCGGATGGGGATTGTCATTATCACCCAATCCCGATTGTTATCCCGCCGTGCATTTCTACATATAACGGGGTATAAAATGGAAACTGGCAGGTGTGCCCCGCCGATTCGATTCCACCTTGAGGCGAGTTGCATCAGGGTGGGACAGATTCGCCGCTCGGGTAAATCGCTCTTTCGGGCTCACCCGAATGGGCAATCCATTTCGCTGGAGGGTTGCATGACGAAGAACTCCGGATCAGGAGATGACCCCGTCGAAGTTCCGGCCTGGCCTGCCCATATGGAGCGGCGCCGTTGGCCGCGCGATCCGGCAGCCCGAAAGGACCGTTCAGCCGAAAGGTCGCCGGCGCTCGTACCTTCGCGATTTTCGACACATGATCTGCCGCCGCAAGAGCAATTTAGATCCTGGCGGGCGCATATGGCGCCGCTCGTGGACGTGCGCCTGCCCGATGGACTATCCGAAGAGGACGGCTTTGCGGCCGAACTGACCGGTTGGCATCTCGGCGATTTGCTGATCGTTCAACAGGTGACGCCGGCACATAGTTACGAGCGTTCCCAGACTATGTTGCGCTCGAGCCCGATCGACCATTGGAACGTCGGCCTCTTTCGCAGCGGCCGGTCATGGACCGAAGCCGACCGCCGCGTCACCGAGACGGGGCCGGGAGAGTTCTTCTTCCGGTCGCTCGGCTATCCCTATCGTGGGCGCATGACGGATGCCGCATCGATCCTTCTCTTCATGCCCTATGAACTGCTTGCGGACGATGCGGGCAAGCTCGAAGGCGCCAACAATGCGGTCTTGTCCGGCAGCCTCGCCGACCTGCTCGCGAACTATATCAACGGGATGGAAGAAAACCTCGGCAACATCACCGTGGAAGAAGTGCCGCGCATCGTTCGAACGATACGCGACATGGTCGTTGCCTGCGTGGCGGCGGTGAGACCGGATGCGGGAGGCTCCCAGGCGAAAATGGGAGTGATGGAGCGGGCGCACCGATATATCCACCTGAACCTGCACTCGGCGGACCTGACGCCCGAAGCCATATGCCGCGAGCTCGGAATTTCCAGAACCCGTCTCTATCAGCTATTCGAGCCGAGCGGCGGCGTGCTGAACTATATCCGCAGACGTCGGCTCCTGCAGGCGTACGCGGAGCTCAGCGATCCGACGAACAACAGGCCCATCGCGGAGATCGCCGAAGCGGCTGGTTTCGACCTCGCCGCCAATTTCACACGTGCCTTCAGCCACGAATTCGGAGCGAGCCCGCGCGAAATCCGCAAGGCTGCGGCCGCCGAACGCCTCGCCACGCCCGTTGCCCCGCCGGAGCGGGACAGCGGGGCGACGATCGGCGACTGGCTCAAGTCGGTTCAAGGATGAGGGATGAGCAGCGTACACGTGGCACATGTTCGGGCGTCATGGACTATCGACACCGTCATGGTCGCCGTGGTTTCCGGCATCAAGCGTTGGCGCCGCCGTCTATGGTCAGCGAAGTACCGGTGACGAACTTGCCTTGCGGCCCCGCCAGCCAGGCGACGAGTCCGGCGATGTCCTGCGGCTCACCGTAGCTGCCGGTGGCGATACGTTCCCGTTGCGCTTCGGCATGATCGCCATCGGCCGGGTTCATATCGGTATTGGTCGAGCCTGGATGAACGATGTTGACGGTGATCCCGCGCGGTCCGAGGTCACGGGCCAAGCCTTTCGTCAGGCCGGCCAGAGCAGCCTTGCTGGCCGAATAGAGGCTGATCCCCGGCCAGGGAACCAGTTCGGCCAGGTTGCTGCCGATCGTGATTATCCTGCCGCCGTCACCGAGATGCCTTGACGCGGAACGAATGGCCACGAAGGGCGCACGGAAGTTGACCGCCATTACCTCGTCGAAATCAGCGACGGTCGTCTCCTCCAGAGGAGCCGAGTGCCAGATGCCCGCGCTGTTGACCAGTATGTCCAGCCCGCCCAAAGTTTCCACTGTCTGGCAAACCGCCTGCTCGATGGCTTCAGCGTCGCGGTTGTCGGCGCGGATTGCTACCGCGCGACCGCCCGCCTGCTCGATCTCGGACACGACCGCCTGCGCCTGATCGGCCGCATTCACATAAGTCAGCGCCACCGCTGCCCCCTCCAGAGCAAGCCTCTTGGCGATAGCCGCGCCGATACCCCTGCTGCCGCCGGTAACGAAAGCGGTCTTTCCGCTCAAACTGATCGATGTCATCGGAAAACTCCATTCTGTAATGCTCGATACACAAACGTTGCCCGAGCTTGCCAATGCCTGTCAAGCGATATATTTATCGATCGTTACAGAAAAGAGTTGATCCTATGCCCGACAAAGGCCGCCCCCGCAGCTTCGATCGTGCCGATGCGCTCATGCGCGCCATGGAGGTGTTTTGGGAGAAAGGATACGAGGGCGCGTCGCTGACAACGCTGACCGCCGCCATGGGCATCAATGCGCCCAGCCTTTATGCCGCATTCGGCTGCAAGGAAGCGCTCTATCTGGAGGCGATGGAGCTCTACGCGCAAACGGTCGGCACTGAGATCTGGAAGCCGCTGGAGACAGCGCCGACGGCAAGGGAAGCGGTCAAGAGATTCCTTCTCGCGACAGCCGAAGCCTATTCTCAGCCGGATACCCCGCACGGCTGTCTGATAGCGCTCGGAGGACTTCACCAGGCAGCCATTCCCGAAGCCGTCTGCGAAGCGTTGACCCGTCACCGCGCGGAAAACATCGATAAGCTACGGCACCGATTGGAGGCTGCAATTGCTGGAGGCGAGTTGGCCGACGGGGTGGATGCCGGGGCCGTCGCGACCTTTTATGCGACGGTACAACATGGAATGTCGATCCTCGCGCGTGATGGCGGCAGCTATGAAGCCCTGAAAAACGTCGCTGACGGCGCGATGGCCGCCTGGGGCGTGTTGACGCAAAACGCGGCATCATAGGAATGCCCGGCGGGCTTCGGATACTCGCCGGGCAAGCTTGAGGTTCACAGCAGGAGAGGAAAGGCTACGCGGCTTCTCCCGCTCGAACGCGTGTGTTAGCCATAATTTACTGAACGACCTGCACCACCGTGCGGCTCTTCGGCTCGACGATGACGCGCTTCTCGTTGACAACCGCATAGGCATAGCGCGTGTCGTCCGGGATCGGCGTGACCACCACCGTCTCGGGCAGCGGCTTTCCGACTACGATCTCCTGTTGAACGACGACCGGCTCTGCCGGAAGCGGCTGCGCCTCGACATACTCGATCACCTTCGGCGGCGGCGGGTCGAGCGCCGCACCTGCGACTGCTCCTGCGACACCACCAACGGCAGCCCCGACAGGGCCTCCTATGACTGCACCTGCAGCAGCTCCGCCGGCTGCGCCGGTAACGGCGCTGTTCTTGGTCGTGCTCTGCGCCGCTGCTGGAGCAGCAAAGCAGCCGAGCCCGAGACCCAGAACAATGGCACCTTTGACGATCAGATCTTTCATCAGGCATTCTCCCGTTATGCGAAATGCGTCCCTTCCGCCAAACAACCCGTTGGGCTCAGGAGTTGTTCCGTGGCTTGGCGGAATGCGTCACGCAGCGAGCTGGCGAAATCGCACCTTCATGCCCTCCTGGAGGAAATCCATGCAGGCGATGGGGTGTCGCCTGTTCCCTTCGGCCGGTGTCGAACTATAAGTGAAACCCTACAGCCGGGGATATTTGCCCGCACGCACGCCGAAGGCTCTCGGGAAATGGAGGAACAGCATTGGCCGACAATCCCCTCTACGACATTCGCGACGAACGTTTCCGTTCGCTGATCGTTGGCAGCGCAGCACTCGAAGAACTTTATCGCGGCTGCCGCTGGGCGGAAGGACCGGTCTGGTTTTCCGACCTCGACTGCCTGATCTGGAGCGATATTCCGAACCAACGCATGATGCGGTGGACGCCGCACGGCGGCGCTTCCGTCTTCCGCTCCCCCTCGAACTACGTGAACGGCAACACGCGCGACCGCCAGGGCCGCCTGATCTCCTGCGAGCACGGCGGCCGGCGCGTGACACGCACGGAACATGACGGCCGTATCACCGAGCTCGCCGACAGTTATGAAGGAAAGCGGCTCAATTCGCCGAACGATGTCGTGGTGCACTCCGACGGCTCGATCTGGTTTACCGATCCAACCTACGGCATCATATCGGACTACGAGGGCCACAAAGCGGAACCGGAACAGCCGACACGCAACGTCTACCGCATCGACCCTCTATCCAGCGCTATCAAGGCCGTCGTCAGCGATTTCATCCAGCCGAACGGGCTCGCCTTCTCACCGGACGAGGCGCGGCTCTTTATTGCCGACTCGGGATCTGCAAAGCACGAGGTTCCGAGCCATATTCGCGTATTCGACGTCGCCGCTGGCGGCGTTCTCGCAAACGGCCGCTATTTCTGTTCCATCGACAACGGCAATCCGGACGGCTTGCGTTTCGACGTGGCGGGAAACCTTTGGTGCAGTGCTGCCGACGGAGTGCATTGCTTCGACGCCGACGGCACCCTGCTCGGCAAGATCCTCGTGCCGCAGACGGTGTCGAACCTCACCTTTGGCGGCCCCAAGAAGAACCGCCTCTTCATTACGGCCACCCGGTCGCTCTATTCCATCTACACGGCAACGAACGGCGTGCAGTATCCGTGATGCCTTCAGCACGCCTTCGAACCTGGGAGCGCCCTTCAGCTTAGCCTCAGATCGACGCCGGGGTGGAGTTTCTTGAGGTTCGGCAGGGACTTCGTCTGCCAGGGGAACTCGGAGCTTCCGCGAACGGTAAACTGGATGTTCGGCCGCTTGCGCGCTTCGATGGTGAGCTTCGCGAGCAGGTTGATTCCGGAGGAATTGAGAAACTGCAGCCCCGTGAGATCCACAGTCATGCGCTCCGGCTCGGCTTCGAGCATATCCATTACGAGGGAGAAAATCGGGGCGTAGGCTTCGGTGCTCGGCAAGCGCATCGTCCCGTCGAAATAGATGTCCTTGTCTTCCGACCAAACGCGATATTCGTCTTCCTTGATTTCCATGTTTTCGTTGTCCGTCAATTCGAGAGGTCGGGGATGGCGATAGAAGCATAGGTTTCCAGCGGGATCTTGCCATCCGCTTCGCCGGATCCGAATATCCAGGCGAAGTGTGCACCATAATCGCTCATGAGCGTCAAAAGTCCAAGGCCGGAACCGGAGCCGGATCCTGTTGCGTTCGCCTCTATCCGCTCAATCAGGAGGTCGGACGGATCTCCTATCGTTATTTCAGAAAGCAGATGGCGGAACTTGTCGGCCGTGCCCTCGTCGACAAGATTGGAAATCTTGGTTCGGAACGTGTTGGAGGCGATCGCCGCCTCTACGACGATTTCGCCGCCTGCACGGAATTTCACGGCGTTCTCTATCAGCTCATTGGTCAGATAGCCGACATTGTGCCGGACTTCCTTGTAGAGGCCGCGGGACGTCTTGTAGCGCAGAGCCGCGAACTCGGCGACGAAATCGGACGTCATCGCGCAATGCTTCCAGCCGAGATCGAGCGGGCCGTCGAAGAGACGAAGTTTCGTCGAATTCTCGCCCGTGCCGACGGCAAGGTCCTCCAGTCCATATAAGGTCGTCATACGCTCACCTGTGCCTCATCACCACCAGAGTGATATCGTCATGAATTTTCTGGGTGCCGATATGTGCCATCAAATCCTCGATGATACCGGACTTGACGTCCTCGGCGCTGCTGCCATAGCGGCATCGCGCGCTTTCGCAGAGCCTTTCGATGCCGAAGAGTTCGCCGGTTCCGCTCTCCGCCTCCGTCACGCCATCGGTATGGAGGATGATCATGTCGCCGCGACCGAAGGAGATTTCGCGCGTTGCGACAAAGGCGGAAATATCCGGCTCCAAACCGATGGGCAGACCGAGATCGAGAGTGTCGATCCGCTCCACCCTTTCCAGATCTCTGATGACGATCAGCTCCTCGTGCTGACCGGAGAGCGTCAGCCTTGCGCCGTCATAGTCGAGAAATGCCAGGGAGAGATGCTTGTTGGTCCTGGTCCTGACGAGATTCTTGTAGATCGCCCGGTTCACGCGATTGAGGAATTGCGCCGGCTCCATCTCGCCCATCTCCTGCAAGGCGCGGGCTACGGATTGGACCATCAGCATCAGCACGCCACTCTCGAGACCATGCCCCGTCACGTCGCCAATGCCGATCTTCAGCCGCTTTCCGTCCTTCAGCACGTCGTAATAGTCGCCGCCGACCTCGTCGGCGGGCCGCATATAGGCGGCGATCTCCAGTTCGGCAATTTCTTCGAGTTCGCCGGCCTTCGGCAGGACCATCATCTGGATATGGCGGGCAACGGCGAGTTCCGCGCCGAGACGCAGGTTCTCGCTGCGCAACTGCTGGTTCAGCGCTGATATCTGGAGGTTCGCCTCCTCGATCTCTTTCGTCCGATCCTCGACCAGCTGTTCGAGGTTCTCGGTGTGGAAGCTGATCTCTTCCGCCATACGATTGAAGGCGGCGCCGGCGTCGCCGACCTCGTCACGCGTCGGAATGTCGACCCGCACCGAATAGTCCTTGGCCTCGATGCGCTTGGCGGCATTGGCAAGGGCGCTGATGCCGCCGGTGATCCGCTTGGATATGGCGAATACTGCGGCAATGACGAAAAACAGGGATACGAGGAGCGCCAGGACCTGATAAATCAAGATCCTGTTGGTCGCCTCCGATATCCCGGCTTGGGCGGCAAACAGCGAAGCGTAGATTTCCCGCTCGGGCACGGCGATGCCAAGCAGCATCGCTTCACGGCGGACCGGGCCCGATGCCCAAAGGTTGGTCGGCTGCAACTGTTTCAGGACGACCAGATAGGGTACCCTCTCGCCGTTCTCCTCAAGGAAAATATGCTTGAGCAGCCCATCCTCGCCCAAGGGCAATCGTGCAATTTCCGGCTGGGCGCTACGACGGAGAGAGCGATCGACACCCGTCACACCTCCGCTGGCGGCCGCGTTCGACGCCCGAAGGCCGATGATCTTTTCTCCAACCGGATTGATGGCAACGACGTTGCCGTCCGACATCGTCAGAAAGCCGAAACCGGTCTCGGCAACCTTAACGTTCTCGACGATCTCGGCCAGCTGGTCGAGCGTGATATCCGTGCCGGCAGCGCCCAGCACACGACTGCGGTCGCGCGACCACAGCGGCTGGAAGAAACTCACGATGAGCTTGCCGGTAATCGCGTCGGTATAGGGCGCCGTCTGAGTGATGTCGCCATTCATGGGACGTGACTTCGGATCATGCGCCCATTGTTCCCAGGATTCGTAAAGCCCGGGAAAGAAGAAAGACCAGAACTCCGCCGAATTGTGTCCCGGGTAGAGCTTGTCAAAGGTCTGCGCCTGGTCGGTATAGGGCGCCGTCCTGAATATCGGCCGCTCTTTCGGGCCGATATAATACATCTGCAGTTTCGACTGACCGTTTGCGAGCAGGCTCGGCGCGACAAGGTCCAGAACCGCGCTGTTCTCGATGTCCGTCTGCACGTCGGGAAGCGGAACGTGGTTCTGATCAAGAAGATAGCCCCAGACGCTGACGACCGAGGGAGGGCCCGGCAGGTTCTGAGCCCATCCCCCTTTCTGATCGTAGGCGACCGTCACCGTTCCCGGCGCACCGCGCGCCATCGCCTCCCCGATTTCCGATTTTCTCACCGGCCGATCGATCTGCTCCTGGAGAACGCCCGCCAATGTGCCCACATCGGAGTGGACCTGGTTGAGCAGCAGGTTGACCCGGGCGGCCGTGGTTGCCGCATAGGAGCGGATATAGTCCTGGTTGGCCTCCTCGAGGCCGCGGCCGACTTCCGCCGCCGCGTCGCGGGAAAGTCTCTGCACGTTCCAGAGCGCAAGACCGCCGGTGACGAGCAGATCGAAGAGCACCGCGCTTCCGACGACCAGCACGAACTTGGCGCGGAAGGAGCGCAGGCCCAAACGGGAGGTGTTTTCCCCGGGCAGGCTCATAGCGGCTTGCGCCCCGAGGCCGCCCAGATCGGCCAGCCGGCATAACCCTTGGGATGGAGAGCCGCAAAAATATGATCCCGGAAACCCTGCCGGAATCGTTCGATGAACTCGGGCGGGTCGCCGCGCTTTACGGCCATTTCACCGGCATAGACGTTCTCCCAGGCGGCGATGATATCGGCGAAGTCTTGAGGGTCTCCGTCGAGATTGGTGACCATGAACGATTCGACGATGATATCGTCAAAGCCGGCATCAACAAGATAGCGCTTGCTCTTCGGTCCGAGCTCCACATCCATCTCGAAATGGCTGAACAGCCTCGCGACCTCGTTGTAGGTCCATTGAATGCTCTGTGCGCGCGGCTCGCCGAGACAGTGCGAATTTTTCTCGTTGGTTATATAGACGCGCCCGCCCGGCTTGCAAATGCGGAAGAGTTCCTTCAGGAGCACGTCCGGCTGATTGAAGATCTGCAGCGAGTGGCGGCAGGTGACGAAATCGAACTGGTTATCCTCCAGCAGCATCTCGGAGGCATCGCCATAGGTATATTCGATATCCGTGACGCCGAAACCGGACGCCACATCGCGCGCATAAGCGAGGCTCGCCTTCGAATGGTCGAGTGCGACGATGCGTGCCGGCTGGAACTCCTTTCGAGCCAGCATGGCGAAGTCGCCGATGCCGCAACATATGTCCGCCATCGTCATACCCGGGCGCAGGCCGTGACGCGGGAGGATCGTGCGCTCGTGGCGCCAGGTCATTTTCGTCTGTGTGCGAAGGATCGGGATGAAGCTCGTATTTTCTACGAAGCTCTGCCCGGGATAGAACTTCGAGTCGTAGACCTCGACGGTCACTTGCGGCTCGATCCTGTTCAAATGGGCGAACATGCGCTCGGTCCAGCCCACGACGCTCGAGGTCACGACGACGAAGCGAATGTCCGACCGCGTGCGGCAGGCATCGAGAAGGACGCGCGCGAAGGCGTGATAGGCCGTGTTGTTCATCTGTACCAGGCGCTTGACGTTGATGTAGAGAACGCCCCGCACCTCTTCGATTGCGCCTTTGAGCATCGATATGCTTGCGGCAATCTCGTCGGCCGAGCGCGGCCGCATCACCCCGGAAAGAGCGAATTCCTGACTGTTCGGGTCGAATTCCACCTTGAAGGGAACTGCAAACGCTGTCGTACTCACCTCACCACTCCTTCAAGAGGCAGATCCACGACAAGCTTGATCGATGGCGGATCGCTTTCGTCGAGCCGGACGTCGGCATCGAAATTGATCGACAAGTCCAGAAGAACGGCCTCGCGACTCGGTGCGAGATCGGTGGAGATGGAATCAAGGTAGCGCGCATGGGCGTCGCCGTCGCGGGTCTTCGACACCGCCTCGCGATAAAACTGCCTCTGCCCGGGCGGGCACGGGAACGTAAGCTCCACCCGCTCAGTCGGCCCCCATCGATAAACCGCACAGCCGATCCGGCCGTCGGGGGAGCCGCTGCGAAACGAGACCTCGAGAAGTTCGTTCAAGGCGGAGGAGAAGAAATTCGAGTGGCGAACGGGATCAGTGCGATTGTGACTTATCATTCGCGCCATGAAGGTCGACAGCTGATCGCAATGGTTCCAATCGGAAAGAAAGGCGCCCATCTCCATCTCGAACTGGAGCAAGGGCTCGAAAGCGGCTTCCGTGGGCTGGTTCTCGGCTCCGTGCATGCGGCTTCCTCCGTTACGCAAAAAAAGCGACGCGAAATTCAATGACTGCCCGAAATAATTCCCGGCATTGACCCCCTCATCTTCGTTGAAAACCTGCCGCAGGGATGGCCGGCGTTTTGCGGATAAAGTCGGCTATCGCTTCCGCGCGCATCGGCATGCCCAGAAAATATCCCTGCAGGCGATCGCAGCCTTCATTCCTGAGCCAGGCTGCTTGCTCCGCGGTCTCCACTCCTTCGGCGGTAACATCCATGCCGAGGCCGTGGGCGAGCGCGATGATGGAGCGCACGATCGTCTGGCTCTTCTCGTCCCTTTCCAGGTCCCTAATGAAATATTGGTCGATCTTGATCGTGTCGAAGGGGAAATTCTTCAGGTAGCTCAGCGACGAATAGAAGGTGCCGAAATCATCAAGCGAAATCTGCACGCCTAATACATTCAAAGTATTGAGCGTATCGAGGTTGTTGGTCGTACGCTCCAGAAGCACCGACTCGGTGATTTCGAGCTCGAGACGGTCTGCGCGCATGCCGACCAGGTCGAGCGTCTGGGCCACGCGGTCCGTAAGCCCCTCGTGAAGGAATTCGGCGGGAGAGAGATTGACGGCGATCGTGAAGTGGGACGGCCAGTCCATGGCAGCCCGGCACGCCCGCTCCAGCAGCCATCGCCCGATATCGCTCATCAAACCGTCGGCTTCCGCCATCGGAATGAAGACACTCGGAGGGATGATGCCGACCAGTGGGTGACGCCAGCGCAAAAGGGCTTCGAAGCCGACCACCGCCGAGGAGGGCTTCACCAAGGGCTGATATTCAAGGAAGAACTGCCCCTCCTGAAGGGCGGTGCGCAGGCTTCGGCGCAACATTTCCCTTTGTTCCAGCACCATGAGCATCGAGCGGCTGAACGTGCTTGACCGGCCCCGACCGTCCTTCTTCGCAGCATAAAGCGCGATATCGGCAGCTTTCATCAGTTGCTCGACCTCGTTGCCGTCCGCCGGCGCGACGGCAATTCCGACGCTTGCTCCGACGAAGACGTTGATGCCCTCGACCGTGAACGGTTCCTTGAACGCGTTGATCAGTGCGTCTGCCAGACGTTCTGCTTCGCTCGGCTGATCGGCCCTCCACTGAATGACCGCGAACTCGTCCCCGGCCAGACGGTAGGCGAATTCCCGATCCCTCAGGACGCTCCTGATCCGGTCCGCCGCCATCTTGAGAACGGCGTCGCCTGCCCCGTGTCCCAATGTGTCGTTGATCGGCTTGAAATCGTCGAGGTCGATCTGCATGAGCGCCAATCGGACGCCGTTAGGCACAGGCAATGCGCCCCGCAGCTGATCGCTGAACTGCCGCCGGTTAGGCAACCCAGTGAGAACGTCATGGGTCGCCTGATGCAGGAGAAGAGCACGATCGCTCTCGCCCTGACTGAACGCTTCGCGGTAGGTGGAACTGCTTTCAGCTTCGACGACCCCGATGCCGCGCGCACTGCGGAAAATGACGAGCGTGCGTCGGCTCCCGGTCGATGCATGGGCAATCTCGACGGTTCGCGGCAATCCGCTTGCGACGACGAATTCGACGGCGGACTTCGGTCCGGGCGCCAGCAGTTCCGGATAGATGTGCCAAAGGGACGCCTCGACGAGAGAATCGACGGCATAGGTCTGTCTGTGCCGCGGCGTGCATTCGACGAGCTGAAAACTCGCGTCATAAAGCGAGACAAGTTCGTCGGAACCGGCGAAAAAGTCGGACTCGACGGAAGATGAAGCAGGCAGTGTCGTATCGCCGTCCGGCATCCTCGCCTTTCCTTCCGTTCCGTGTCGCCCGAGCAAGCCCCTGAGGCTACAGTTCGCTATCTTCGATGCAACCCTGCCATTCCCAGAAAAATTATCGCGGAACGTGTCGCGGTCAATGGCGCACGACTGCAGAGAGTTAATTTGCGTGATTCCGGCGGAAAGATGGCTAAGGGTTGAACTCGGCTGCGGGCACGCAGCCGCGGCCGATCCATCTTGTCTCGATGGACCGGTTTCCGGACGCTACGGCGCAAGGATCAACTTCTCGCGGCAGGCAGACCATAGGTCGCGTGCGAGAGAGCCCGCTCTATGCCGCGCAATTCTGCGAGCCCTTTCAGTCGGCCGATCGCCGGATAGCCGGGCTGGGCCCCACGGGAGAGGTCGTCGAGAATCTCCTGCCCGTGATCCGGCCGCATCGGAATCTGGTGGTCCGCCCGTCCGGCGGCGCGCCGCCGCTGCTCTTCCTTGAGCAGTTCGGCAATGACCGCCACCATGTCCGTGTCGCCCTGCAGATGCTCGTCCTCGTAGAAGGAACAGGGTGTCCGTTCCTCCTCGCGATGGACGTTGCGCAGGTGGACGAAATGAATTCGGGACGCGAACTGGCGGGCCATGGCCGGCAGATCGTTGACGGCAAGGGCGCCGAGAGAACCCGTGCAGAGGGTGACACCATTGGCCGGGCTGTCGACCTCCCGCAGCATGAAGGCGTAATCTTCGGCGTTCGAGAGAATGCGCGGCAGGCCGAGCAGCGCCCAGGGCGGATCGTCGGGATGGGCACAGATGTTGATGCCCGCCCGTTCCGCCACCGGCGTCACTTCCGCGAGGAACTCTACAAGGTGACGCTGCAGTTTTTCGCGACCGACGCCGTCATAGGCGCGCAGATGCTCTCGAAGCTGCGGCAGACTGTAGCCGTCGGCAGAGCCGGGAAGCCCCGCGCCGATATTGCGGGAGAGCGCGAGCCGCCGCTCCTCGGTCATTTCACGAAACCGCCGCTCGGCCGCCTCCACCGTCGGCGCGTCGTAGTCCTCGTAAGCGCCCGGCCGCTCAAGGAGATGGAGGTCGAAGGCCGCAAAGTCGATCCGGTCGAAGCGCATCGCCTTGGCGCCGTGGCGCGCGGTCCAGCGCAGATCGGTGCGGGTCCAGTCGAGGACCGGCATGAAATTGTAGCAAACCGTGTGGATGCCGGCGGATGAAAGACGACGCAGCGTTTCCTGCCAATTGGCGATGTGCTCGCGCCAGGGACCGGTCTGAGTCTTGATGGACTCGGAAACGGGCACGCTTTCCACAACCTCCCACTCCAACCCGCCTGCGCGGACCTCCTCCTGCCGCTTGCCGATCTCTTCAACGGGCCAGACGTCGCCGGTCGGAATATGGTGCAGCGCGCTTACGATCCCCTGCGCACCGGCTTGCGCTGCATCTTGAACGCTCACCCGGTCCACCGGCCCGAACCAACGCCATGTATGTCGCATGTGAACTCCTCAGGAAAGAAATGTCAGCTGCACCTTGCAGGCGGCGGATCGATCGCCGGCCTGCTCGAAGGCCCGAACCGCCTCGTCGACCGGAAACTGATGGGAAATGATCGGCCGCACGTCGATCCGGCGATTAGAGATGAGCGCGACGGCAATGGCGAATTCTCGGTCGAACCGCTGCGATCCGACGAGCCGCAATTCCTTGCCGACCAGCGAATGGAGCGGCAGGTTGATTTCGCCCGTCACGCCGACCTGTACGATCGTGCCGCGCGGCCGAACTGCCGCGACCGCGCTGCGCAGTGCCGGTTCGGCGGCCGAGCACTCGAAGGCCACATGGAACTGGCCCTTGTCGGCCTCGTAGGCGGCAAGACCAGCCGGATCGCGACGCACATTGACGGTGCGGGTCGCGCCCATGGCCCTCGCTCTGTCGAGTGCCGCATCGGCCAGATCCGTTACCACGATCTCATCGGCTCCCGCATGGCGCGTCGCCGCCACCACGAGCGCGCCAATCGGCCCCGCTCCGGTGACGAGTATCTTCTTTCCCCTGATTTCGCCGGCCTGGGCGACCGCGTGAAGACAGACCGCCAGCGGCTCGGCGCAGGCTGCCTCGCCAGGGCTGACCAGCGAGCCCGCTGGATGACATTGGACGGCCGGAACCACCAGCCAGTCGCGGAACATGCCCTGCGTGTGGGGGAGACGCATTGCACTGCCCAGGAAGCGCATATCGAGGCAGTGGACCGGGAGGCCTTCGCCGCAAAAGCGGCAGGTCCCGCAAGGCTGGCTCGGGTTGACCGCCACCAAATCATCGACAGCAAGGCCGGAGACGCCGGCCCCGAGCGCCGCGACGCGGCCCGAGGCCTCGTGGCCGGGTATGATCGGCTCACGAACCCGGACGGGCCCGAATCCCCCGTCCCGGTAATAGTGAAGATCCGAGCCGCAAATGCCGCCTGCGGCCATCTTCAAAAGCACCTCGCCATCCCCCGGCGCAGGAACGTCGGCGACTTCCAGCCGAAGATCACGTGGGCCGTAAAGCCGGGCAAGGCGTGTGCGCATGGGTGCTCCCGACATCAGCGGATCAGTCCCACGGACTGCGGCAGCCACAATACCACAGCCGGAACGAAGGTGATCAGAATGAGAGCGATGAACAGCGGCACAAGCCATGGCAGGATCGCCATCGTCGTTCGCTCGACCGAGAGCTTCGCCACCCGCGACAGTACGAAAAGCACCATGCCGAGCGGCGGGTGAAGCAGGCCGATCATCAGGTTGAGCGTCATGATCAGGCCGAAATGCACGGGATCGATACCGAACTGGGCGGTCAATGGCAGAAGGATGGGCACCAATATGGTGATTGCCGCGATCGTATCGAGAAAACAGCCGACGAAGAGCATCAGAAGGTTCACCAGGATGAGGAAAACCCATTTGTTGTCGGTGATCGTCAGGATCGCGCCGGAGAGCATCTGCGCGGCCTGACTGACCGTCAGGAGCCATGCGAAGATCGACGCCGCCGTGACGATGAAGAGCACCGATGCCGTCGTCTCGATCGTGTCGAAGGTCGCACGGGCAAGCGTCGACATCGTCATCGTGCGGTAGCGGACCAGCCCCAGGAACAGCGACCAGATCACGGCGGCGACGGCCGCTTCCGTCGGCGTGAACCACCCCATGGTCATGCCGCCGATCAGAATGATTGGCGTCATCAGCGCCATGACGGCGGAAAAGTCGAAATACCAGTCGAGGGCCAGCAGCACCACGAGCGCGATGCCGACCGCAAGGTTCATCGACAGTCCGGCCGCCATCAGGAGATAGATGAGAAGCGGAACGGCAAGCACGACCACGACCTCGAGCGATGCCGCAAGCAGCCGCTTCAATTCGAAAGGCGTATCCGAGCCCCAGCCGCGCTTATAGGCGAAGATCGCCACCGTCAGCATCATCAGCACCGTCATCACCACGCCCGGCACGACACCGGCCATGAACAGCGCCCCGATGGAGACGTTCGCCATCATGCCGTAGATGACGAAGGGCAGCGACGGTGGGAAGATCGGACCAAGTGTCGCCGAAGCGGCGGTAACGCCGACCGCCGCATCGACCGGATAGCCGTGATCCTTCATCGCCTTAATCTCGATCGTCCCGATGCCGGCGGCGTCCGCAAGCGCGGTGCCCGACATCCCCGAGAAGATCACCGAGCCGACGATGTTGACCTGTGCCAGCCCGCCCTTCATCCAGCCGACGAGGGCGACCGCGAAGGAATAGATGCGGCCGGTGACGCCGGCGGAGTTCATGAGGTTGCCGGCCAGGATGAAAAAGGGCACCGCAAGCAGCGGAAAGCTTTCGACGCCCGCAATCATCCGCTGCGCCGCGATGATGTCGGGCGCGACATTGTAGGAAACCAGATAGAGGACTGACGCTGCAGCCATGGAGATGGCGACGGGAACGCCGACCAGCATGAGGACGAGAAAGGAACCGACGAGCAGGAGCATGGGGATCAGTCCTCGACCTTGTGGAATTCTTCGGGCTTTTCGAGAACCGAATAGCCGCGGCGCTGATTGGCCACGAAGACCTGGATGGAGCGGATCAGCATCAGCACGAAACCGGCCGTCACGCTATAGAAGACGATGTTGCGCGGCAGATCGACGGTGACCATACGTTCATGGGCGACGATCGCCACGTAGCGCCACATCAGCCAGCAGGCATAGGCGAAGAAGACGATCCGCACCAGATCCACGAAGATCGCCAGGGCACGGGCGACGGTCGGCGGCAGATAATGATAAAGCACGTCGACCTGGATGTGGCGCGACAGGCGCACGCACATGACGGAGCCCAGAAACACGACGCCGATCAGGCAGTTCGTGGCGATCTCCTCCGTCCAAGCATAGGAGTCGTTGAGCACGTAACGCGTGAAGAACTGCAGGAACACGCATCCGGTCATCAGCCAGAAGACGGCGAGCGTCACCCAATCCTCGAAGGCATAATTGGAGAGATCCGCGGCTGGCGGAGCCTCTTCGAAGGCATGGGCGATTTCTTCGGGCGTCGTTTGCAAATGGACTTCCTGGGACATGGCATCATCCGGCGTCTGGAAAAACGAAACGCCGGCCCGCCATGGAGGGCGAGCCGGCGAGAGTGGTTCACTTGATGGCGCGGATGGCCTCCCAGTCTTCCTTGTTGTAGCCGAAGTCTTCGAGCTTCACCTTTTCATTGACGGTCTTCTCGAAATCGGCCCTGTCGACCTCGGTCACTTCGATGCCACGCTCCTTGAAGGTGGCCACGAGCTCCTTTTCGCGCTCTTCGATGATCTTGGTAGCACGCACGGCCGCCTCCTGCATCACCTCGGTGAAGATCTGCTTGTCGGCATCGGAGAGCTGCGACCAGAGGTTCTTCGAAACGACCGTGTTCAGATGATCGACGATGTGGCCCGTCAGAACGATATGTTTCTGCACTTCGAAGAACTTCTTCGCCTCGATCGTCGTCAGCGGATTTTCCTGAGCCTCGACGGTGCCGTTCTGGAGCGCGAGATAGACCTCGGCAAAGGCGATCGGGGTGGTGTTGGCACCGCAGGCCCGCGGCATGGCGAGATATGCCGGTACGTCCGGCACACGCATCTTCAGGCCTTGCATGTCGGCGCATTTGGCAATCGGCCTGTTCGATGTGGTGTGGCGCGTACCGTAATAGGTGACGGCGGTGATATGGTTGCCCGAGGCCTCTTCATATCCCGCGGCCAGACGCTTGAATACGTCGCTCTTGGTATAAGCGATCATATGGGCGGGGTCGCGGAAGATATAGGGAAAATAGGTGACGCCGATCGGCGCATAGTCGCGCGCGGCGAAGCTCGAGCCTGAAATGATTATATCGACGGTGCCGAGCTTCAGGCCCTGATTGATATCCGCTTCCTTGCCGAGCTGCGACGCCGGGAACACGTCGATCTTGTAACGCCCCTCGGTGCGTTTGGCGATCTCTTCCGCCGCCCAGACGGACTCGGTATGGAACGGCTCCGACGTTTCGTAGACATGGGCCCATTTGAGCGCCGTTTGCGCATGAGCCGATAGAGCTGATGCCAGGATGGTCGCGGTGGCACCGAGTAGCGTCAGCAGTCTGATCGTCATCTTTTTCCTCCCAAAGTGAAATCGTCGCTGTGTGGATTACCGCCCGACGCGCCTCCACGCGGCGGGTATCGTGCTGTCTGACGGCTCCTCATCGAAGCTCGCGGACAGGCGAAGCTGAGACTGGTCGAGATGCGCCCGCATGGCTGCGCGCGCGGCGGCGGGATCCCCGAGCGCGATCGCGTCGCGGATGACGCGATGCTCCTCCATCGCTGCCCGCCAGGTCTCGGTGTTTTCGAAATAGCTCGCCAGCTTTTCGAAATAGGGCGTCATGCGCATGTCGTGGATGCTGCCGACGAAGCGGTTCAGAGTCGCATTGGCAATGATGCTCGAGACGATGACGTGAAACTCGCGATCGATCGCAAGCGCGAGGCGGCGATCCTCGAGTGCGGCGGCCATCCGGGCAAGATTATCGTCGAGAACGGAAATATGCTCCGGGCGTGCCAGCCGCGCCGCTTCCTCGGCGATGGCGCATTCGACCACGGCCCTGGCCCGCAGCAGTTCGAAAGGGCCTTCGAAATCCTCGGGCGGCGCATCGGCCGCCGGCGCCGGACGCGCCGTTACATAGATGCCCGAACCCATGCGGATGTCGATGAAGCCTTCCACTTCGAGCACTATCAGCGCTTCTCGGATGGTGGGTCGCGAAACGCCGAACATCTGCGCCAGCTCGCGCTCCGCCGGAAGCCGCGACCCGTGCGCCAGTTCGCCCCTTTCGATTAGGGCTCGCATCTGATCCGCCACCTGGCGATAGAGGCGACGCGATTCCACGGCAGAGAACATCATGATCCCCGTTGAGGCGACCTGCGGCCAGGTGGCCAAGTGGTCATACCAATCGCTACACATTACTCGTGCTTGCGTTCGTGTCAACGGTGACCGCTGCCTCATGACAAGTACCGCCTCCAACAAAAATGCCCGGCAGAATGCCGGGCAGTCGGCAGGGAATTGGCTATCCCTGCAGGGGAAGTGGATATCGCGACGCACGGATCCGCGGACCACGACGGCCCGGCGGAGCGTCGATCCGAACGGGCTATTGCGCAAGCGCGCCGGCCGGGACACCTCGGTCGGCCTCGCGCTTGATCTGCCGGATCGAGACATTCATCCAGACCATGGAAACGGCTACGATGACGAAGAGCAGCATGAAGCAGCTGGACCAAAGGCCGGTCACATCCTTAAGGAAGCCGAAGGCGATCGGCAGGACGAAGCCACCGAGCCCGCCCATCATGCCGACGATGCCGCCGACGGCGCCCACATGGGAGGGATAATAGACGGGTATGTGCTTGTAGACCGCCGCCTTGCCGAGGCTCATGACGAAGCCGAGCACGAAGGTTACGACGACGAAGACGATTGGGGTCACCAGGATCGGCATCGCACCGCCGGCCGCACCTGCGGGTATCGACAGAATGGCCGTCGCGACGGCAGACACGGCGAACATCGCATACATGATCTTGCGGGCCCCGAGCTTGTCCGACAAAGCGCCGCCATATGCGCGGAAGATGCTGCCGGGAATGGAATAGGCGGCGGCGATCATGCCCGCAGTCTCGATGTCGAAACCGTAGACGCCGACGAGATAGCGCGGCAGCCAGAGCGCGAGCGCCACGAAACCACCGAATGAAAAGAAGTAGTAGAGCGAGAAGCGCCAGACCTGAACGTTCTTGAGTGGCTCGAATTCTCTAAGGAAGCTCTTCCTGGGCGCACCAACATCGCGGCGGGCGCGGAATTGCGGATCGTCTTCCGTCGAGAGCCAGAAGACAACCGCCGTGACGAAAAGCGCGGCCGCCCAGACCTGCGCGACGGCCTGCCAGCCGAAGGCGACGAGAACGAATGGCGCCAGAAATTTCGTGACCGCGGCTCCGACGTTGCCGGCACCGAAAATCCCGAGGGCCGTGCCCTGTTTTTCCGGCGGAAAGAAGGGCGAGACATAGGCGACCCCAACGGCAAAGGAGCCTCCCGCCAGTCCGACGCCGAGCCCTGCAAGGAGCATCTGCGGATAGGTCGTGGCATGAGCGAGCAGGAAGGTGGCGAGTGCTGCCGCCAGCAAGGTGATCGTGTAGACGAGGCGGCCGCCATAGCGGCTGGTCCAGATGCCCAGCACGATGCGGACGAGCGAGCCGGTCAGGATCGGCATGCCGATCAGGAGCCCGAACTCGGCTTCGCTCAGGCCCAGTTCATCCTTTATGCGCACGCCGATGATCGAAAAAATGGTCCATATGGCGAAACAGATCGTAAATGCACCCGTTGAGACCCACAAGGCGCGTCCTGATGCGCCCTTATAGGTCGACTGCGTCTGGTGAAGAGCGGACATGATATCTCCCTGCGCGATACCTCGCGCGATACGCGTCGTTGATCATGGGAATAGCCGCGAGCAGGCATCGCACTCACCCAAAGGGGTGCGTCGATCCTCTCCGGCAACCTTGCTCATGGCGCGCGACATTGGGCGCCACCGGTGGCTTGCTCGGGCTCAAAGGATTGGATGCAAGCAGCGTGCCAAACCGAAATTCACGGAAGGCGGGAGAGAATTCAAAAGATTAGCGGGCGCGCGTTTCATGTACCCTGCCGGCATGGCCAAATATTGGGCCGCGCGCCACGTCATGCCCAATTATCGTGCAGGCCGCATTTGCGCTTCGCAGACAGGCAAAGACCCGCCGTCCGGAGCAAGTCCGGAGGCGGGTCCCTTGCAAGAAGTCCTACGACTCCGGGCTGGACTAGATCTATACCTCGACACCCAGGACTGCGCAGCAGTCGCCCGACTTGATCAGCCCGGGGTTATGTCGGGCCACCAGAACGCCATCCATCTTGGCTCGAACCTCGATCGGTGCGACACCGGTGCGTCCGATCGGATAGATGCACGCGATCACTGCGCCGCGGTCGACCGCTTCGCCAAGGTCGATGAGGAACTCGACGAGACCGCCATCCTCGGCGAAAGCGAAACAATCGTCGCTGGGCATGTCCAGCCATTTGGTGGGTCCCGCCTCGATCTCGCCCTTGAGTATCCCGGCATGCCTCAGCACGTTCGCTACGCCGCGCTTTGCAACCGAAGCGGTCCGGGCAGTCGCCGAACCGCCACCGCCGAGCTCCGTCGTGATGAAGATCTTGCCCATCTCCTCGGCCGCGGTGTCGTACATTCCGACCGCGTCGATCTCCAGCATCTTCATGGAATAGGGCGCCCCGAACGCCCGGACGAAGTCGAAAGCTTTCGCTTCCTGGGCCTTGTCGGGCAGGATGTGCGCCGCACAGAAAGGCAGGAAGTCGAGCGTCTTTCCGCCCGAATGGAAATCGAGCACGATGTCGGCGAGCGGCAGCAGGACACGCTGGAAGTAATCCGCGATTTTCTCGGTGACCTTTCCATCCGGCCTCCCCGGGAAGCTGCGGTTCATGTTGCCCTTGTCGATCGGCGACGTCCGCGTCTGCGCCTGGAAGGCCGGGTAATTCATCGCCGGAACGATGATCACCCTTCCCTCGACGTCAGCCGCATCCAGCTTGCGGGCGAGATCGAAGAGCGCGATCGGCCCCTCGTATTCATCGCCGTGATTGCCGCCCGTGAGGAGGGCAGTCGGGCCCTGCCCGTTCTTGACCACGGTAATCGGAATCATCACCGAACCCCACGCGGAATCATCGCGACTATAGGGAAGGCGCAGGAAGCCGTGCTGGACGCCATCGGCCTCGAAATCGACCGTCGCGCTGATCGGCGACGGCCGCAAGTGGTGCTCCCTCATGCTCTCAGTCCTTGACCATCAGCTTGCGCGGCACGGAGGCGAGGCACTCGACACCGCTCTCGGTGATGAGAATGCTCTCGGTGGTTTCGAACCCCATATCCTCGAGCCAGAGCCCCGTCATGAAGTGGAATGTCATCCCCGGCTTCAGTTCCGTCTTGTCGCCCGGACGCAGGCTCATCGTGCGCTCGCCCCAATCCGGCGGATAGGAAAGACCGATCGGGTAGCCCGTGCGGTTGTCCTTGACGATCCCGTATTTCTTCAGCACGGCGAAGAAGGCGTTCGCGATGTCCTCGCAGGTGTTGCCCGGCTTGGCGACGGCGAGCCCTGCCTCCATGCCCTCGATCGTCGCCTTCTCGGCGTCCAGAAAGGCCTGGGTCGGCTTACCCAGGAACACCGTGCGCGACAGCGGCACATGATAGCGGTTGTAGCAGCCGGCGATTTCGAAGAAGGTGCCCTCGCCCCGCTTCATCGGCCGGTCGTCCCAGGTGAGATGCGGCGCGGATGCCTCGACGCCGGAAGGAAGAAGCGGCACGATCGCCGGATAGTCGCCGCCGATGCCGTCGACGCCGCGCGTACCCGCATCGTAGATTTCCGCCACCAGGTCGCACTTGCGCATACCCACTTCGATCTTCTCGAAGATGCGCTGATGCATGGCTTCGACGATCCGCGCCGCGTTGCGCATGTATTTGATCTCGGTCTCGCTCTTGACCGCACGCTGCCAGTTCACCAGCGCCGTGGCGTCGCTGAAACGCGCATTGGGCAGGTGTTTCTGCAGCGAGGCGAAGGCGGCCGCCGAGAACCAGTAATTGTCCATTTCGACACCGATGCTGAGCGAACCAAAGCCGCGATCGGCGAGAATGCCCGAGAGATAGTCCATCGGGTGGCGTTCGGTCGACTGCACGTAATGGTCGGGATAGCCGACGATATTCTTGTGATCGAGATAGGCAGTCAGCTTCGCGCCATTCGCATCCTGGCCGCGGCCGAACCAGATCGGTTCGCCCGAAGGCGGCACGATGACCGCCTGATGCACGTAGAAGGACCAGCCGTCATAGCCGGTGAGCCAGGCCATGTTGGAAGGATCGCTCACGATCAGGAGGTCGACGCCTTTCGCCTCCATCGCCTTTCGGGTCTTCGCAAGCCGCGCTTCATATTCTCCAAGGGAGAATTTGAGGTTGGGTTGGGTCATGTCTCTTCCCTCGTTCTTCCGGCCCCTTGCAGGGTGCCGGTCTCAACTTTCCAATGTGGTGCCTGCGTCCGCCGCGTTGGCCCGCGCGAAGGCGAGCGTGGCGATGGCTGTGTCCTGGATGCCGGTGCCGGTCAGGTCGGCAATGGTGATCTCGTCGGCGCGCGTGCGTCCGGGTTTCAGACCGGCGATCACCTGGCCGAGTTCAGGGAACTCGGCCTCCGCCGACACGAGATGAGCGGCAATCGCGTGATGCAGCTCGCCGAGCCTGCGTGTCTGTTTGAGGCTGTCGGCGACGTAAGTCGCGCGGGCGATCGCATGCGGGTCCAGTTCGTTCTTGTGTTCGGCGTCCGAACCCATGGCCGTGACGTGCTGCCCCGGCTCGAGCCATTCGGCCTTGAGGACCGGCGTCTCCGACGGCGTCGTGGTGACGATGATGTCGGCACCTGCGATGGCCGCTCTCGGATCGGTTTCGGCTTTGATCGGAAAGCCGAACTTCCCGGCAAAAGCAGCGGCCGCGGTTTCAGCCTTGGCCGCATCGCGGGCCCAGATGCGTGCTTCCCGGATCGGGCGCACGAGCGCGAGCGCTTCGAGCTGAAGCCTTGCCTGCATGCCGGCGCCGAAGACCGCGGCCACCGAGGAATCTTCCCGCGACAGATGTTTCGCCGCGACCGCCCCTGCCGCCGCCGTACGCACGTCGGTCAGATAGCCGTTGTCGAGCAGCAGTGCCTGCACCAGCCCGGTTTTGCTGGACAGAAGCACCATCAGACCGTTGGTGCTCGGCAGGCCGATCTTCGGATTGTCGAAGAAGCCCGGGCTGATCTTGATCGCAAAACCGTCGAGCCCCGGCACATAGGCCGTCTTGACGTCCACCTCGCCGCGATGCTCCGGAATATCGAGCCTCAGGATGGGCGGCATCGCCACCGCCTTGGTGGCGAGAGCGCGGAACGCATCCTCAACGCAGGCAACCGCTTCGCGATCGAGCGGCACGATGCGCCGCAGTTCCGCCTCGGTCAGTATTTTCATCCGTGTCATGCCGTCTCCTCGCGGAATGGATCCGTTTCGCCGTTCATCACGCGCAGATGCAGGTCCATGTCGACGTTGCGCCCCGAGAGAATGACCGCGATGGGACCGTCGACGTCCTTGATCTTGCCGGCGAGAAGCGCCGCAATGCCGACGGCGCCCGCCCCTTCGACGATCTCGCGCTCCTCGGCATAGGCGTGGCGCATGCCGGCGGCGATTTCGGCTTCCGTCAGAAGGATGATGTCGTCGAGGAGGTCCCGGCACATGCGGAACGTGACGCGATTGTCGAGGCCGATGCCGCCGCCGAGCGAATCCGCAAGGCTCGGCTGTTCGTCGACGAGCACGGGTGTGCCGGCGGCGAAGCTCGCCTTCATCGCCGCGCCGCGCTCCATCGTCAGGCCTATGATACGGGTCGCCGGTCTTCGCGCCTTGACGGCTGCCGCCACCCCGGCCGCCAGCCCGCCACCCGAGACGGGTACAAGCACCATGGCAACGTCCGGCATCTGCGCCACGACCTCGAGCCCGAGCGTCCCCTGTCCTGCGACGATCGCCGGATGGTCGAAGGGCGGCACCATCACGAGACCATTTTCCGCAACGAGCCGTTCGACTTCTTCCTGCGCCTCGTCCTGGGAATTGCCGACAATCCGCACATTGGCGCCGAGGCGTCTGATTTCGGAGACCTTGTTCACGGGCACCAGGTGCGACATGCAGATTGTAGCGACCGAGCCTTCCGCCTTTGCAGCATGGGCAAGTGCCCGGCCATGATTGCCGGTCGAGGCCGCGATCACGCCGAGCGCCCGGTCGCCGGCAGAAAGCGAAAGCACCGCATTGGTCGCGCCGCGCAGCTTGAAGCTTCCGGTCGTCTGGTGGTGCTCGAGCTTCAAGCCGACCGGCACGCCGCAGAGCTCGCTCAACGAGCCCGACATTGCCAGCGGCGTCGTAAGTACACGGCCGGAAATGCGTCGTGCCGCCACCTCGATGTCGTCGATCGTTACGGGAAGAGAAGCGCTCACGGCCTTTCCCCCTCGAGTGGCAGCTCCATCAGCCGTCCGAGTTGCGGGCGTGCTTCCCGATCGCCGCAAAGGCGGAGGCAAGCCCAGGCGGTGGCGTAATTGCTGCTGACGACCGGCTTGCCGATCGCCTGCTCGATTTCGGCGATGACGCCTGCCGCGCGAACGGCAGTACAGGAAATGAAAAGCGCGTCCGATTCCGGCGCTGCCGCATCCTTTGCGAAGGCCACGATCTCCTTCGGGCTGATCCGCGCCATCTCACGGTCGTCGGTAAGACCCAGGCAGGTAAACCTGTCGATTGCGAAGCCGCGCTCGGCGAAATAGTCGGCCATGGGCCGGCTGGTCTCGATCGTGTAAGGGGTGAGCACCGAAATCCTGTTTGCATCCAGTGCACGCAAGCCTTGGACCGAAGCGGCCGTCGGCGTCACGACGGCCGCCTCCGGCTTTGCGGCCTTGATCGCCGCAGCCACCTCCCTGTCGCCGATGACCACGGAGGCCGAGGTGCAGGAATACATGACGACGTCCAGGGTCTCGTCCGGCAGGATCAAGGCTGCCGCTTCGGTGAGCGACGGCTGCATCGCCCGCAGATTCTCCGGCGTCACCGGATTGGCGTAGGGGATACGGGTGACATAGACCCCGATCCGGTCCGACGCGACCATGCGCTGGAAATCGACTTCCGTCGTATGGTCGGTGGCGAGGATGACGAGGCCGATCCGCTTGTCGAGCGGCCGCTCGTCGAGACGCGGCCTGCGCGCCGCAAGCGAGAGGGCGACAAGGGTTCTCATCAGCGCTCCTCCACCCGGGAATATCGCTCTTCGAGCCAGCGCAGGAAGAAGACCGAGATCAGGCTCATGATCAGGAAGAACACCCCGACCAGCGTCATTGGCTCGATATAGCGATAATTGCTGTTGGCGATGCTCTTTGCCTGGTTCATAAGTTCGAGCACCGTGATTGCCGAAAGCAGGGGTGTCTCCTTGAACATGGCAATCAGGTAATTGGCGAGCGCCGGTATCATCGGCGGAATCGCCTGCGGCAGGATCACGTGTATCCAGGTCTGCCGGGTCGTGAGGTTCGCCGCTTTGGCCGCCTCCCATTGTCCGCGCGGCACGTTCTCGATGCCGGCACGATAGACCTCGGCGGCATAGGTGCCGTAGTGGATGCCGAGACCGATGACGCCGGCGACCAGCGCAGGCAGGCGGATTCCGATGTCCGGAAGCACATAGAAGATGAAGTAGAGTTGCACGAGCAGCGGCGTTCCGCGGATGAACTCGACGGCAAAGCTCGTGACACGCGCTATCGGAGCCGGTGCGGTCATCCGAAGGATGGCGAAGACAAGACCGATCACCGCTGCGACCACCGAGCCGAGCGCCGTCGCGAGGATCGTGATCTTCAGCCCCTCGATGAGGGTCGGCATGATCTGGCGGACGAATTCCCAGTCCCATTCCATGGTCAGACCCTCACACCGTCGAGGCCGCGGGAAACGCGCCTCTCGAGCCACCGCATGCCGAGCGAGATCAGCCAGGCCATGACGAAATAAAGCAGCAGGATGGTCGCGAACGGGATCAGCGTGCTGCCGGTCTGGGCGCGGACCACCTGGGCCTGAAACGTCATGTCGCTGAGCGAGATCAGCGAGACGACCGCCGTTCCCTTCAAGAGCTCGATGGCGTTGTTGCCGAAGGTCGGCAGCATCAGGGGCAGCGCCTGGGGCAGGACGATGTGGCGCATCGCCTGGAACCGCGTGAGGTTGAGCGCGATGCAGGCCTCGCGCTGCTCGCGGCCGATCGCCTTTACCGCGCCCCGCACGACCTCCGCTCCATAGGCGCCGACATTGAGGCCGAGCGCGAGGACGCCCGCCTGCAGCGGCGTCAGCGTTATGCCGGCGAACGGCAATACGAAATAGACCCAGAAGAGCTGCACGAAAATGGAAGTGCCGCGGAAGAATTCGATATAGGTCGTGGCAAGCGCGCGCACGGCCATGAACCGGCTGAGGCGCCCGAGGCCGGCAGCGAAGGCAACCACGACGGCGAGCGCGGAACCCATGAGGGTCAGTTGCACGGTCACCCAGGCGCCCTGCAGGATCAATCCGATATAGCCGGACCAGTCGATCATCGTTTCGTTGTTCCAGTCAGAGTTTCGGCTTGGTCGTCGCCGCCCACACCGCCTTCCTCCGCATTGTGCGAGCGGAAGGCGGCGGGAAGCCCCAGCCCGGAGCTTATTTCGCGGCGCAGAGCTTTTCGCGGGTGGTCGACATCGCAGCCTTGGCCGAGAAGCCATAGGGCTCGATGATCTTCGCGAATTCGCCCGACTCCTTCAGCTTGGCGAGCTCGACATCGAAGGCGTCGCGGAGCGCCTCGTCGCCCTTTCTGAAGGCGGCGCCGTCGCAATAGACCGGCGCACCCTCGACGGGGGCCAGCACCTCGACGTTCGGGTCGTTCGCCTTGGAGACGAGATCGTTTATCGAAAGGACCGGCAGCGAGTAGACGTCGATGCGGCCGTCCTGCAGCATCTTCAATCCGCTCTGGCCATCCGGCACCACGATGACGCGGTCGCGCGGCACGCCGGCTTCGAGCGCCAGCTTCTCCTCGGTACCGCCCCCCGGTGCGCCGATCTTGGCGTCCGGATTGTCGGCGATGTCCTTGTAGCTCTTAAGTCCGAGCGGGTTGCCTTTCTTCAGCGCGAAGGCCTCGGCGTCGCAGAGGATCGGCTGCGAATAGGCGACGGCGGCGCAGCGTTCCGGCTTCATGAAGAGACCGGCGGTGATTGCGTCATGGCGCCCCGCCTGCAGGCCCGGGATCATCGCGCCGTATTCGGAAATGGAGGCGACGACGTCGGCAACGCCGAGCCGCTTGAAGATCTCGCGCGCGACATCCGGCGCTGCACCGGAGACCTTGCCGTCGGCTCCGACGGCGGTAAAGGGCGGTTCGTTGGCGATGGCGATGCGCGCGAAGCCCTGCTCTTTCAACTCCTCGAGCTTGTTCTCGTCCGCGGCGGCTGGCGTCGCCGCAGCAACTGCCATCAACGCGGTGGCGCCTGCCGCCATTACCATGATATCTCTCAGTTTCATCGTTCCCAACTCCTCTGTTCTCTCGATGTTTTCCTTGAGGCAATGTCGGCCGTAAGGCTTAGACGCGGTGCCCTGCCGCTATGATCTTGCGCAGGAAAGTCTGTGTGCGCTCCTGCTTGGGATGCCGGAAAATGTCCTCGGGTTTTCCCTCCTCCACGATCTTGCCGCGGTCGAAGAAAAGCACCCGGTCTGCGAAATCATGGGCAAAGCCCATCTCGTGGGTGACGAGCAGCATGGTCATGTCCGTCTCGGACGCGAGCTTGCGCATGACGTTCAGGACTTCCTCCACGAGCTCGGGATCGAGCGCGGAGGTGACCTCGTCGAAAAGCATGATCTTGGGTGAGAGCGCCAGCGCCCGGGCGATCGCAACACGCTGCTTCTGCCCGCCGGAAAGCTGGGCCGGCATGCTCTTGGCCTTATCGGCCAAGCCCACCATGTCGAGCAGTTCCATCGCGCGCTTTTCCGCCGCAGCGCGCGCCATGCCCTTGGTCAGCATCGGCGCCAGCGTAACGTTGTCGAGAACGCATTTATGAGGAAACAGGTTGAAGTGCTGGAAGACCATGCCGATCTTCTCGCGCATCTTATGAAGATGCCGCTCGTCGGCAGGGACGAGGTTGCCGGCCTTCTTCATGTGATAGAGATGCTCGCCGTCGACCTGGATGAAGCCGTCGCTGATGGTCTCGAGCGTCATCAGAATGCGGAGGATGGTCGTCTTACCCGAACCGGACGGCCCGATGAGAGCCAGCTTCTCGCCCGGCATCACCTCCATCGACAGGCCGTCGAGCACGGTGAGGGAACCGTATCGCTTGACGATGTTGTCGATGCGAATGATCGGCTGGGACATTCACGCCTCTCCCTTTGAGACTGAAGCGCATGGCGTCGCTCCAGCCCGCTGCATACTTCTGGGCGCCATGCGTTAATGTCCTAACGATGATCCGGTTCCAAAATCATGTCAATCTGAATAATAATATCATGACAATTATTTGAAACATGCTCAAAAGCTGAGCATTCGCCTCAAATGACGAGGAGCAGCGCCTCGGGCTCACCGAGCGCCAGAGAGGCGACGATGCCGAGCCCGGACCTCAGCTCCAGCTCGGTCGTCGAGCCGAGCGATATCCTGACCGCCGGACGCCAGCCGCTGTCCGCCGTTCGGAAGGACGCGCCCGGCGCAATCGCGACGCCGCGCAAGCGCGCCTGGGAAACAAAGGCATCTTCCTGGTGCCCCTCGGGCAGTGGCAGCCAGACATGCAGGCTCTGCGGATGGGTGTGATGGGCAAGGCTTGCCAGAACTTCCTTGGCGATCGCATGGCGAGCGGCGAGCGCCCGGCGCTGCCAGTTCACCAGCTCGATCGCCGTTCCGTCGCTCACCCATTGCGTTGCGATCTCTGCAATCGCGGGGGTCGCCATCCAGTTGGAAACCAGATGCCGGTTGGCGACGGCGGCCACGTAGCGGTCAGGCGCCACCAGATAGCCGATCCTGAGGCCCGGCACGGTGATCTTGGTGAAGCTCGTCACATAGAGCGTGCGCTCGGGCGCCAGTGCGGCGACCGGGAGCAGGCGTTCTTCCACCAAGGGTCCGAGAATGTCGTTCTCTATGATGGCGATGTCATGCCGGCGCGCCACCTCCGCCAGCGCTGCCCGCCGCTCGGCGCTCATCAGGGTCGCGGTCGGGTTGATGACCGAGGGCTGCAGAAAGACCGCGCGGATCACGCCCTTGCGGCAGGCTTCGTCCAGCGCATCCGGGATCATGCCGTCGCCGTCTATCGCGAGACCCTGAAGGTGGATGCCGAGATAGGTCGAAAGCGGCACGAGCGTATGATGGCTGACGGCCTCCGTCGCGACTGTCGAACCGGGCGGTGCCACACTCATCAGCGCCACGGTCATGGCCGAGGTGGCGCCGTTCGTCAGGTTGATGTTGAGCGGCGAAACATCGAGCCCGCAGCGCAAGAGCCATTCGGCCGCGACATTGCGGTGACGCGGGAACACCATGTTCGGGCGGAAGGAAAGCGCGGAACTCGGCGGCAGGTTCTCGGCAAGCCAGGCAAAACCCTGCCGCATCTTTTCCAGATGGTACTGCTCGCAGACGGGCTTCAAGATCGAAAGATCGATCAATTCGCCAAGGCGTTCCGGCAAATAGGGCGGCTCCGGCTCGCGCGGCCGCGTCTGTACGAAACTGCCGCGTCCGACCTCCCCGGAGATCAAGCCGCGCCGGATGAGCTCGTCATAGGCGCGACTCACCGTCTGCACCGAGAGCTTCAGATCGTCGGCGAGCTTGCGATGCGTCGGCAGCCGCGTGCCGTTCTGGAGCCTCCCCTCCTGGATGGCGCGGGCGAACTGGTCCGCCAGAGAGAGATAGGCGGGGCGGCGCAGAAGTGTCGTGTCGGGCGTCCAATTTGTCATGATTTGAACAGTGATCAAAATCAGCTCAATTGACAATGTAAAAGTGAGCACCCAATGTCATTTCCCGACTTTGACGTGACCAACACCGACGGAAGGACCTCTTTATGAAGCTCGATGCGATCGATCTGCGGATCCTCGAAGCGATCCAGGCCGACGGGCGTATCACCAAGCTGGCGCTGGCCGAGAAGGCCGGCCTGTCGCCGACGCCCTGCTGGATGCGGCTCAGAAAGCTGGAGAAAGCCGGCATCGTCACCGGCTATCACGCCCGCGTTGCGCTGCGCCGGGTGGCGCCGGTCGCCAGCGTCATGATGGAGGTGACGCTCGGCAATCACCGCCAGGCCGATTTCGACCGGTTCGAGCGCGCCATCGCCGCGATCCCCGAGATCGTCGCCTGCTGGTCGGTCGGCGGCGGGGTCGACTATATCCTCAAGGTCATGACCGCGGACATCGATGCCTATCAGCGGCTGGTCGACGGCCTGCTCGAACGCGAACTCGGCATCGACCGCTATTTCACCTACATCGTCACGAAGACGGTAAAGGAAGAAACGGTGCTGCCGTTCGGCTCGCTGCTACCGCACGCGCCGGCAGGGCAGGAATAGTCGGCAGCGGGTGTGGCCACCCCACCGGCACGCCACATAGACAATCTCTCTCCCCATTGCCCGCGCTTTGGTCAAACTCTCTCCTCCGCCACCGCCGATTGGACAATCTATCTCGACAAGCATGGCACTCTTCCCGCAACAGTCGAGGAGAACCGATATGACCGCCGTCTTTGCGCGCACAGCCTTTCACGACGCGTTGAAAAACCTGAACGACCGGCAATTGCTGCGGGAGCTGGCCTATGTCGGCGGCCGCTGGGTTGCCGGCCGGGACGGTACATGCCTGGAGGTGAGCGACCCGGCCAGCGGCGCCGCCCTCGCCTTCGTCGCCTCGCTCGACGCTGCCCAAACCTCCGAGGCGATCGACGCGGCGGAAAAGGCATTCAGGTCCTGGCGCAACATGCTGCCGCAGGCGCGCGCCGCCATCCTGCGCAAATGGCACGACCTGATGCTCGAAGCCCGCGAGGACCTCGCCTTGTTGATGACCCTTGAACAGGGCAAGCCGCTTGCCGAGTCGCGCGGCGAGATCGATTACGCGGCATCCTTCATCGAGTGGTATGCCGAGGAAGGCAAACGCCTCAATGCCGAAAGCGTGACGAGCCATCTTGCCGGGGCCGAAATGATCGTGCGCCGCGAAGCGCTCGGCGTCGTCGGCATCGTCACGCCCTGGAACTTCCCTTCCGCGATGATCACCCGGAAGGCGGCCGCCGCCCTTGCCGCAGGCTGCACCGTGGTGGCGCATCCTTCCTCCGAAACCCCTCTTTCGGCGCTCGCCCTGGCCGAGCTCGGCGAGCGCGCCGGTCTTCCCGCAGGCGTCTTCAATGTCGTCACCGGCAAAGCCGCAACGATCGTCGGACGAATGTGCGAAGACGCACGGATACGCGCCATGAGCTTCACCGGCTCTACCGAGATCGGCCGCCTGATCGCCTCCCAATGTGCGCCCACGATGAAGCGGCTGGTAATGGAGCTCGGCGGGCATGCCCCCCTGATCGTCTTTGCGGACGCGAATGTCGAAAAAGCCGCCGATATTGCGATCGCCGCGAAGTTCGCGACATCAGGACAAGATTGCCTTGCCGCCAATCGGATTTACGTCGAGCGGCCCGTTCTCAAGGCATTCCAGGAAGCTTTTGCCGCACGAATTTCCGGCCTGAAAGTCGGCTCCGGGATGGAGCCAAACACGGATATCGGTCCGCTGATGCACGAACGCGCCGTCGCCAAGGTCGAGGAACAGGTCGCGGACGCGGTGAAGCTGGGCGCCAGGCTTGCCGTCGGCGGCAAGCGCCACGCCGCCGGGCCGCTCTTTTTCCAGCCCACCCTTCTGACGGATGTGCCCGACGACGCGCTCATCATGCGCGATGAGACCTTCGGCCCCGTCGCGGCCGTAACCGCCTTCGACAGCGAAGACGAAGTGGTCGCGCGGGCGAACGACACGGAATACGGGCTCGTCGCCTATGTCGTGACCGAAAACGGCGCCCGCCAGATGCGGCTCGCCCGCGCCCTCGAATACGGTATGGTGGCAATCAATCGGGTGAAGATCACCGGCGGCCCGATCCCCTTCGGCGGCTGGAAACAATCGGGCCTCGGCCGGGAAGGCTCCCGCCATGGCATGGAGGCCTTCACCGAGCTCAAATATCTCTGCATCGACACCGCTGCCTGACCTGGGCTGTTTCCAGCAAAACTGCGTAGCGATTTTGCGTCCGGAATTGGGTAAAAACAACAGGAAAGGGCGTTTTCGCGGTTCGGCCGAAATGCTCCGGATTTCATGAAAGGAAAGACCATGCTCGAAAGAAGCAACGAACTCACCGCCTGGGACCGCGACCACTTCTTCCATCCCTCGACCCATATGGGGATGCATGCGCGCGGCGAAACCCCGACCCGCGTGATCGGCGGCGGCGAAGGCGTCTACATCACCGATATATCCGGCAAGCGCAGCCTCGATGCCTTTGCCGGCCTCTATTGCGTCAATGTCGGCTACGGCCGCCAGAAGATCGCCGACGCGATTGCCGAACAGGCTAAGAACCTCGCCTACTACCATTCCTATGTGGGCCACGGCACCGAAGCGTCGATCCGGCTTTCCAAGATGATCATCGACCGGGCGCCGGAAGGCATGAGCCGCGTCTATTTCGGACTTTCGGGCTCTGACGCCAACGAGACCAACATCAAGCTGATCTGGTACTACAACAACATTCTCGGCCGCCCGGAGAAGAAGAAGATCATTTCGCGTTGGCGCGGCTATCACGGTTCGGGCGTGATGACCGGTTCACTCACCGGCCTTCATCTCTTCCACAACGCCTTCGACCTGCCGCGGGCGCCGATCCTGCACACAGAAGCGCCCTACTACTTCCGCCGTCCCGATCGCTCGATGGGCGAAGAGCAATTCTCGCAGTATTGCGCTGACAAGCTGGAAGAGATGATCCTCGCCGAAGGTCCCGACACCGTTGCCGCCTTCATCGGCGAGCCGATCCTCGGCACCGGTGGCATCGTGCCGCCGCCGAAGGGCTATTGGGAGAAGATCCAGGCCGTCCTTCAGAAATACGATATCCTGCTTGTCGCCGACGAGGTGGTCACCGGCTTCGGCCGTCTCGGCACCATGTTCGGTTCCGACCATTACGGCATCAGGCCTGACCTGATCACCATCGCCAAGGGGCTGACCTCCGCCTATGCGCCGCTTTCCGGCACGATCGTCTCCGACAAGCTCTGGCAGGTGCTGGTGAAGGGCTCGGACGAGCTCGGAGCCATCGGGCATGGCTGGACCTATTCGGCCCATCCGATCTGCGCTGCCGCCGGCATCGCGAACCTGGAACTGATCGACGAACTCGGCATCGTCGAGAATGCCGGTTCAACGGGTGCCTATTTCCGGACCGAACTGGAAAAGGCCGTGGGCGATCATCGCCATGTCGGCGAAGTGCGCGGCGACGGCCTGATGGCGGCGATCGAGTTCGTCGAGGACCGCGATGATCGCGCCTTCTTCGATCCGGGCCGCAAGGTCGGACCGCAGGTCGCGGCAGCGCTCCTCGAACGCGGCGTCATCGGCCGCGCCATGCCGCAGGGCGACATTCTCGGCTTCGCGCCGCCGCTCTGCCTGACGCGAGACGAAGCCGACATCGTCGTCAAGGCGGCAGCCGAAGCCATCCAGTCCGTACTCGGCCGCTGAGGAAAATGCGTATGATGCATTCTGTTCCGAAGACCATGACCGCGGTGCTTTTGACGGGGCACGGCGGCTTGGAGAAGCTGGTCTACAGCCGGGACGTACCCGTCCCGGCTCCGGCTGCGGGCGAGGTGCTGATCAAGGTCACTGCCTGCGGCATGAACAATACCGACGTCTGGGTGCGCGAAGGCGCCTATGGGACAGAGGACGATCCGTCCGCCGTCTCGACCTGGCGCCGCCACGGCAACACCCTGACCTTCCCGCGCATTCAGGGTACGGACACGGTCGGCCATATCGTTGCCGTCGGCGAAGGCGTCGACCGGGCGCGCATCGGCGAACGCGTCATGGTCGATTTCTCGATCTACAACCGCGACGACGACAGTCTTGCCGACATCGATTACATGGGTCATGGCCGCGATGGCGGCTATGCCGAATATATGGCACTTCCGGCCGAAAACGCCCATGTGGTCGCGACCGACCTGACCGATGTCGAGCTCGCCACCTTCTGCTGCGCCTATCTCACCGGCGAGCGAATGCTGGAACGGGCGCGGCTTGCCGCCGGCGAAACCGTGCTCGTGACCGGCGCCTCGGGTGGCGTCGGCTCCGCGATCGTCCAGCTCGCCCGCGCCCGTGGCGCCGTTCCGATAGCAGTTGCCGGACCGGGCAAGGAAGCGGCGATGCTCGACATCGGCGCGCAGGCCGTTGTCACCCGCGGTCAAGGCGACCTCGCCGAAGCGGTGGAGGCGGCAAGCGGCGGCCGGCCGATCGATGTGGTCGCAGATCTCGTCGGCGGTCCCCTCTTCAACGACCTCCTGAAGATCCTGCGCCCGGAAGGCCGCTACACCACCGCCGGCGCAATCGCCGGGCCGGTCGTGCAGCTCGATCTCAGGACGATGTATTTGAAGCAGTTGGAGCTGCACGGATCGAGCCAGGGAAGCCGCGCCGATTTCCGCCGGCTCGTCCGTTATATCGAGGAGAGAAAGATCCGGCCGCTCGTCGGCGGCGTCTATCCGCTATCGGAATTCCATCGGGCACAGACGGACTTCATGGCGAAGAACTTCGTCGGCAAGCTCGTGGTCGTGCCGGATTAAGGGCACAACGGCGCGAAGCGGCAGAGCCGACCAAGTACGCCCGCCTCTGCCCTGCCGGTGGCCGGCAGGGCAGAGGGGATCAGCGCTCTGGATCATTCCTGATCCCGTTCTAGTTCTGGAGGCTCGCAACGGCCTCCGCAATGCGCTGCGGCGCCCTGGGACGCGCATACATCCGTTCCAGATATGCTTTTAGATTTGGAAAGCTGTCGATCAGCCCGTTTTCGTTGCCCCAGTCCAGGACATAGGCTGTGACGCAGTCGGCCACGGTTATGTTGTCGCCGACGATGAACGCGCGCCCGTCCATGTGCCGGTCAAGCACTGCTGCCATGGCCGCGAATTCCTCTCTGGCGAGAGCGACATCTTCAGGCAGGCGCTTGTCTTCGGGATAAAGAAATGTGTGCTTGGCTATCCGCCATAGCGGCTGTTCGAGTTCGGTAACCGCGAACAGAGACCATCGATATGCCTGCGCCCTTTCCTTCAGGTCCGCCGGCATAAGCCCTTTGTCACCATACTTTTCCGCCAGATACATGACGATCGCGGCGGATTCCGTGAGGACGAAGTCGCCGTCGACCAGCACCGGAAGCTTGCCCGCCGGGTTGAGGCGCAGGAAATCCGGGTGAAGGTTCTCGCCGGCCAGTATGTTGACGCGCACGAACTCGAACTCCGCATCCAGCTCCTGAAGCGCCCAAAGCGCGCGAAGCGAGCGCGTCGGACCTAATCCATATAATTTCATCATCTCGGGTCTCCTGATTTTTCGCCATCGTCGACATGGCTACCCACAAGGACGTTGCAGGAAAGGCCGTGCCGACAAAGGATTGCAAAAACTTGACGAGCGGGGGTGCCCTTACCCCTTTCGCTCTATGAACGCCGCCCGGCGGCGTCGAACCAATGCAGGCTTTCCGGCGCCGCGGCGACTTCGACCTCCTCGTCAATCGCTATGCGGGAACGGCCGGCAACCCTGAAGACGAGCGGCTCGCCGTTCGCCAGGGTGCCGTGCACATAGCTTTCCGCGCCGACGAGTTCCACGGCGCCGACGCGCGCGCGGGCTCTGAAGCCGTCGCCGGCGTCCGTGGCACCGGCGAGGGTAATGTCCTCAGGTCGGATCCCAATTGTCGCAAGCCCCGGCTTCCCGACGAGCGCCGCCGGAGCGGACCAGGCAGCATTGCCGGTATCGACATCGAGAAGGTTCATCGACGGCGAGCCGATGAAAGTTGCGACGAAAGCCGTCGCCGGCTTCTCGTACAGCTCGATCGGCGTACCGACCTGCTCGATCCTGCCCCCATTCAAAACCACCAGGCGGTCGGCGAGTGTCATCGCTTCAAGCTGATCGTGGGTGACGTAGACGCTGGTCGTGCCTAGCGCCCGTTGAAGGCGCTTGATTTCGACACGCATCTGGACCCTGAGTTTGGCGTCGAGGTTCGAGAGCGGCTCGTCGAACAGGAAGGCCGCAGGCTCCCGGACGATGGCGCGCCCCATGGCCACGCGCTGGCGCTGCCCGCCTGAAAGCTGACGGGGCTTTCGATCCAGGAAGGGCTCTATCTCCAGGGACTTCGCTGCCTTGGCTATCCGGCGTTCGATTTCTTCCTTCGGCGTGTTGCGGTTCTTCAGGCCATAGCTGAGATTCTGACGCACCGTCATATGCGGATAGAGCGCATAGTTCTGAAAGACCATCGCAATGTCGCGCTCGGAAGGCTCCAGCCCGTTGACGACGCGGTCGCCGATGAAGATCTCGCCTGACGTGATGCTCTCGAGCCCCGCGATCATCCGCAGCAGCGTCGATTTTCCGCAACCGGAAGGGCCGACGAGCACGATGAACTCGCCGTGGGCAATCGCAAGCGAAACGCCGCGGATCGCGGCGATGTCGCCGTGATAGGTCTTGTGGACATCCTTGAGAGTGATCGTTGCCATTACTTCTCCGTTTCGACGAGGCCCTTGACGAACCAGCGCTGCATCAGGACGACCACAGCGACAGGCGGGATGATCGCGAGGATGGCGGTCACCATGACGTAGTTCCACGGGGTCGACGCATCCGTGAAATCGACCATCTTTCTCAGGGCGATGATGATCGTGTTCATCCGGCTGTCATTCGTAACCAGCAGCGGCCAGAGATATTGCGTCCAGCCGTATATGAAGAGGATCACGAAAAGTGCCGCGATATTCGTCTTTGAAAGCGGCAGCAGAATATCCCGCATGAAGCGGAACGGCCCGGCATTGTCGATGCGGGCCGCTTCAACGAGCTCGCCCGGTATGGTGAGAAAGAACTGCCGGAAAAGAAAGGTGGCCGTCGCCGAGGCCATCAGGGGAAGCGTCAGCCCCGCATAGGTGTCGATCAGTCCGAGATCGACGATCACCTTGTAGGTCGGCAGGATCCGCACTTCCACCGGGAGCATCAGCGTGATGAAGATCATCCAGAAGAAGGCCATGCGCAGCGGGAATCGGAAGAATACGATGGCGAAGGCCGAGAGGAAGGAGATGACGATCTTGCCCACGGCGATCGCGATCGCCACCACGAATGTGTTGAACAGCAAGCGTTCCAGGCTGACGCCGACCACGCGCTCGACGCCACCGGAAAGCGCTTCGCCATAATTCTCGGCAAGCCGCGTGCCGGGAACGAGCGGCATCGGCGGCCGGATGATCTCGACCGAGCTCATGCTCGAGGCGACGAAGGTGTAATAGATCGGGAAGACCACAATGATGATGCCGATGATCAGCATCAGGTGCCCGATCAGGTTGGATATGGGGCGTTTTTCAATCATTGGCGATTTCAACCATAGTGGACACGCCTTTCGACGAACCGGAACTGAAAGGCGGTAAGGCCTATGACGATCGCCATGAGGATCACGGACTGGGCCGCGGACGAGCCGAGGTTCAGATTGACGAAGCCGTCGTTATAGACCTTGTAGACCAGCGTTTCCGTCGCCCTCGCCGGCCCGCCGCCCGTCACCGAGTGGATGATGCCGAACGTATCGAAGAAGGCGTAGACGGTGTTGACCACCAGCAGGAAAAAGGTCGTCGGCGCCAGCAGCGGGAAGATGATCGTCCAGAAACGCCGGGTGCCGCGCGCTCCGTCGATCGCCGCCGCTTCGATGAGCGACTTGGGTATGGCCTGGAGCCCGGCGACGAAGAAGAGAAAATTGTAGCTGATCTGTTTCCAGGCCGCGGCAACGACGATCAGGATCATCGCGTGATTGCCGTTCAGCAACGGATCCCAATGAATGCCGTTGCGCCTCAACATGTAGGCGAAGGTGCCCATCGCCGGATTGAACATGAAGAGCCACAGCATGCCCGCGACGGCCGGTGCCACGGCATAGGGCCAGATCAGCAGGGTGCGATAGAAGGTCTTGCCGCGCACGACACGGTCGGCGGCCGTGGCGAGAAGCAGGGCGACGCCCATCGCCAGCAGCGCGGTGAGAATGCTGAAGATCACCGTGACCTTCAGCGAGTTGAGATAATTCGCCTCCGAAAGCACGGCGCTGAAGTTTGCAAATCCGACGAAGCCGCTTTTGAGGCCGAACGGGTCTTCACGGATCACCGATTGGTAGAGCGCCTGGCTTGCCGGCCAGAAGAAGAAGACGATCGTCAACACGATCTGCGGAGCGACGAGCAGATAAGGGAGGATTTTGTTCGGAAAGACGACACGCTGCACGAGCAATCTCCTGGATCACGATGATCTGGGGCCGGATCGGCCCGAGATCACGTCAGGGTGGCATGACCGCAGAAAGCACGACGCCGTCGAACGACGGCGCCGGGCACCTGCTTCGATCAATTGCTGATTGCTGCTGCGATTGCGGCGTCGCCGCGCTCGACCGCCTTGTCGAGGGCCGTCTTGGCATCCTGTTGCCCGGACAGCATCGCTTCGAACTCCTCATTGAGGATGTCCCGAACCTGGGGCAGGTTGACCAGCCGGACGCCCTTCGAGTTTTCGGTCGGCGCCTTGCCCATCATCTGCAGGAGCGGCGTTTCGCGCCCGGGGTTCTTCTCGTAGAAGCCCGACTTCTTCGTTTCCTCGTAGGCGGCCATCGTGACCGGCATATAGCCCGAGACCTGGTGCAGCTTGGCCTGAATCTCGGTCTGAGAAAGGAAGTTGAAGAACTCCGCTACGCCCTTGTATTCCTCGTCGGACTTGCCGGCGAATACCCAGAGGCTCGCTCCGCCGGGGATCGTGTTCTGCGGACCGTGACCCTCGTAATAGGGGAGTTGACCGATACCGTAGTTCACGCCGCTCTTGGCGATGTCGCCGAGACCGCCCGAAGACTCGGTCAGGATGGCACATTCACCTGAGGTGAAGAGTTGCTTTGCCTCCGAGGTGCGCCCGCCATAGCGGAAGGCGCCCTCCTTGGCGAGATCCGCAATGGCCTGGAAATGCTCCACGTAAAGCGGCGCATTGATCTGCAGCTTCACGTCGGTGCCGCCGAGGCCGTTTTCATTGGTTCCGTAGGGCACGTTGTTCCAGGCCGCGAAGTTCTCCGTCTGGATCCACGTCAACCAGGTCGACGTCATTCCGCAAGGCGCCGCACCGCTCGTCTTGATCTTCTTCGCCGCTTCGAAGACTTCCGGCCAGGTCTTCGGCGGGTTGTCGACGTTCAGGCCCGCCTTCTGAAAAGCGTCCTTGTTGTAATAAAGGATTGGCGAGGAGGAGTTGTACGGAAAGGACAGCATCGTTCCGTCCGGTTTCGAATAATAGGCGACGATCCCGGGCAGATATTGCGACTTGTCGAAGGTGAAGCCGCCCTTCTGGAGTATCTCCGCTGCCGGCACGATCGCGCCCTCGGCGGCCATCATCGTGCCGCTGCCGGCATCGAACACCTGAATGATCGCCGGTGGCTGCTTCGACCGGAAAGCCGCGATCCCGGCATTCAGCGTCTCGGGATAGGTGCCCTTGAACACAGGCACCACCTTGTAGGTGCTCTGGCTCTCGTTGAACTCCTTGGTGAGTTCCTCGATCATTTCGTTGTTCGCACCCGTCATTGCGTGCCACCACTGCAGTTCCGTGGCGGCCTGCGCCTGAAAAGCGAAACCGAAGGCAATGGTCGTGGAAATGGAAATCAACCGCATAATATTCTCCTCCCTTGTACTCAACCACACCCGAGACGCTCGCAGACACTCCCGATGTCAAGCGAACCACTCGTCTTCCTCTCCACTGCGTCTTCCCTTGAATCCCGATGATTCCAAGACAAAAACATGCAGTAAATCAAAGTGCTACAGCCACCTTTTCGCATCCAGCACCGCCTCGATCCAAATAGAGTAGAGCTGGCCATTGTCGAGAGCCCTCGCGGAGAGGGTCTTAAGACTCTTCCACCGGGAGAGTGCCGCATAAAAAGCGCAGGTCAAGTCAAAAGGAACATCTTCCTTGCCGCAATTGTTTGGCGTCGGACATAGCCGAGTGCGAATAGCGGCTCGCCCGGGAAGATTGTGAGGACGAATGACGAGAGTGCTTGTGGTCGGCGCCTCCGGCCTGATCGGCTCCGCCGTGTGCGCGGGGCTCCATGGCCGCGGAAGCGAGATCGTCCGCGTGGTCCGGCCCGGCTCGGCACCAAGCCCCCACACGGCCGGCAGGGCTCTTGAACTCGACCTTCGGTCCGTCGGCCCTGAAGACTGGCTGCCGCATCTCTCAGGTATCGACGCCGTGGTAAACTGCGCGGGAACGCTCCAGGACGGTCCGGGAGAGGATACGGCGGCAGTCCATGCCCGCGGTCCCGCCTCCCTCTTCAAAGCCTGCGAGCAGGCGGGGGTGCGCCGCGTCATCCACTTTTCGGCAATGGGGGTCGACAGGGCCCAGCCGTCGCCCTTTTCGCGCACCAAGCTTCAGGGCGACGAAGCGCTGATGGCATGCGATCTCGACTGGATCATCCTGCGCCCCTCCGTCGTGCTCGGCCCTGGAGCCTACGGCGCCAGCGCTCTTTTCAGGGGCCTCGCCGCTCTGCCCTGGCTGCCGGTCATGCCGAATACCGGCTTGCTTCAGGTCGTGCGCCTCGATGACGTAGTGCGCACGGTCGAGATATTCGTCGACCGGAATGCTCCTTCGCGGCTTATCCTCGAGGTCGCGGGACCCGAGGCCCTGTCGTTCAAAGACGTGGTAGGCGCCTACAGGCGCTGGTTCGGATGGCCCGCTGCACGCGTCGTGAACATGCCAACGCCGCTCGCGAACCTCACCTACAAGCTCAGCGATATCGCCGGGGCACTGGGCTGGCGACCGCCGACCCGCAGCACCGCGCAGAAGGAGATCGTGCGCGGCGCCGTCGGCGACGTCCGGGTGTGGGCCGAGACGACCGGGATAGAACCGGTGGCGCTCGCAGACGCACTGGCGAGAACGCCGGTCTCCGTCCAGGAGCGCTGGTTCGCCAAGCTCTATCTGCTCAAGCCCGTCATCTTCGTCGTCCTCCCGCTCTTCTGGATCACGACGGGCGTCATCTCGCTCACATCGGGGTATGAGATCGGCGTTGATCTGATGGAACGGGGAGGCGCCGGCGTTCTTGCCGAGCCGAGCGTCATCGCCGGAGCCCTCGCCGATATCCTGATCGGCATGGCAATTGCGTTTCGCCGCACCAGCCGCATCGGCCTTTATGGCGCGGTCGGTCTGTCGCTTTTCTACGCCATCGCCGGAACGGTCCTGCTCCCGGAATTGTGGAACGAGCCGCTTGGACCGCTTCTGAAGATCTGGCCCATCCTGGTACTGCATCTCGCTGCCCTCGCAATCCTGGAGGAGCGTTGATGCTGTACTTCGTTCTCAAGTTCCTGCACATCATCGGCGCCTCCGTCCTCCTCGGCACAGGCGCCGGGATCGCGTTCTTCATGCTTCTGGCGCATCGGACCGGCCGCACGGAAACGGTCGCGGCCGTGGCCCGCATGGTCGTCGTCGCCGATTTTCTTTTCACCGCCACCGCCGTGGTGTTGCAGCCCGTCACGGGGATCGCCCTTGCCTGGAACGTCGGCTATTCGCTCACGGAAGGATGGATCCTGCTCTCGCTTCTCCTCTACGTGATCACAGGTGCATTCTGGCTGCCGGTGGTGTGGATGCAGATGGAAATGCGCCGGCTCGCCGAAACGGCACGCAAGTCCGGCGAGCCGCTGCCGAAGCGCTATCATCAACTTTTCCGTCTATGGTTCGCCTTCGGCTTCCCGGCCTTCGGCGCCGTCGTCGCAATCTTCTGGCTCATGATCACGCGGCCGATACTCGACTGGTAGTGTCGAGGGCGGGTTGACCAGATCTGAACCGGAGCACTCGCGGTTCTCCCGCCGATTGGAAAATGTGTTTTCGACCGTGGCCGCCGGCAAAGTGATCGGGTCCCCTCCTGTCGCCTGGTCCGGACGCACCGCCCGCGACGAACAGGTCGTGAGTTCCTCACTGGAGCCTAGCTTTTCAACGCGCTTTCAACCGCTTCCTTTGCCGGTGCTCCGTTAAACGTCGTCACCCCTTCAAGCCACGGAGCGACTGCCTCGGGATGAGCCTTCAGCCAATCGGCAGCGGCTTCCTTCGGGTCTTTGCCGTCGTTCAATATCCCGTTCATGATCTCGTTTTCCATCTCCAGGGTGAAGCGCAGGTTCGTCACGAATTTCGCGACATTCGGGCATTCCTGCGCATAACCCGCCCGGATGTTGGTATAGATATCGGCACCGCCGTAGTTCGGCCCGAAATAGGCGTCCGCGCCCGAAAGGTAATCGATCTGGTAGCGCGAGTTCATCGGATGCGGAGCCCATCCGAGAAAGACGATCCACTGGTCGTCCTTTGTCGCTCTTTCGACCTCGGCGAGCATGCCCTGCTCGGATGACTCCACGAGCTCCCAGCCGGTCAGCCCGAAGTCGCCCTTTTCGATCATGTCGAGGATCATGCGGTTGCCGTTGTTGCCGGGCTCGATCCCGTAGATCTTGCGGCCGAATCTGTCGGAGAACTTCTGGAGGTCGGAAATGTCCTTGACGCCTGCATCGGCGACGTATTTCGGTACGGCGAACGTATATTTCGCGCCGGTGAGGTTCGGACCGATCACTTCGATCGACTTGTCCTCAAGGAACGGCTTGCGGTCGGCTTCCATGCTCGGCTGCCAATCCCCGAGATAGACGTCGATGTCCTTGTTCTTCATGCTCGCATAGGTGACGGGGATAGATAGGAGCTTGCTCTGCGGCGCGTAGCCGAGCGCTTCGAGAATGGTCGAGGCGACAGCCGTCGTCGACGTGATGTCGGTCCAGCCGACATCGGAGAAACGGACTGTCTTGCAGCTCTCCGGGTCAGCAGCAGCGGCGACGCCGATCGTCATGAGCAGCCCGGCGGTCATTGCAGTGATCTGTTTCAGCATTGTCATGTTCCCTCTTCTTAGGTTCTGTATGCACTGCGAAACTCACGTCAAAAGACCAGAAAGGCGGCTCACCAAAGTGCGCCGCCCGTGATCTGTATGTTCTCCATGGTGATGCCCCTGGCGCCCTCGCCGCAGAGGAAGGCGGCCAGGGCCGCTATCTCGTCGGGCTGAATGATGCGGTTCTGCGGGTTCTGGGCGGCGATATCCGACATCGCCTCCTCCATCGTCCGCCTTCTGCCCTCCCTTTCGACGACCTGCTGAACGTTGCGGCGCATCAGTTCCGTTTCAACCCAGGTCGGGCTGATCATCACGCAGGTCACGCCATGCGGCGCCCCTTCGAGGGCTACGCAGCGGGTGAGGCCGAGGAGCCCCGCCTTCGAGGCGCAATAGGCCGGGTTGTCCTTCCAGCCGACCGTGGCAGCCGTCGAGCCTATATTGATGATGCGGCCCCATTTGCGCCCGATCATCCCGGGCAGCAGCCGGCGCGTCATTCGGAATGCGCCGTTCAGATTGGTGTCGATGATCTTCAACCATAATTCGTCGGAATGGCCCGACACCGGCTGCTCGGCGGTCGTCCCCGCGGCATTGACGAGAATGTCGGCCGGGCCGCATGTGGCTTCCGCCGCCGACACGAATAGCTCGATCGCCTCGCTGTCGCGAACGTCCAGATGGCCGGCGTAAACAGCCGTGCCGCCAACGGCAAGCCTCTTCCGGACCTCGACGATCTCCTGCGGATCGGGATAGGCCGCGGCATCGCTCTGCCGCTCGGCCGCCTCGCGGACGAAGGAGCCGACGGCGACGTTGGCGCCCTCGGCAGCGAGCGCCTCCGCAATGGCCAGCCCCTGCCCCGTCAATCCGCCGGTGATGACCGCGCTGCGGCCTTTGAGCCTGCCCGTCATGACAGATCCTTCAAAGGCTTGCCGAGCCAGTCGCGATAGAAGCCTTCCAAGTCCGGCTCGAAATCATGGACGATCGGATAGCCGGGGGCCGCCGCTTCGACTTCGTGCAGATGCGCACATTCGGGGCAGAAGAACTCGCGGATCTCCATCCATTTCGGATCCGGGATATCGCTGTTCGGGTAGATTTCCCGCAAGCTCTCCTCGGTGTCGCGCACGTTGATCACCGCGTTCAGCTTCCAGTTCCCGCGATAGTCCCCGAAGGAGTGGCCGCATTCGCAGCGGGTGACCCGGCCCTCGGCGCTGTCGCAGATGAAGAGCCGGTCGCCGACCGGGAGCAGGATCGGGTCGCTCCAGACAACGCGGTCCTGCAGCACGGCCAGATATTTGAAGAAGCGGTCGTCGTCCTTATAGCCGCTCATGATCCGCCGCGTCTGCGCCCAGGGGAGCGTGCCGTTGACGAGGTCATTGATGACTTCCTTCGAATATTCGGTCATGGCTCAATTCTCCCCGGCGATAACGAAATCGGAGGCAAGGCCCCAGAATTCCTTGAAATCTCTGGAAAAGCGCGGCGAGAGCTTCATCGCGCTCCGGTACATTTTGGCGACTTCCGGCGCGAAGTCCGAAGCCTCCACTCGCCGTTGCTCCCTGGCGATCCATTCCGATACCGGAATGGCTTGCTTCAGCCGCTTCTTGCGCAGTTCCGCGCGGCGGGCGACGGTCGCGTCGATGTCAGCCTGCGGATAACCTTCGGCATCCTCCTTGAGGATGATGCCGAATACCTTCTCGGCGGCTTCGCGCGTCAGGAAGCCGTTTTCCACGTCCCATGCCGTCTTGATCGGGTCGCGTTCCAACACGTCGCCGAAGCCGCCGCCGCCATTATAGGCATGGCTGAAAATGTCGCCGGCCTTGTGGGGCCGGGTGATGTAGGGACCCTCCTCCCAGACCTGCTCGCCTTTGTAGGTGCGCTCGAAATCCGAGACCAGCGGGTCGGTGCCCGGCGCATGCGCGAGCGGCTCCCGGCGTTCGGCGCGCTCGTAAATATCGGAGTTCCTGATCGCGTGATGTTTCTCGCAGGTCGGTGCCGGATAGCCGCCGCACAGGCCGCCATTGTCGAACACGCGCGAGGAATGCTCCGACGTCACGAGGCGCAGGTGATCGGTCTTGTTGATGAGCCAGGTCGAGATGAAGGCGCAGCCGCCGCGGTACTTTCCAGCACCGCCGGAATTCGGCACGATCGAGCGGCCGATATAGACCATCGGCATGTTCTGTTCCCAGATCTCGATATTGCCCATGTCGGATTCGGGGTTCCAGCCGACATAGGCGGTGTCGAGCCCGTCTTTGATCGCCAGCGCTCCGGAGCCCGCGGCTGCGCATTCGAAATGGGCCATGCCGAAGCCCGTGCCGTATTGGCTGGTGCCTCCCATCTCGATCATCGGGGAATTCACCTGACCGACAAAAGCTTCCTCGACAAAGCCCCGGGCGATGAAACCGCGTGAGAGCAGCCGCTGGAACACGCCGTAAGCCGGGAGCAGCAAGGCCCAGGAGGTGGCTGTCGCCGCCATCTCGTTGTCCGGGTTGGTCCAGGTGCCGTGGGGAATATTGATCTCGGTCGCCATCCAGGCGCCGTCATTGACGAGCCCCTCGAAGTTCATGTGCTGGGTGAGTGTCACGAACATGCCGCCGTCCATGCCGGCCGGGGTGCAGTTCATCGAGTGATAGCCCCAGGGCTGCGTGCCGTCGAAGTCGAGCCTGATCTTGCCCTCGCTGGTGATCTCCATCTCGATCGGGATATTGTAGAGCCAGTTCGGGTCGGCGAGCGGCTGAAAACCCGGCTTGCCCTCGGTCACGTGACCGTAGAAGGTGTGGCCGCGATAGATGCCGGGCACGGTCAACTGCCGTGTGCGGGCAAGCTGTGCTCTTCTGCCCTCTTCGATGAATTCCTTGGAAAGCCGCTGCCAATATTCGAGGCCGAGCTCGTCGATGAGCTGCTTTACGCTCTCGCGCATGTCGATGCAGGCGGCCACCTTAGCTTTTTCGTCCAGCACCCAGTAGATAGGCATGCGCAGATTGCGCTCGCAACGGATTACGTAATCCCGGCGGATCTCGTCATTCTCGCCGATCTTTTCGGCACAGACGAAAAGCCCCTCGGTGAAGCGTTCCTGCGCAAGACACACATCGCCGCCGGGCGTGATGCCACCCGCCTCGAGTTCATGGCAGACGGCGCCCGCCCAGCCGACCAGCGTGCCCTCGTGGAAGATCGGCACCACGTCCATGACGTCGGGCACCTGCACCGTCCCGATGAAGGCGTCGTTATTGGCGAAGATGTCGCCGTCGCGGATGCATGGATTCTGCTCGTAGCCGTTTCTGATCATCCACTTGATGAAGCGGCTCATCGTGTGCACATGCACCATGATGCCGTTCGAAAGCGCGATCGCGTCGCCCTCCGGCGTGTAGATCGCCACCACCATTTCGCCGACTTCCCGCACTCCCGGCGAGGCGGAGATGCGACGGGCCATTTCCCTGGCCGAGACGCAATAGGCGCGCAGCTTCGTGTGCAGGGTCTCGAATTTCAGCGGATCCTGCCTGCGCAGCCGAAGTTCGGTGATGCCGTCATAGCAGCCGGTCTCCTCCATCAGCCGTTCGGATTCGAGCAGCCGCCGCTGCAGGGGATTTGCCGTTTTGTCCAGCATGTCTGTCATCCTTCAGCTCAGGCATGGTTGTAATGAAGCAGCGTCCATTCATCGATAAAGACGCGATCGTTCGGATGCACCACCAGCGTCGTTGCCGGGTGCTCGATGATTGCGGGGCCGATCACCTCGTGGCCGGGCTCAAGCAGATCCATCTCGTAGAGATCCGCCCTGTGCCAGCGGCCGCCGATATAGGCTTCGCGCACGCCCTTGTGGGCGGATTGCGGATCGGCGCTCCCGAGAGGCCGCCTGACAAGCACCGGCTTGATCTTTTCGGCAGTGGCGATGACGCCGAGTTCCATCAGGGAGAAGCCCGCCTCGCCGTATTTCGAAACGCGGTGATTGGCCTTGGCATAGACCTCCTCGAACTGCGCCAGCACCGCGCGCATGTCGTCGGGACCGTTGATGGACGCAAGCGGCGCAATGACTTCGACGTCCTCCAGCTGGCCGGTGTAACGGGCCATGAAGAAGGGGACGGTCCTGATCTTTTCCCGCGCATGGCCGTCGGTCAGCATCTCGTCGACGGCGGCCTTTTCGAGGTCTTGCCACACCCGGGTGACCTGCGCGCCGGCTGCAGCGAGCCTGTCGTCCGAGGCGCGGGCGCCGATATCGATCTGGGTCGACACCGAATGCCGGCGCATATAATCGGCCGTCGTACAGCCGAAGGCGGAGAAAGCGGCGGCGAACTGGAACGTGATGATGTCCTTGAAGCCGATGCCCCTCGAGCAGCCGGCAAGATGCAGCGGGCCCGAGCCGCCGTAGGAAAGAAGCGTGAACTCGGAAGGATGGATGCCCTGGCCCGAGATAACGCGTCGCAGCGCGTTATTGGCGTCCTGCTCCAGCATCTCGATCATGCCTTCAGCCGCTTCCTCTACACCGACCCCGAGCACGTCCGCGCATTTTTCCTTGAAGGCCGCGCGCGCCTTCTCGACCTCGAGCACCACCTTGCCCCCGAGGAAGTAATACGGGTTCAGCCGGCCGAGGATCGCATCGCAATCTGCGATGGTCGGCTCCGTGCCGCCCTTCGCGAAGCAGATCGGACCGGGATCCGCGCCGGCGCTTTCAGGTCCGAGCGACACCTTCCTGGTCAGCGGGTCGACCTTGAGGATCATGCCGGCACCCGCCCCTATCGTGTCGAGATGGAGTGTCGGCACATTGAGCTTGAAGCGGTCCATCAGCGGCTCGTTCTCGATGCGGGTCTGGCCGCGCGAGATGACGCCCATGTCGAAGGAGGTTCCCCCCATGTCCGAGCAGATCAGCGAGTCATTGCCTATGAGCTTGCCGACATAGGCTGCCCCGAGAATGCCGCCGATCGGCCCGGAAATCATCGTCTCGTGGAGGCGCGGATGGTTGATCGACGTCAAGCCTCCGAAAGAGAGCAGCGTCTGCACGCCGTATTTGAAGCCGTATTTGTGCGAGGCCTCCTCGATTCCCTTGAGCTGCTGGCGGCCGCGCGACGTCGCATAGGCTTCGATCAGCACCGAGTTCAGCCGCGACTGTTCCCGGATCACCGGGCGCACCTCGTGGCTGGTATAGACATTGATCTCGACACCGGCGGCGGCAACCTCCTCGCGGCAGATCTCGGCGATGCGCTTCTCATGCACCGGATTGACGTGGCTGAAGATCGTCATGATGCAGATCGCGTCGACCTTGTCGCGGATCAGCGCACGGGCCGCGGCCGTTACCTCGTGCTCGTAGAGCGGCAGCACGATATCGCCGAAATGGTCGATGCGTTCGGTAACGCCATGGGTGCGGCGGCGCGGCACCAGCGGATCGGGGTGGGCGTGGGTGACCGCATGGAGCCGGTCGGCATAGGAATAATCCGCCCAGGCCTGCAGGCCGCGGCCCATCAGCACCATGTCCTCCATGCCTTTGGTGGTGATCAGGCCAAGTTTACGACCGGTGCGGGAGAGCAAGGTGTTGAGCATGCCGGTACCGGAATAGAGCACCACGTCGAGACCGGAAAAAAGACTGTCGAGGGAGATACCCCAGGCGTCCGCCGCATCGACAGCGGACGAAATGAAGCCTTCGGCCTCGTTTTTCGGCGTGGTCGCGGCCTTGCCGATCTTGAAGTGCCCGTTTTGATCGACAAGGATGGTGTCGGTCATCGTGCCGCCCGCGTCGATGCCGATCACGATTGGGTTTTCCAAGGTCTTACCTCCATGGCTTTGCTGATGGAGGAAACCTAGGTGGGAATTTTCGGCCGGGAAATGTGCCAAAAGGCACAATGACCGGCGGGGGGAACAGTGCTAGACGAACTTATGAGCGGCGATGGGTTCTGGAAGATCTTGGCGCAAGCGATCGGCGCCACCGGTACCGACAGGCATGTCGACCGGCTGATCGACATGATCGGAGCCGTGGTGCCGCAGAATCTGATCACGGTCACCCGTTATTCCGCCACCCGCAAGCCCGAATTCGTCAAGCACCGCGGTTACTCCGACGAGATGGTGGCTCGTTATCTCGATACCTATTATGTATTCGATCCCTTCTATGCCTATTGGCGTCTGAACAGGCGCGCAGGGATCGTGCCTCTCAAGAGCCTGGCGGACGACGCCCCCAAGCGCGGCCGCTACATAGCGGAGTTCCTGGCGCAATCCGAAATCTGCGACGAGGTCGGCATCCTGCTGGAAGACGGAGACGACTGGTGCCTAGGTATTTTTCTCGACCGCTCCACATCGATGTTCAGCGATGGCGAGGTCGCGGCTCTGCGCAGCCGTTTTCCGGTTTTCGAAGCACTGCACGCAACCGATACCCGCACGCGCGACCCCGATCTGAGGCGAACCAGCACGCCCGAAGCCATGGGGGAAGCACCGGTGAGTGCCGTCCAGGCCTCGCTGATCCTGTGGCCGGATCTGACGGCACGGGAGCGCGAACTCGTCGCCCTCATTCTGCAGGGGCACCCTAACGCGACCATCGCGTCCAGGCTCGGGATTGCCCCGGGCACGGTCAAGAACCACCGGGCGCACATCTATGAAAAGCTCGACATCACGACGGAGCGCGAACTCTTCCTGCAGGTCTTCCAGCAATACCGGCTGTCGTGAGGACCTGCCGTTGGATCACGCGCGCCCGACGGCGCTTCGAATTCGATCCCTGGTAAAAGGCAGATCGTAAAGGCGCTTGCCGGTCGCATCCCTGATCGCGTTGGCGACGGCTGCGGCGGCCGGGCCCTGGGCCGCCTCTCCGGTGCCGAGGAAAGGTTCCCCGGGACGCTCGACGATGTGGACCTCCACGCTTTCCGGTACACTGGCGAAACGCAGGATCGGATAGCTGGACCAATCGGTGCTGGTGATCCTGGTCCGGTCAAAGGCGACGGCCTCGTAGAGCGTCCAGCTGATCGCCTGCAAAATTCCGCCTTCGGTCTGATTGCGGATGCCGTCCGGATTGACGATCTCGCCGCTGTCGATGGCCGAAACGGCGCGGACCACATGAACACGGCCCGTTTCGGGCTCGACATCCACCTCCATCGCCACCGCCAGATAGGCGGCAAGGTTCTTGTAACGGGCGAAACCGAAGCCGCGTCCGCGATTGCGGGGCATTTGCGCCTTGTCCCAGCCGAAGCGCTGCGCCGCCAGCTCGATCACGGCACGGGCTCGCGGGTCCTCCATGTGGCGTAGCCGGAATTGGACCGGATCCGCTTCGGCGATCAGCGCCAGCTCATCGATCGTGCTTTCGATCGCGAAGACGTTGGCATAGGCCCCAAGCGCGCGAAGCGCCGATACGCGGAGCGGCATTTCGGCCAGGAAATGCCAGAGCACGCGCTTGTTCGGGATCACATAGAGCGGATTGGCATTTCGGTCGCCGTTGCCCGACGGACTGATATTGAGCTTGGCAGGCTTCGGCTGGAAGGCTTCGGCCTTGTGGCGCGCCGCCAGGAGCGCACCGGCTCCGCCCGGACGGGTGGAGTGGGTATTGCTCCAAAGGTCATAGGCCCAGCTGGCGATCCTGTCCCGGTCGTCCAGTGCTGCACTGATCTTCATGAGCATCGCAGGACCATAGGGCTCCCAGCTGTGCTCCTGCTCCCGCATCCACTGCACCCGGATCGGCTTGCCCGGCAGTTTGCTGGCGATGAGGGCCGCATCCGCAGCCGCGTCATCGGCGCCATTGTGGCCGTAACAGCCCGATCCTTCCATATGGACGACGTGGACCTTGTCTTCCGGAATGGCCAGCATCTCGGCGATCGCCGCCCGATCGGGAAAGACACCCTGCGTGTGTGACCAGACCTCCAACGCCCCGTCCGCGTTCATCCGCGCGACGGCGCAGGACGGGCCGATCGAGCCGTGGATCTGATAGGGCCGGCTAAACGTCGCCTCGAAGACCTTGCCACCGGACGAAAGCATGCCGGCCTCGGCGACCGTCCCCACCTCGCTCTCGAGTCTTTGCAATTCCGCCGGCAGGTCGGTCTGGTCGGGGAGCGTCTCGCTTTCCTGCCACCGCGCGGCCGCCGCCAGCGCCCGCATGGCGTTCACCGCCTGGAACTCTTTCGAGGCCACCACCGCCAGGAAATTGCCGTCGCGCACGACCGACACGACTCCCGGCAGCGACTCGGCGGCGCTCGCATCCACCTCCGATAGTCTGGCAGCCGGGCTCGGCGGGCGCACGACGCGCGCATGCAGCATGCCCTCCAGGCGAAGATCATGAACATAGGCCGCCTCGCCCGTCACCTTGCCCGGGATGTCGACGCGCGGCAGTGTTTTGCCGATCACGCGGAAAGTGCCAGGCGGCTTCAATGCCGATTGCGGCTGGGCTTCCACGTGCAGCATCTGTCCGGAAACGAGCTCGCCGTAGGTCGCCCGCCGTCCGTCTTTTGCCAGCACCGCCTTGTTTTCCGCCCTGAGTTCCGTCGCCGCCATGCCGAAGCGCCTGGCAGCTTCGGCCAGAAGCAGGGCCCGCACCTGCGCTGCAGCGTTCCTGATGGCGGTACCGCTGTTTTGCATCGACTGGCTGCCGGCCGTGAACCCTTCATTCGGGGTTCGGCCGGTGTCGGCCGTTATCAGCCGGATCTCCGCGGGGTCGACTTCGAGCTCCTCGGCGGCAACCTGCAACAGGGCCGTTCGAATGCCCTGCCCGAGTTCCGCCTTGCCGGTGAAGACCGTGACCGAATTGTCGGGATCGATGCGTATCCATGAATCGAGGAAACGCTCCTCGTCAAGGCTGCCCGGCAGGGACACCGGCGCAGCCGGCGGCATTGCCGGCGGAAGCTCTTGGGCAAATGCACGGCCGAGCGAGAAACCGACGACGAGCCCGCCGGCGCCTGCGATGACGCTGCGGCGGGTGATTTCTTCCTGAAACAGGCCCATCAGCCGGCCCTCCCCTGATCAGTGGCACGCAGCGAGGCGGCCTGCATCAGTTCGCCGGCGCGCCGGATCGCCGCGAGAATCCGCATATGGGTGCCGCAACGACAAAGATTGGTCGCAAGCGCCTCGCGGATGTCCTCTTCGCTCGGTTGCGCGTTGCGGCGCAAAAGCGCATGCGCGCTCATCATCATGCCCGGGATGCAATAGCCGCATTGCGCCGCCTGCAGCTCGATGAACGCCTCCTGCAGCGGCCCCGGCGCGTCGATCGTACCCAAGCCCTCGATGGTGGTGATCTCCCGCCCGTCCAGCAGCATGATAGGCACCATGCAGGAAAGCACCGCCTCGCCATCGACGACCACGGTGCATGAGCCGCACTGCCCAAGTCCGCAGCCGTATTTGGCCCCGTTGAGCGCCAGTTCGTCACGCAGGACGTAAAGCAGCGGCGTCGCCGGATCTGCCTCGATCTGATGCGGGCTGCCGTTGACTGTCAGCGATACCATCTTCAATCCTCCTCGGCGCCGACATGGTGCGGCGCCCTTTCAATGCCGTCAGAGGGCCGGATTGCCACCTTGTAGGTCCCGGAACGGGTTCTGGCCGTCTGCTCGACGAGCCCGGCCCAGGGTGGCTCCTCCGAGAACCGCTCGCGCATGTAGGCAAGGAGATCGGCCACCTGCTGATCGCTGAGCAGATGGCGGAAAGCCGGCATCACTGCGCTCGCTTCGCCATCGGCCGGCGGAAGGCCGAACAGCACCACGTTGACGATGTTTTGCGGGTTCGGCGCATTGACGGCGGTGCTGAGTTGGAAATTCAGCCCTCCGAAGGGCTGACGCCGCTCGCTCTCGTGACAGCTTGCACAGGCGGCAAGATAAATTGCTTCGCCGGGCTGGCCGCCCACCACGCTGGCCGGTGCGCTCTGGCTGTCCGCCGCCTGCTCCGGGCGCTGCCCTCCAAAAGCCTCGCGCAACTGTGCCGCCCTTTGCTCGCGTTCCGGCGTCGGGGCGCCCATGATCGACATTACATAGGTGGCGATCGCCGCGATATCGCTGTCCGGCAGGAAGGCGAGATTGCCCGTCACCTCGGCCATGGGCCCGCGCGAAACGCCATGGAATTCGTGCCAGCCGTTGCGAAGATAGAAGGCGAGGCTTTGCTCGTCCCAGGGGATCGGCGCCTTCGACTCCGTGTTGATCGCATAGGCCTGCCAGCCTTCCGCTTCGCCGCCGCCGAAATGCCGGTCGCGGTCTTCGGCGCCAAATGGGTTGCGGGGCGTATGGCAGGCGCCACAGTGGCCGAGGCCCTCGACAAGATAACGCCCGCGGTTCCAGGCCTCGCTCTGGCCGGGATCCGGCTCCCGCTCGCCGCCGTCGAGGAAAAGCAGCTTCCAGCCGGCAAGCAGGGGCCGGAACTGCAGGGGAAGCGGAAGGTCGTTTTCCGGCGCCTCGGCTTTCACTGCAACACGCGTCATGAGGAATGCGTAGAGGGCGCGATTGTCGTCTGCCGAAACACGCGTGAAGTGCTCATAGGGGAACGCCGGGTAGAGGTGACTTCCCTCCCGGTCGACACCTTCCCTCATGGCGCGCTCGAAGGCCGCCTCGCTCCAGCCGCCGATGCCCGTTTCGCGATCAGGGGTGATGTTGGTGGAGTAGATCGTGCCGAAGGGGGTGGGCAATGCAAGGCCGCCGGCAAATGCCGGTCTCCCAGGCACGGTGTGGCAGGCGATGCAATTGCCGAGCGCCGCCAGTTGCGCGCCCTTGGCAACCAGCTCCGGAGCAAAGCGCGCCTCCGCCGCCGCGGTGTCTTCGGGTAACTCCGAACGCCACGCAAATAAAAGGAAACCAGCAACAGCCACAAAGATGACCGCCGCGATGCCGATCGCCACCCTCAAAGCTCGCATCGGGAATCTCCGCCGATTTGGGGAAACGCCGCAATTGCCGATGTGTTCCAAGCGGCTTTGATGTTTGCCCGACGTAAACGCTGCCCCGGAACAGAAGCGCGCGCCTGTGGTTACACAGCAGCAATCAGAGGAGTTCCCAAGATGAGCAAGACCAATGTCGAGCAAGCCCAGAAGGACGCACGAAAACAGGCCGAGAAGACGAGCGCCGGGGGCCATTTGGGTGGCGCGTATTACGGACAGGAGCCGGATGCCAAGACAGCGACGACGGTGAAGAAGAGGGGCGACAAGGCAAGGCCGAACGATGGCCGGAATTAGCTTTTGCCGCGACTGAGGGAGGTCCCGATGTCCGTCTATCAGCGGCTTCCGGAAAGACCCGTGCCGGGCGCCATGGTCGTGAAACTCTACCACTCCGGCGACGCCGTGCGGGGATATGTGCGAAAGGTCACCGACCCCTCCGAGGATGACGTCATCTTTCCCGGAGAAGAAATGGAGGCCGAGTCGGCCTTCAGGTTAGCGGCAAGCCACAGCGAAGCGTCGGTCCCGATCTATGTCGAGCTCGTGGAGGACGTCGAATGGGATCCGTCCTGGGGCACGTTGACCGGCTGATATCGACAGAGTCACGCACGGCCGTCGGCGGTAATCCCTGAGCGCAGCTCCCGGAAGGTGATCGAATAGCGCAGGCGCTCTACCGGCGGGATGGAATGCTCCCATTCGGATCTCGCACTGCCGGAGAGGAGATATGCCGAGCCCGGCTCGAGAATGACGGAAGCCCGCTCCCATTTGCCGATCCGCTTTCGGCGCAACCTGAATGTGCAGGAAGCCAGCAGCGATATCCCGACGACATCGCCGAACACCGCCTTGTCCCTGTGCCAGCCGATCGGGGCCCCGACATCATATTCGGTGACCAGTGCCTGCTGGAGTCCCTCCGCCGGCAGTCCGGAAAAGTCGGCCGCCAGTTGCCTGAGCGGCAGAAGCAGCGGGGGAATGGCATCGATCTTCCGGACCGCCTCGGTGTCGAAGTCGTACTTCCAGCCGAATGAAACCACACGCCTCCTGCCCTCGTAGCCGTGAAAGTCGAAAGGCTTGAAGGGAAGCCCCGGCAGCGCCTCCAAAAGTACCTCCTGGAGCTTCTGCGGAACGATACCCGCCTGGTAGCGGAAGCCCTCGGGCAGATTGCCGGGCGGGTTTCCGAATAGGTCTCCTTGCATTGAAGCACCTCGCATTCGGGACGCAAGCCTGCCACCGATATTGGAGAACATTCGAAAGGCTCGCACGTTCCCCGAAGCGCCAAGCGGGAGTTTACCGCCCGGCCTGGGGGAGAATATCAACCAGCCGGACCGGACGCAGGCCTCTCGCATCCACGCCCACATCGAACTGCCGCGGGATCGGCTTCAGCCTGCCATGGGAGTGCCCGTGCAGATTGATCGACTTCTTTCCCATCTGGTTCCATGTCCGGAACGGATAATGGCAAAGGACGAGCAGCCGCCCATCGACCATCAGCTCCGCATAATGCTGCACGCTGTGCCAGCCGCTCGCCCCGGTCGTGTCGATCGGGTCATTGTTGCCTACGATGAGGTGCTTGCGGCCGTTCAGACGGGATAGCAGATCTTCGGCAAGCCCGGTTCTCTTTGCCGCGAAGTCGCCAAGGTGCCAGACGTCGTCTTGCGGCGAGACGGTTTCGTTCCAATTGGCGATCAGGGCGGCATCATGTTCGGCCATATTGGAAAACGGGCGGCGGTCGATGCGAAGCACACGCGGATCGCCGTAATGCGTGTCGCCCGTGAAATAGATCATCTCGCCAATCGCTGTCCCTGCCCGGCCGCCGCGGTCGTGCCGCATGCGAACAATCTTCGGAACATTCATCCGATTGCCGGGTTCTGGCAACCCCTGCCGCCTCGCGCGACTGACCTGCCCCGCTCCGCGGCGCGAGATGCCGCGGCTGATGCAAACCGAGAGGGTGTGCTCATGCCATCGCCCCACCGAACGCCTAAGGCGGCACCCATCCCGCCTGCCGGCTCAGCGCTGATCCTGCTGAAGATCAACGGCGTCGATTATTCCCTGTCGATCGACCCACGCACCTCTCTGCTGGACGTTCTGCGCGAGCATTTGAGCCTTACCGGGCCCAAAAAGGGATGCAACCAGGGCGCCTGCGGGGCCTGCACGGTTTTGGTGGACGGTCAGCGCGTCCTGTCCTGCCTGTCGCTGGCGCTTCAGCTTGAAGGCCGGGAGATCACCACGATCGAAGGCATTGCCAATGGCGAGCTTCAGCCGCTTCAGGCCGCATTCATAGAGCATGACGGTTTCCAATGCGGTTATTGCACCCCCGGGCAGATCTGTTCGGCGATCGGAATGTTCCAAGAATTTCAAAGCGGCTTGCCGAGCGCCGTGACCGGGGACATGGCCGCGGCTACGATCGAATTCTCGGACGCCGAGATCAAGGAACGCATGAGCGGAAACCTCTGCCGTTGCGGGGCTTATGTCGGCATCTGCGAGGCGATCCACAGCGCATTTGACCGCGAGGTGGCGAAATGAAGAGCTTCGCCTATGCGAGAGCGACTGATCTGGAAACCGCCGTGCAGCTCCTCTCCAAGACGCCGAATGCGAAGTTGCTCGGTGGCGGCACCAACCTTGTGGACCTGATGCGCGAGAACATCGAACAGCCGGACGCGCTGGTGGATGTTACCGGGCTGCCTCTGGACCGGATCGAGGAGCGGCCGGATGGCGGCCTTGCTATCGGTGCGACGGTGCGGAACACCGCGGTCGCCGGTCATCCGGTCGTGCGGGACCGCTATCCGCTTCTGGCCCAGGCGATCGTGTTCGGAGCATCTGGCCAGATCCGCAACATGGCGACCGTTGCGGGCAACCTCATGCAGCGAACGCGTTGCCTCTATTTCTACGACCACGCGGCGCGCTGCAACAAGCGTGCACCGGGAGCGGGATGCGATGCGATCGGGGGCTTCAATCGGATGCACGCGATCCTCGGAGCCTCGGACAGCTGCATCGCCACGCATCCGTCCGATATGTGCGTCGCCCTGGCGGCTCTCGATGCGAAGGTGAACGTCGTCGGGCCCAGCGGCGCGCGGACGATTGCCTTCGAGGACTTCCACCGTTTGCCGGAGCATACACCCCATATCGAGACCGACCTGCAGCCCGGCGAACTTATCACCGGCATCGAGATCCCGCCGCTCGGCTTTGCCAGGCGCTCGCTCTATCGGAAGGTCCGGGACCGCGCGAGCTATGCTTTTGCCCTGGTCAGCGTGGCCGCCGCTCTGGAGATCGACAGCGGCAAGGTCAGGAACGTCCGTCTGGCGCTCGGGGGCGTGGCGCACAAGCCGTGGCGGGCTACCGAAGCCGAGCGCGTCCTGGCGGGAGCGAACGCTGGTGCCGAGAGCTTCAGACAGGCGGCGGAAGCCGAACTCGCGCCGGCAAGAGGCCTCGCCCATAACGCCTTCAAGGTCGAGTTGGCGAAGCGCACGATCGTCGGCGTGTTGGGCGAATTGGCCGGAGGGTAAGATGAGCGTCCTGCAGAAGCTTATGGAAACCGTCGTCCAGTTTATGCCCGACAAGGCGCCGGACCCGCTTATCCACAAACACGGTTACCTCGGCACGCCCGTCAGCCGCGTTGACGGGCAACGGAAGGTGAAGGGTGAAGCGCGCTTCGCCGCGGAATTCGAGATCGAAAATCTGGCCTATGCCGTTCCGGTCTGCAGCACGATCGCCAAGGGGAGGATTGTCGGAATCGACGCCTCCGATGCCGAGAGGAGTCCAGGCGCCATAACGATCGTCACCGCCGAAAACGCCCCGAAGATGAAACGACCGCCACTCATGGACGTAAGGCACATGGACAAGGGGTTCGCGGCTAGTGATCTCGCTGTTCTGCAGGACGACGAGATCAGTTGGAATGGGCAGCCCGTCGCGGTTGTCGTTGCCGAAACGCTCGAACAGGCGGAGCATGCGGCTTCGCTCGTGCGCGTCGACTATGATGAGAAAGCAGCGCGGGTTTCGTTCGCGGACCTCAAGGCGGAAGCGACCGTGCCGTCCGCCGTCCTGGGCGAAGATCCCGAACTCGAGATCGGCGACCCTGAGAAGGCTTTCGCGGCGGCGGCATTCAAGGTCGACAATCTCTACCGGACACCGCACTACAACCACAACGCCATAGAGCCGCATGCGACGATCGCCGCCTGGGACGAAGACGGCCGGTTGACGGTTTTCGATTCGACCCAATTCGTAAACGGCTGCAAGCACGCACTCGCCGGCATGTTTGGCCTCAAGGGGGACGACGTGCGCGTCATCGCGCCATTCGTCGGCGGGGGCTTCGGCGGCAAGGCCGCCTTGTGGAATCACACCGCGCTCTGTGCGGCGGCGGCCAAAGTCGCCAATCGCCCCGTCAAAATGGCGCTCGCTCGCGAAGACGTTTTCCGCCTCATCGGCGGCCGCACGCCTTCGGAACAGCGCGTCGCGCTCGGCGCCGATGAGGATGGAAAATTCGCGGCGATCATTCACACCGGGGTGACGGCGACGACGACCCACGCCAAGTATCCCGAGCAATTTTCATTGACTCCGCGGCATCTCTACGCCTCGCAGACAATGTCCGTCGGTCAGAAGGTCGTCGATCTCGATACCGTCGCCAACACATGGATGCGCGCGCCGGGGGAATCGATCGGCACTTTCGCTCTGGAATCGGCCATAGACGAACTCGCCTACGCGATGAAGATCGATCCGGTCGAACTTCGCCGCTTGAACGAGCCCGAAAAGGATCCCACGAAAGGCACGGAATTTTCGAGCCGTCATCTCGTCGAGGCCTATCGGCGCGGCGCGGAAAGGTTCGGCTGGAGCCGGCGGCCGGCCGAGCCGTGTTCGCAGCGCGATGGAAATTGGCTGATCGGACAAGGCGTGGCGACGGCCTATTACCCGGTCTTCCGCTTTCCCGCCGCAGTTCGCCTTCGCATTTCCGCCGATGGCAGCGCACTCGTGCAAGCGGCGGCGAACGAAATGGGCATGGGAACCGCGACGGTGCAGATTCAGCACGCAGCCGACCGTCTCGGCCTGCCGCTGGAGATGGTTTCATTCCGCTATGGAGACTCCGCCCTGCCGGACTCGCCGATCATCGCCGGCGGCTCGAGCCAGACCGGCAGCATCGCCGCGGCGGTGCAGGTGGCCGTCGAAAAGATCCATCGCGAACTCATCAAGCTCGCCGGTAACGGCTCGCCGTTGGCAGGTGCAAACGTAGAGATAGAGGCACGCGACGGCGGGCTTTTCCTGTCCGGCGAGGGAAGCAAGGGCGAGACCTATGCCTCGATCCTGAAGCGCGCCGGCCGTGATTTCATTGAAGTGCAAGAGACGTCGGGAATGCCGTTCGAGGTGATGAAGTACTCCATGGCCTCCTACGGCGCGCAATTCTGCGAAGCTCGCGTCAACCGGGAAACTGGCGAAGTGCGGATCTCGCGCTGGCTCGGCTCCTTCGATTGCGGCCGGATCCTCAATCCGAAAACGGCCGTCAGCCAGCTTCGCGGCGGGATCGTCATGGGGATCGGCATGGCTCTCGCGGAGGAAACCTTGCTCGACACGCGCCGCGGGCGGATCATGAATCCGTCACTCGCCGAATATCATGTTCCGGTGCATCTCGACGTGCCGCATATCGAGGTCATCTACAACGACATTCCCGACGAACATACGCCGCTTGGCGCACACGGGGTCGGCGAAATCGGCATAACGGGCGCAGCTGCGGCAATTGCGAATGCCATCTTTCACGCGACGGGAAAACGCATTCGCGATCTGCCGATAACGCTCGACAAGCTGCTATGAGAGCGCTTTCGGAACGACGCACTTTTCCTCGGAAGAGCCTTAGCCCCGTCCATCCCGGATCATCGAAAAATAGTCGTCGAACCCGACCTGGCCGCCCTTCAGAGCGACCTCCATGCCGTCCACCCTCGGATCGGCGCTATGCGCGGTGCAGAGAGGCGATCCCGGCGACTGCGGAAGCGGCAGCCGCAATGTAAGCGCGTCGACAGAAAGCTGGCCAAGGGCGTGGCTCGACGTATCGCCCCCGGCGATCACAGCGCGGCGGAGCCCGGCCCGCGTCACCAGTTCTCTCAGCAGCGATCCGAGCCGTTCGCCGATCCGGTGACGCGAGCCATCCTCCAGAGGAATGGCTTCGCCCCGATCGGCAGAGGGGCCGAGTGCGGTATAGAGAATGATACTCCGGCCCTTCTCCAGACAGGCAAGCCCCCGCGCAACGGCATCCTCGAATGCCGAGCCGGCATCCGTCGCCGCGAGTGCGACTGCATCGAGCCCTATCCCCTCGAAACCGTTCTCCATCGCATGACGGATTTGCCGCTCCGTGGTCGGAGAGACGCTGCCCGAAACCACCGCGATCCGGTCGACCGGTCCGGGCGGCGCGAATGCCGGCGCTTCGCCGAGCAGGCCAAGGCGACGCCATTCGCGAACGAGCGCATATTCGATGCCGGACGAACCGCAGACGAATTGCCCTTCCGCCGCTCGCGTCCGCCAGAGCTGGCGCCCGACGACGGCCTGGCTCCCCTCATCCGCGACATCGAGAAGGACGAGTTGGTGATCCGCGAAAGCCCTGTCGGCGAACGCGTCCACGTCCGGCGATGCGAGTTGCACGAGGTCTACAAGTGCCGCGCTGAGCGATGTCTGACGCGAAAGGTGAAGGCGGATATCCGCCTCGTTCATCGGGGTTACCGGATGCCTGCTCATCACCGGATGCCGGTCTATGCGGTAGGTTTCGCCGCGAAAGGCGGCGAACAGATTGCCGAAGGCGGTGTAACGGCGGATCTGCGGCGCGCCGATGACCAGCGGTACCGGCGCGGCGCCGAAGACATCCCGCCCGATCTCGATCGCCTTGCCTATGTTGCCGACACCGGGGCTCGAATCGAAGGTCGAGCAAACCTTATAGTGGGCGATCTCCGCCTTCAGCGCCTTCAGCCACAGAAAGGCCGGAGGAAGGTTTTCCGCCATCCAGCCCGGTGTCTGGCTGCGGCTGGTGCCCGCGAGCCCAAAGGCCCGGCAATGGCCGAAGCGCTCGAAGAGCGAAGGCTCAGGCACCTTGAGAAACAACGCGGTTTCGACCCCGTGGGAGGAGAGTGCCTCCATCACGTCGGTCGAGCCGGTCAGATCGTCGCCGTAGTAGCTGAGCAAGGGAATGTGCATTGGGGTCTCCGGTCGCGCGGAAGTCAGGCGCCCTTGCCGTCGGCGAATTTCTCGAGCGATTGCGCCAGTTCGGGGTGATCCCTGGCATAATCCGCTAAAGGGATCCCGGCGACTGCCGCCTCCCAAGCCTGGCATACGGCCCTGACGCCGGCGCCGGGTCCGCCCGGATGGCTGACGATGCCGCCGCCGCAGAGATAGAGCAGATCGGTCGTATGCCCGGTCCGTGCATAGGTCTCGGGCACCTGTCCGCCCCATTGACCCGACGCCACGACCGGCAGCGGACAATCTTCCTTGGAAAAGAGCGGCGTGCTCACGGCCTCGAAGGACTTCACGAAGCTCTCGTCAGGTTCCCAGTATTTGACGCGGATGCCGTTGATCTGGAACTGGTCGACCCCGAGGAGGCGCCAGAATTGCTGCCAGACAGAGAACTCCATTCCCAAGCCGCCATGACGCGTGAGAATGTCCCAGCCGTTGCGATGGGCGTGGAGAACGAGGCCGGAGCGCTTGCGCAGGAAAGCGACGCCGCCCATTCCGACGGAATTGATGTTGACGACCGCCGCATTGCCGCCGGCCGCGACCACCAGATCGTGGTTTCGCATCATCTCATCCGGATCGGTGTGGGATATGCCGAAGGCATACATCACCTTCTTGCCGGTCTTCTGCTCGTGGTCGAGGATTCTCGGCATGATGGCTGCAATCCGCGCGCTCAGCGGCGAATAGGCCGGGCTCATCAGCTTCTCGTCGTCCTTGATGAAATCCACCCCGGAGGAAAGCAGGTCGCCGACGAGCATCGCCGTTTCCTCGGGCCGCAAACCCAGCGCCGGCTTGACGATCGTCCCGATGATCGGACGGCCTTCGACACCGGTCAGGCGCCGGCTGCCGGCAACACCGAACTGCGGCCCCGGATGCGCCGCCGCGAACTCCGGCGGGAGCTTCATATCCACGATGCGGATGCCGGTCATTCCCTTGATGGAATAGACGCCGCCGATCGCAATGGTCATCAAGGCGGAAAGATCCGTTCCTACCGCATCGAGCGGGAAGGCAATCTCCGCATCGGCCCGGTTGAAGCGCGTGGCACCTCCCGCCTCGTCCGGCCATGAGGCTCGATCGGCGGGTTCGAGGTGGCGGATAGCCACTACGCGCGCGGCCGCCCGCGCCTTCAGCTCTTCGCTTTCGCCCGGCACCGGCACGAACGTTCCGGTCGACTGGTCGCTTGCGATCTTTCTCGCCAGGACTTCGACATCGCCCGGGGTCTCGATGCGGTAGGTGATGCGTATCACGGCAGCGCTCTTTGCATTCGATTCAGTAGCTTCTCTCGCGCAACTGGTATAATGAGTATCTGAGTTAGGCAAGAGAAATCTCGCCTGCCGGAAGAAACCTGCCTATAGAGAATGATCCGCAAGCTGCTGGAGTTCACATGGTCATGCAATCCGAGCCCATCATCCGCAGGAAACTTTCCGACGAGGTGTTTGCGCGGCTGAAGGCGTTGATCGAAACCGGCGAGCTGCAACCGGGAGATGAGATGCCCTCCGAGCGGATGCTGATGGAGCGCTTCCAGGTGGGACGCCCGGCCATTCGCGAGGCGATGCAGGCGCTTGCCAATATGGGGCTGATCGAGATTTCGCATGGCGAGCGGGCCAAGGTGCTGCAGCCGACGGCGCGGTCGCTGCTTCGGCAGGTGGATGCCGCGGCCAAGATCATGCTCGCGGCCTCCTCGGATTCGCTGGAACACCTGAAGAGCGCGCGCATCTTCTTCGAACGCGGCATGGCGCGGGAGGCGGCAAGCAGGGCCGAAGCCGGCGATATCGCGGCGCTGGAGGAAACCTTGAAGCGGCAGCAGGCGGCACTCGAGGATCCCGATGCCTTCATTGCCGCGGACATGGCGTTCCACACCCGCATTGCCCAGATTTCCGGCAATCCGATATATACCGCCGTCAGCGAGGCGATGCTCGGCTGGCTCAAAGAGTATCATACGGAAATGCTGATCTGGACCGGCCGGGAGAACGTGACCCTCACGGAACACGAGGAAATCATCGATTGTATCCGCCGCGGCAATCCGGACGAAGCCGAGCAGGCGATGATCAGACACCTCGAGCGCTCACGCACGCTCTATGCCCCGAAGGGCAGGTAGACAGAAAGCTTCTCGCCCGGCTGCAGAACCGCTGATCAGGCGGTTCGCGTGCGACCGAAAGCGCGCAACAGCAAATTCACCGAAACCGCGATCTTGTCGATATCCGGAACGTCCCGGGAATAGCGCCCGGTGTAGAGCTTGATGATCATCTTGTCCCGCTCGAATCCACGCAGGTCGTAGTGAAGATGAAGGTAGTAACGCTGCTTGTCGCCGGTGCGGGTGATGTCCCCGCGCCGCTGCGTTACCTGCTTCAGATCCGCTTCGAGCGGCGCGAAGCCTTCGATGTGCAACCTGACCTTGGTCGATTTGAACCGCGTTTCCGTCGAAACCGCCACCACCGCCTTGTCCAGCGAGAGGCTCACGAGGCGGCCCCCGACGCCATCCACATCCACCGGCTCGTCGAGCTTGAACGCCTGCAGCAGGCGCCGCGGCTTCTCGAAGCAGATAAGCGAGGCGATGATCAGCACCACGATGTTGATGCCCGACCAAAGCGCAGCAATGGCCGAGAACGAACCCTCTACCCGCGCCGTCTCCGGAACGATGTTGATCAGGAGGCCCAGCGCGGTAACCACGATGAAGCCGGCGATCCAGGTGAAAGTATAGGCGTCGAAGACGTTCTCCTCGTTGCTGCTGCCCTTCGGGGTCACCTTGAATGGCTTGCCGAAGGGCCTGACCAGACTCGAAAGGACGGTCGGCAGCATGCGGAAGGTCGAGAAGGTACCGACGGCGGTGGAAACCACCGGAAGGTAGCGCGTCGGCGTGAGCCAGAACATCAGCAGGAAATAGGCCGCGAGCAGGGGCACCTGGTTCGAGACATAATCGGCGACATCCGTGAAATAGAGCGGCAGGGCGCCGAACCACAGATAGATTATGGGAATGAGAAGCACGATGAAGCGGACCAGATATTGCACCAGCCACGACATGGGCAGGAACATGACGCGCTGAAAGAGCGAGAGACCCGGCCCGCGCAAGGGGCCGTTGTGCAGGTAGAGCGTCTGGATACCGCCTTGGCACCAGCGCTCGCGCTGGACGAAATAGCCGGTGAGATTCTCGGCCGCCAGACCCATCGAAAGGCGCTCGTTGAGATAGCGCGTCTTGAAACCCCTGTTGAGCATCGACAACGTCGTCAGCAGATCCTCCGTGATCGACTCGGTCGGAAATCCGCCGATGGCGTCTACGGCCTTGCGCCTTGCGATCGAACAGGAGCCGCAGCAGAAGCTGACGTCCCAGCCGTCCCGGCTGGGGGCGATCTCGTCGAAAAACAAGCGTTGCTCATCGGGCCATAGGTTCTCCAGTCCGAGATTGGACTGGATCGGATCGACGTTGAAGAAGTGCTGCGGTGTCTGCACGATGCCGATGGTATCGTCCATGAAGAAAGGCAAGGTGCGCCGGAGGAAACTGCGATAGGGCACGAAATCGGCATCGAAGACGGCGATGAAATCGCCTGAGCTGACGCGCAATCCGTTGTTCATGTTGCCGGCCTTGGCATGCGCGTTGTCGCTGCGCGTGACATGGATCGCCCCGCGCCCCTCGCAGAACGTCCTGAGCCAGTCGCGCCGGCCGTCATCGAGCACATAAACCTTCAGCTTGTCCTTGGGATGATCGAGCGCAAGCGCCCCGACGATCGTCCGTTCCAGTACGTCGAGCGGCTCATTATAGGTTGGTATGAAGACGTCGACCGTGGGAAGTTCCCGTTCATCCCGCTCAAAAAACTGCCGCTCCAGCCGATCCCCCTCGGCACTGCGGTCGACGTAGCGGCTCATCAGGATGAGGAAGAGCACCACCTCCGCAAAGGCGAGGAACTCGACGATGAAGACGAACCAGACCCAATAGAAATTGGCACCGTCGTTCGGATAGGGCAGAACGGTCTCGGTGAACCGCCAGATCAGGTAACGCAGCGCGAAGGCAGCGACGACCGCGCAGGTGACCGCGCGCGACCAGCTCCTGTGGCGCGGCCAGTTCAAAGGCCCGAGGAGAAAAAAGGCGATGACGAGTAAGGTCGGCGCCAACGCTAGAAGAGACTGAACCACAAGCTTTGAACCCACTGGGCCAGGTGAAGGCTGCGCTTGGAGAAACGGACCTGGGCCGTTCGCCCGACCTGACAGAAATTCGCGAAATCGGTGTTGAGTGCCGACGGAGCGAGCGTGACGCGGATGCGGGCATTTCGCTCCTCTGTCTCCGGCTCGTTGGCGGCCAGCGTGTCCTTTTCCGCGACCGCGGACGATCCCTTGACTGCCTGCACGCGGCCTTGGAAGACATCTCCGCGCCCGAAGAGCCGGACCTCCGCCTCGCGGCCGGGATAGATCTCGTCATAATCGACTTCAGGAACCAGAATGTCGACGAACAGCTCGCGGCAGTCGAGGATGCGCATCATCTCGTTGTTCAGAACGACATTGGAACCGCTGACCACGTTGCGGCTCCACACGACGCCATCGAAGGGCGACGGGATCGTCGCGGCTTCGAGACTGAGAACCCGCCTCTCCTCCTCGGCTATCTGCTGGTCCGTCTGTTTTGCCCGTGCCTCGTTCTCCGCGATCCGCGTATTGAGATCGTGGATGCGGACGATCACCTCGTCCTGGCGCTGCCTGGAATAAGGCACGTCGTTCTGGCCGTCGCCGACGATGAATATGCCCTGACGCACGGCTTTGAGGCGTTGCTGCAGCAATTCCACGGTCAAATTGCTGATCTCGAGTTCGCCGCCGGCGGCCGCACCGGCGGCTTCCGCCGCCTCCACCATCTTGCGGGTGAATATCCCCTTGGCCTCGAGGTCCTGCCGCCGGACGAGGTCGACCCTCGCCACGACGTCCTGCGCGCGCGACACTTCGACCCTCTTCTGCAGGATCTGAACCTCGCGCTCCAGACTGGCGATGGTCGCGTTCCTGAAGATGTCGAGCCGCCCGGCAAGATCATCCCGCAATCGCGCGAGTTCATCCCGCTCCCGCCGCAGCGCCGCGACGCGCTCGACGGCGGTTCGATGATCGGTGCGCAGCGACGCCAGGATCGCTCTGTTGACACGCTGGTTACGGATCGTCGCGAGCGTTTCACCCTCTGCCACCGGCGTTCCGATCCGAGGCGCCGGTTTCTCGATCTCGCCGTCGATCGGCGCATTTATCACGGCAAGGCGTGCGTTTACCGTCCCATCCAGGCTGCTGTAGCCAGTCAACCCGGGCAGCAGGACGGCAATTGCAAGCGCCAGGAGGAGGATGCCGACGGTAATACGTGTGAGCCGATGATTGAGGATCATGTCAAATTACTCACTGGGGTCAGCCGGTTCGGCTGATACGCTGCTGCAACTCTTCTCGCGACGCCGCGCCCGAACTCAAGTCCGCCTCGCCGCATCCCGTCACGATTGAATGGTATTCTTTGCTGAGCAACCCTCAAATTTGCATGTTTCCGTGGTGAACTGCGCAAAACTTCGGCGAGTGACGGAGAGTGCCCGCATTACTCTAAGGTTTAAGGATAGCGCGCCGACGTTTTTTTGCGATAGGTCGGAACGCCGCTGGGCTTCCCCTAACAAGGGACGGGTCGCCCGGATCGCCTTCTTTCACGAACGACGGAGACAGAAATGGGACAAGCCGTACGAATCCCCACGAACGAGCGTCAAAGATTGCTTGCAGTCCGTTCGCTCAATTCAATCGGCAGCGCTCCCACGCCCGAACTCGCAACCCTGGCCGAGCTTGCCAAGGGCATCTTCGACGTTTCCTACGCCGCCATAAACATCATCGACGAAGACTGGCAGCGGATCGCCGGTCAGGCGGGCTTGAGGATCGGCGAATGCTCGCGCGAGATGTCCATATGCACGCGGGTCGTCTTCGCGGACGAACTCCTCATTATCCCGGATCTGGCGGAAGACCGTGAACTGAAAACGAGACCGTATGTGGTCGGAAGCCCGCACTTCCGGTTTTACGCCGGCGCGCCCGTCTATCTCGAGAACCTGCCCGTCGGCAGCTTCTGCATCCTCGATGGCCGGCCCAGGGATCTTTCCGACGAGCAGGCGCAGAACCTGCGCCGATTTGCGGCGGTCGCCAGTGCGCTTTTGAGCCTGCAGAAGGCGAATCTCGTCACGGGCCTCGCCCATAACCAATTACAGAATGCGGCCATCACCGATCCGTTGACGGGCCTGTTCAACCGCTCGGCCCTCTCGTCGATCGTCGACGGGGCTCTCCACCACGCGATTGCGGCGGGTCAGACCTTCGGGGCTCTTTATCTCGACATGGATGGATTCAAGGCGATCAACGACGAGCTTGGCCATCACGCCGGCGACGAGGTTCTGTACGAGGCCGCCAACCGGATTCGCTCGGTCATCAGAGCAGGCGACGTCGCGATCCGCATGGGCGGCGACGAATTCGCCGTTTTCATTCCAAATCCGCCCAATGCGCCGGCGCTCGCAGCGGTTTCGCAGCGGCTGGTCGCAGCCTTTCGCGAACCCTTCCAGGTAGACGGCAAGGCGGTCCTCGCACGCATCAGCATCGGCGGCGCCCTCGCCCCGTCCAACGGGCAGCAACGAGCGGAGCTGCTGAACAGCTGCGACAGGGCTCTCTACGCGGCAAAGCGTGACGGTCGCGACCGTTTCGTCGTCCTCGACGCCTGACGGAAAGGCAACGACAATGAGAGCTGCATGGTACGAGAAGAATGGCGCCGCCCGCGATGTCCTGGAGGTTGGCAGCCTTCCCGAGCCTATCCCCGGCCCCGGAGAGGTCCGCGTCCGCATACATGCGTCCGGCGTCAATCCGTCCGATGTGAAGGCCAGGGCGGGACGGCCCCTCATTGCCGGGAGAATGATCCCGCACAGTGATGGCGCGGGCATTATCGACGCCGTGGGAACGGGCGTCGCAGGCGAGCGCATCGGCGAGCGGGTATGGAGCTGGAATGCCGCCTGGCGGCGTTCGAACGGTACGGCTGCCGAATATGTGGTCCTTCCGCAGGATCAGGCGGTTCACCTGCCCGATAACGTATCTTTCGAGGAGGGCGCCTGCCTCGGCATTCCAGCGCTGACGGCACTTCGCGCGGTGACCACGGACGGAGCCGTATTTGGAAAAACCGTCCTGGTCACCGGAGGTGCGGGCGCAGTCGGCGCTTACGCCATTCAGTTCGCCAGGCTTTATGGCGCGGCGCGCATCGTCACGACCGTCAGTTCGTCGGAAAAGGCCGAAATCTGCACGCTGCTGGGAGCCGACCACACGATCAACTACAGAACGGAAGATGTCGTCGACCGGATAGGGGACATCACCAACGGGCGCGGCGTCGACCGAGTCATAGAGGTGGACGCCGCCACGAATGTCGAGATGCTGCCAGGCATCATAGCGCGGGACGGGCTTTGCGTAATATACGGCTCCAGCAAGCCGGAAATCTCATTCGAGTTCTTTCCGATGATCCTCGCCGGCGCTGCGGCGCGGTTCTTCATCGTCTATGAGATGTCGCCGGAAGTGCGCGAGCAGACCGTCGGCGCGCTGCAAGGGCAGCTGGCATCCGGGCTTCTCAGACATCATATCGCCGAAACATTCGCGCTGGACGACATCGCCGCAGCCCACGAGGCGGTCGAGAGCGGGAAACCGGTCGGCAACGTCATCGTTTCTCTCGCTCGGTAGGCCGCGGCAAGCCCGATGAAAACCGCGGCACCGGAGGCCGGGTGGTGCGTCCGTATCGGGGCCGACGTTCGAACCGTTCGGCTCACACGTACAATCGTGGAAGTGTTCTAAAAGCCTCTCGCCTGCAATTCCTAAAATGTGGCGCATTGAGTCGCGGCCCGGCAATCGAGCACGGGCGCGACATTGGCTTCGTCGGTGGCGATGCAAGCCTGACGCTGCAAGCCGCTGAAGTCCTTCGGATTTTCTTTTCAGGAAGCGAGCGCCGACTCGGCGCGGAAAAAATCCACTTCGATCGCGCAGAACGAAGTTGACAGAGGACAAATCTATGTCCAACATATATATACGCTGTCTTCTATTAGAAGACAATAGGCTGTTTGGAATTTTTTCAAAATGTCGGTTCGACCCTTATCATCGGTGCTCAAGACCCTCGCAGCGTTCGAGTGCATCGCCGCTGCACCGGAGCCGCTGCGCCTCGTCGACATCGCGCGCCAACTTGGCGAAGCGCGGGGTGCGGCCCATCAGCGCCTCGTTACCCTCGTGGAAGCCGGATGGATCGAGCAGACGCCCGACGGCCGGTATCGCTTGACGCTTCGCATCGTCGGGCATGCGGCAATGGCGCTCGAACAATCCAACCTCGGCGCGCGCTTTGCCGGCGTTCTGGAAGAGATGGTCACCCAGAGCGGTGAGACCGCCTCGCTCGCCGTTCTCGACGGAAAATCCGCGGTCATCGTTCGGCGGGTGGAGTCGCGAGGCGTTCTTCGCGCGGACCTTCGGATCGGAACGCAGCTCCGTCTCGATCGCACCGCATTCGGCCGGGTGCTCGTATCGTTCTCCCGTCCGGAAATAGTCGACCGTCTACGGGCGCAGGGCGTCGAACTGCCGGATGACCAGATCGTCGCCGAGGTTCGCCAGTGCGGCTACGCCATTTCGGAGGTCGAAGGGCCACGGACCGTATCGGCCGTCGCCGCCCCGATCATCGATGCGCAGAACGAATGCATCGGCGCGCTCGCGCTTTCCGGCCCGTTCACAGGTTTCGACACTGACAAGTGCGCCCGGATCGTCGTCGCAGCCGCGGCGGCAAGCGCCGCGCGCCTGCGAGGAGAACAATGAAATGAGCGCCCTGAAGAAACCTGCGCCGGGGTCGGAGGCTCACCGCATCGCGCGGCTGATGCGTTCGCCGGCCGACATCATGAAGCCAGAAAGGCTCGCCGCCATCCAGCCGTCGCGCATCAGCGCATCGCGCGCGCTGATGAGCCGCGCCGTCGGTCAACGCTGGCAGATCCTGTGCAAGCGCTTCGACATCGACGCCAAGGGCAACGGCGTCGCCGAATACCGCATCGACATCGGCGGCTGGCGCTTCAGCTTTCCCGTCTATTCATTCGAGCCCTCGCCGCACGGCCGTACGGGCCGCATCATCGGCCGGGCCTGGGATATGATGGGCGCTCTGGTCGAAGGCGACATGAGCGAGCGGGATTTCGAAACGACCCGAACCGAGCTTCCGAAGCTCTATGAGGGCCGCGCCACGCCAGGAACGCTGATCTGGTGCCGCTCCAACCGCAGCGGCCGGTTCTTCGAAGGCGCGAAGGCTGCGCTCCAGGCCGGCCGCCAGCCCAACGTCGCCGAGCTCGCTCAGACCTGCTATCTGATGCGCAATACCGGCCTCGACGGCAACGGTACCTTCGGGACCAAGTCCTTCCTCGCCTATGGGGGCGATCACCCGCTCCGCTGGTCGCTCGCCGCCCAGATGCTCTGCGCCTATATGATGCGCGTCTTTGCCCAGGATCTCCTTGCCCATCTCGTCCGGCTTGAAGCCCCTGCAGCCCCGCAGATGGCGATCGAGCTCCGCCGCTTCCTCGGGGTCGGCAACGGCTCGGCGCTTGGCCTGATGCTCTTCGTCAACAACCACCCGCGCCTGATCGAGCGCTGGCTCTTCATCCGCGAGGAGGCAATCGCGCGCGCCAAGGCGCTCACGCCGGACGAAGCAGGCTCGGAGATCGCCAAGCTGCTGAGCCTTGTCGATAAAGCGATCACCTTCCGGTCCGAGGACCGCGTGCAGTACGAGAACGTCACGCGCTCCGAGGTCGTGGCGCGGGAACTCGGCGTGATCCGCGACGCCGTTGCGAATTTGCTTGCCCGCTGGCAGAGCGGCAGCCGCTTCGAAAGCGAGCCCTTTGCCGAGCTTGCTGCATCCCTCGAGTGCCGCGTCCATGCGGAAGCCATGGAAACCCTCCATTCCCTCCTCATAGAGCTCGTTGGCGAAGAGGCCGACCAGCTCGTGGAAGGTCTGGTCATCGATGAAGAGCTGACGGGCCGGCCGGAAATGCCGGTCGCCCGGCTGCGCGAGATCCTGAGAAATGACTACGCCTGGACTTTCGGACTCGATCTCGATATCGAGCCCGGAAAGCGATACGTCTGGTACAAATCGGTTTCCGCCGAGGAGCCGCGCCGCGGCCCCGCTGCGGAAGTCGGCGAGAATGTCGTCAATCTCGGCCTCGACCTGCCACGGCTCGTGGTTGCCCTCGACCGCGACCTCGCCGGCGCCGATCCGACCCTCAGCACGGCCCGCTTCCTGCTTGCGCATCCCGAACACCGGGCGATCGCCACGCGCGTGCAGGCGCTTGCCGGCACCGGCCTCCACTCGCCGCATGCCGACATCATGAGCGGGGCCTTCACCCCCGCCCATATCACCCGCCTTCTCAATGTCGGCATCCACGGCATCGACAAGACCCGCGATTTTCTCGACCGCAACCTGCGCGGCGTTCTGTTCCACGGCGCGCCCGTTCCGGAGGACATTGCTGCCGGCAGCGCCGACGACCTGTGGTTCTACCCTTCGGAGCCGTGCCTATGAGTTCCTGCCAGTCCAACCTTCCTTCGACCCTCACCGTAAGCCTTCGCGAACTGCGAATGGTCTTCGAGCGGCTGATACAGGTCACGCGGCTCGATGCGGGTCTCGTACCCTCGCTAAGGGATTGCGCCCTTTATTCCGCAGCGCTCGGCCTCGGCGGCTTCGCCCGGCTGGCTCACAACCTCGAGGCGGTGCGATCGGCAAATCCGCATGCGCTGAGCCTAACAGCGGACGCCGAGCGCCTCATTGTCGACTGCGGCGGGCAGCACACATGGATCGCCGCCGATGCGGTGCTCGATCTCGCAGCGGAGCGTCTGCGCACGCAGGGCTCGGGGGCGGTCGAGGTCCGTAACGCCACCGAGATCGGCGAACTGAGGATCGTCGAGGCTCTTGCGCAGCGTTTTGGACTGCAGGCCGAGGTCGCGATCGACGAGACCGCCGGCTCTGCCGAGATCGTCGTCTCGCCCGCCCCGAAGGCAATGGATGCCACGGTTCTCGAAAGAATCAGGCGCGACGGGCTGACCGTCGATGCGGCTCTCTGGTGGCAGCTGTTCCACCGGTCCGCCGAAGCGCTCGCGCCCGATTCCTACCTGTCGCGCCGCCACGCCGGGCCGATCATCGTCGAGGCCGATGGCAAGGTCATCGGGCGGCAGGACGAGGACGAGACGGACCTGTCCCTGCTCATCGCCGGCGCCGCGGACCACGGCACGACGGCAATCAATAACTGAGATGGAACGACCATGATCATCGATGCACTTCAATGCGGTCATTTCAACCGCGAGTCCTTCGAGGCGCTGAGGCAGGGCGGCTACAGCGCGGTGACGCCGACGCTCGGTTTCTGGGAAGGGACGATGGAGTCTCTCGACTCGCTTGCCCGCTGGCGAGACCTGGAGCGTGACAACGCCGACCTCATCCTTATCGCCAGAACGGCCGCCGATATCGAGCGCGCCGAAAGGGAGGGAAAGCTGGCGGTGGTGCTCGGCTACCAGAATTCCAACCTCTTCGAGGACCGCATCGCATTCGTCGAGTTTTTCGCCGAACTCGGCGTGCGCGTCGTGCAACTGACCTACAATAACCAGAACGAGCTCGGCGGCTCCTGCTACGAGGAAAACGACAGCGGGCTTGCCCGCTTCGGCCGCGATGTCGTGCGGGAAATGAACCGCGTCGGCATGCTGGTCGATCTTTCCCATGTCGGCGACCGGACCACCCTCGACACGATCGAGTGGTCGGAGAAGCCCGTGGCGATCACCCATGCCAATGCCGCTTCGCTCTTCGCGCATAAGCGCAATAAGTCCGACAAGGTGATCAAAGCCCTTTCCGAGCGCGGCGGCGTCATCGGCTGCGTCGCCTATCGCAACATCACGCCCGACGCTGCCTGCGCCACCGTCGACGGCTGGTGCGAGATGGTTGCCCGCACCGTCGACATCGCCGGCATCGACCATGTCGGCATCGGCACCGACATTTCGCATAACCACACCCCACGCGACTACGACTGGATGCGCAAGGGCCGCTGGACCCGCTCGGTCCAGTACGGTGCCGGCTCGCCTCAGCGGCCCGGGGCCGTGGCGAAACCGGAATGGCTGCTCAAGCCGCAGAACCTGCAGGACGTCGCCCCGGCCCTGCTGCGCGCCGGTTTCAATCAGGAGGAGGCGAACAAGATCCTCCGCGGCAACTGGCTCCGCCTCTACGCGGAGGTCTTCCGCCCGGACTGACCGGATCCAAAAACCGATTCAAAGAACAAGAAGAGCCGCCGCTTTGGGCGAGCGGCCACGGGAATAGCAGACAGACGACCATTCGACATCAAGGAGAACCACGAATGGAAATGTTCAAGAAAGCATCAGCCACGCCGCTGTCGCGACGTACCGTTCTCGGCGCCGGTCTTTTCGGGGCCGCAATGCTGGCCTCCCCCTACCTCCGGCGCGCCAGCGCGGAGGAAAACGTCCTCTACGTAAACACCTGGGGCGGCGACTGGGAGGCATCGGTCAAAAAGTTCCTGTTCGAACCCTTCACGGCGGATACGGGAATAGAGATCCGGACCGTCTCGCCGATATCCTTCGCCAAGCTCGCTGCGCAGAAGACCACGGGCGTCTACGAATTCGACGTGACCACGCTCGGCGTCGCCGATGTCGCGCGCGCCAATGGCGCTGGCCTCCTCGAGGCGCTGGAAGGTCACGTCGACACCTCCAAGCTTTGGGAGGGCGCCATCTACCAAAACGGGCTGTCGACGCATGGCTTTGCCACGCAGATGGTCTACAATGCCGCGAAATTCCCGGAAGGGTTGAAGAGCTGGTCCGACTTCTTCAATGCCGAGAAGTTTCCGGGCAACCGCAGTCTGCAGCGTCACGCCGCCCGCGTCCTGGCGATCGCGCTGCTAGCCGACGGCGTTCCGGCCGACCAGCTCTTTCCCTATGACCTCGACCGCGCTTTCGCCTCGCTCGATCGGATCAAGGACCACGTCCGCGTCTGGTGGACCGCCGGGCCACAGGCGCGGCAGATACTGACCGACGGCGAGGTGGACATGGCAGGCCTCTGGGACAGCGACGCCTTCGGCGCCAAGGAGGCATCGAAGGATCCGATCGAGATCGTCTGGGACCAGGCCGTCGTCGACAAGGCCTGCTGGATCGTCGCCAAGGACAGCCCGCGCGCCGAAAACGGCTTCAAGCTGATCAGCCATATCGGCCAGAACGCGGAGGGGCTCGCGAAGTTCTGCATCGCCGACCAGAACGGCCCGATGAACCCGAAATCCTTCGATTTCATTCCCACCGAGGTCGCGGCCAGAATGCCGACCCATCCGGAGCATCTGGCCCGGGCCGTCATGCTGGACGGGGCGAAGCTGCTGCCCCAACTCGACGAGCTGTCCACCCGCTTCGAAAGCTGGGTCGGCATCTAAGCTGCGCTTCCGGTCCCGGTAAGTGCGGCCGGAAAATGCAATGCATCGGATAGGGTGCCGGCGATGCCTGCGCCGGTACCCGCCGTCCGCGACGGAGACCCTATCCGAGGGTAAAGGAGCAATGTCATGAAACTCCGGACGTCCCCGATCCTCGTGGAAGGGCCCATGCCGCTGATGGCTCCGGCGGTGATCTTCCTTGCGCTCTTCTTTCTCGTTCCGCTTGGCTATGTGGTCTGGATGAGCGTGTCGCAGCCCGTGATCGGATTGCAGAATTTCGGCCGGCTGCTGAATTCCAGTCTGTTCGCCTCGGTCCTCTACAACACGTTCAAGACGGCGCTCCTGGTAACGCTGCTGAGCCTTCTCTTCGCCTATCCGCTCGCCTATGCCGCGGCGAACGGCTCGAAGCGCTTTGCGACTTTCCTGTTGACGGTCGTCGCCCTCTCGTTCTGGACCAGCTATCTGGTGCGCACCTATGCCTGGATGGTCATCCTCGGCAATCAGGGGCCGGTGACGGCGCTCCTCTCATGGTTCGGTTGGGACCCCGCGCCGAAGATCCTGTTCACCACCTTCAGCGCAACGCTCGCCATGACCCACGCCCTTATTCCCTTCATGACCATGTCGCTCTTCGCCGTGATGAAACGGATCGACCCGCTCTATGTCCGCGCTGCGGAAAACCTCGGCGCGCACCCGCTTCGCGCCTTCGTCTCCGTCTATCTGCCGCTGAGCGCGCCCGGCATCGTCAACGGCTGCACCCTCGTCTTCATCACCTGCCTCGGCTTCTACGTCATGCCCGTCCTGCTCGGGAGCCCACGCGACCAGATGATCGCCGGCATCATCGGAGACCAGATCGAGCAGACCCTCGACTTCGGCCTCGGCTCGGCGATTTCGATCGTGCTGTTGGCGCTGACGCTCGCGGTCTATGCGCTCTACAACCGCTTCTTCGGTCTCGACCGCCTTTGGGCAGGAGGTGACCGATGAGCCTCTGGGTCCGTTCTCTGGCAATTCTGATCGCCGCCTTCGTCGCGGCGCCGATGTTCATCGTCATTCCGATGTCCTTCAGCTCGGCGGCATCGCTCGCCTTCCCGCCGCCCGGCTATACGCTTCAGAACTACGTCAACTTCTTCTCCGACCCGAACTGGACGCAGCCGCTGACCAACAGCCTGCTGATCGGCCTCGGCACGGTCTGCGTGACGATGCTCGTCGCCGTTCCGGCCTCTTTCGCCCTGGTGCGGCACGTGTTCATGGGGCGCACGGTCTTCAACCTTCTGATCATGCTGCCGATGATCGTGCCCACCATCGTCATGGCGCTCGGCTACTACATCTATTTCGGGCAGCTCCGGCTGGTTCAGAGCTATCTCGGCGTGATCCTCGCCCATAGCTGCATCGCCCTGCCGATGTCGACGCTGATCCTGACGGCGGCGCTCAAGGGCTTCGACCGCTCGGTGGAACGCGCCGCGATGAATCTGGGGGCTTCGCCGCTCACGACCTTCCGGCTTATCACCTTTCCGATCCTGCGGCCGGCCTTCACCGTCGCCGGGCTCTTCGCCTTCATCGCATCCTTCGATGAGGCCGTCATCGCCCTCTTCATCTCCGGCCGCGACAAGGCGACCTTGCCGCGCCAGATGTTCAACGCCGTCCGCCAGGAAGCGGATCCGACAATTTCGGCCGCCTCGTCCTTCCTGTTCCTGCTCGTTCTCGCCGGCGTCTGCATCTGGCTTGCGCCGCAACTCGTGCGCCGCCGCACCCGCGTGCTGGACCAGACCGACGGCAACGGCGCCGCCGAGCCGGCCGCCGCAGCATCCTGATTTTGGAGCAAAGCCATGAATGCCCGTTCCCTCACCCTTCGCAACGTTACAAAGTCCTATGACGGCAGGCATATGGCTGCCGACGACGTTTCGCTCGACATCAAGGCCGGCGAGTTCGTCTCCTTCCTCGGCCCGTCCGGCTCCGGCAAGACGACGACGCTGATGATGATTGCCGGTTTCCAGCGTCCGACCAGCGGCGAGATCCGGCTCGGCGAGCGCGCAATCGACAACCTGCCGCCGCACAGGCGCAATATCGGCATGGTGTTCCAGAACTATGCGCTCTTCCCGCACATGACGGTCGCCGACAATGTGGGCTTCCCCCTGCGCATGCGCGGCGTCGCCAAGCAAGACAAGGAGCGCCGTTCCCGCGAGGCACTGGCCAAGGTCGGGCTTCAGGGTTTCGAAACGCGCGTGCCCTCCGAGCTTTCCGGCGGCCAACAACAGCGCGTGGCGCTTGCCCGCGCTCTTGTCTTCGAACCCGACATCATTCTGCTCGACGAGCCGCTCGGCGCGCTCGACAAGGCACTGCGCGAACATATGCAGGGGGAATTGAAGCGCATCCACAAGGACCTCGGCGTCACCATGGTCTACGTCACCCACGACCAGTCGGAGGCCATGACCATGTCAGACCGGATCGCCGTCTTCAATCAGGGCCGGATCGAACAGGTCGGCACGCCGAACGAGATTTACCGCGCGCCGAAGACCCGCTTCGTCGCATCCTTCATCGGTGACAGCAACCTCATCGAGGGCTCGTCGCTCGGCGACGGAAGATTCGACACGCCGGTCGGCATTGTCGAGGCGCGGAGCAGGCAAGCGGAGCGCAACCGGCGGGCCGATCTGCTGCTCAGACCTGAAATGATCCGGATCGCCGAAACCTCACAGGGCGGACGCCAGCCGCTGAAGATCGACAGCACGATCAACTACGGCGACAACCTGCTCGTCATCGGGAAGCTCGGCACGCAGCCAATCCGCATGCGGGTCCCCGGCGCCGATGCGCGCAGGATCGAGGGCATTTCCGAATGCCACGTGACCTGGCGCGCCGAGGATGTCCACGTCATCGCCTGATCCGAACTCCGGTTGCCGATGGAGCCGCACATGAACGACCGTCCGAATTCCCTCCACGCTCTCGACAAGCAGAGCCTCGTCCACCCCTACACGAACCTGGCCGTGCATCAGGAAACCGGGCCGCACGTGATCACCGGCGGCGACGGCATCTATGTCGTCGACGACGAAGGAAGACGCTACATCGAGGGATTGGCGGGTCTGTTCTGCGCCGGTCTAGGCTTCAGCGAGCAGCGCCTCGTGGAGGCCGCGACGCGACAGCTCAAGACGATGCCCTTCTATCACTCCTTCGCGCACAAATCGACGGAGCCGGGCATCAGGCTGGCGGAGAAGCTCCTGGCGATCGCGCCGGTACCGATGTCGAAGGTGTTCTTCGCCGGCTCCGGGTCGGAAGCGAACGACACGGCGATCAAGCTCATCTGGTACTACAACAACGCTCTCGGGCGTCCCGGGAAGAAAAAGATCATCTCGCGCCGCAAGGCCTATCACGGCGTCACCGTCGCAACCGCGAGCCTCACCGGTCTGCCGTTCAATCACCGCGATTTCGACCTGCCGATCGCCAACATCCTCCATACCGATTGCCCGCACTACTGGCGCTTCGCCGAGATCGGGGAGACGGAGGAAGACTTCGCCACGCGCATGGCCGACAACCTCGAAGCGATGATCCTCGAAGAGGGTCCGGAAACGATCGCCGCCTTCTTCGCCGAGCCCGTCATGGTCTCGGGCGGCGTCATCACCCCGCCGAAAGGCTATTTCGAAAAGGTCCAGGCGGTCCTCCGCAAATACGATATCCTGCTCGTCGCCGACGAGGTGATCTGCGGCTTTGGCCGCACGGGCAACATGTTCGGCTCGGAAACCTACGGGCTCAAGCCGGACATGATCAGCTGCGCCAAGCAGCTGTCGGCGGCCTATATGCCGATCTCCGCCCTGATGATCAACGAGACGATCGCGGACGCACTGGTGGACCAGAGCCGGAAGATCGGCACCTTCTCGCACGGTTTCACCTATGGCGGCCATCCGGTTGCAGCCGCCGTGGCGCTGGAAGCGCTGACGATTTACGAGGAGATCGACATCGTCGGCCATGTGCGCTCCGTCGCCCCCGCCTTCCAGGAACGTGTGCGTAAGCTCGGCGAGCACCCGCTGATCGGAGAAGCGCGCGGCGTCGGTCTCGTTGCCGGTCTCGAATTCGTCAAGGACAAAGCGACCAAGGAGAATTTTGCGCCCGCCCTGCAGGTGGCAAACCAGGCCGGCAAGTTCGCGACCGCCCGCGGCGTCCTGACACGCGGCCTCGGCGACATGGTGAGCCTCTGCCCGGCGATGATCATCGATGACGAGCAGATCGACGACCTGATGACGCGCATGGGGCTGGCGCTTGACGATACGCTGGCCTGGGCACGCGCCGAGGGACATGTCGCCTGAGGGAAGATCATGAATCCGGAAACCACTGCAGTCCCCTATGAGCGCCTCGGCATGCTGATCGATGGCCGCTGGATCTACGAGACGGAGCGGAGCACCGACGTGGTGGATCCCGCCACGGGCCAGACGATTGCTCAGCTGCCTTTGGCGACCGATGGCGAGATTGCCGAAGCCGTCGCCTCCTCGCAGCGCGCATTCGAGAGCTGGAAGGATCGCTCCCCGCTCGAGCGGGGCCAGATCCTGCGCCGCTTCGCAGACCTCGCCCGCAAGCATGCCGACGAGATCGCCCGCAACATGACGCGCGACCAGGGCAAGCCACTCGGCGAGGCGATCGGCGAAGTCCGTTTCGCCGCCGACCATGCCGATTGGCACGCAGAGGAAGCGCGCCGCATCTACGGACGGGTCATTCCCGCGCGCGATCCGCGCGTACAGCAGATGGTCCTTCGCGAACCGGTGGGGGTCTGTATCGCCTTCACCCCTTGGAATTTCCCCTTCAGCCAGGCGCTGCGCAAGGTGGTGGCGGCGCTTGCAAGCGGCTGCACCGTGATCCTCAAGGGACCTGGAGAATCCCCCTCCTCCACGGTCGCGATCGGCCGGCTGATGCAGGAGGCCGGACTGCCGGACGGCTGTCTCAACATTCTCTGGGGCGACCCGGCCCACCTGTCGGAGACGCTGCTGGCGGCGCCGGAAGTCAGAAAGATCTCCTTCACGGGTTCGGTCGAGGTCGGGAAGCATCTCGCGAGCCTTGCGGGCAGGTACATGAAGCGGTCCACGATGGAGCTCGGGGGTCATGCACCGGTGATCGTCTTCGACGACGCCGACATCGATGCGGCAGCCGACGCGCTTGCCGGCCAGAAGGTGCGTAACGCCGGCCAGGTCTGCATCTCTCCGACACGGTTTTACGTGCAGGCGAAAGGGCACGACCGTTTCCTGGCACGCTTTGCCGAGAAGATCGCTTCGACAAGGGTCGGCAACGGTTTCGAGGAGAGCGTACAGATGGGACCGCTCTGCCACGCCCGACGCGTCGCTGCCATGGAAGGTTTCGTTCAGGACGCGCGCGAGCAGGGTGCCGAGATCGTCACCGGCGGCGAGCGCGTTGGGAATGCGGGATTTTTCTACGCGCCAACCGTGGTCGCCGGCGGCACCGACGAACTGCGCCTGATGAAGGAGGAGCCCTTCGGACCGATCGCCGTCGTTACGCCCTTCGGCGAGTTCGACGAGGTGATCCGTCGCGCCAACAGCCTGCCCTTCGGTCTTGCGTCCTATGTGTTCACCGGCTCGAGCAGCCGCGCACGGCATGCAGCACGCGCCCTTGCAGCCGGAATGGTGAGCATCAACCATTTCGGCCTGGCGCTGCCGGAGACCCCCTTCGGAGGAATCAACGACAGCGGCTACGGCAGCGAGGGAGGCTTGGAGACTTTCGACGGCTATCTGAATGCGAAGTTCGTCACCCGTTTCGACCAAGTCCCGCAGTGAACCTATCCGACAGACGAAACGAGCGAGAAGAGCATGTTTGAAGTCATCGATACCGGCGCCGATCCGTCGGATGTTCCGGTCAGCGAAGCGGTTCGCGCCGGCGATCTTTTCTGGTCGGTGCACATCTCGGAGGACCCGGTCACCGGCGAGCCGGTCTTTGGCGACATCGAAACGCAGGCGCGCCGCACGCTGCAGAATCTGGAAATCGCGATCAAGGCCGCCGGCGGCTCCGTCGCAAATGTCGTGCAGATGCAGGTGTTCCTCACTGAAAGAGCCGACGCTCCCGGCATGAACAGGGTCTATACCGAGTTCTTCAGGGAGCCCTATCCGGTGCGCGCGACCGTGGTCGTCAAGGAGCTCATCACCCCGGGCCTGCGCATCGAGGTCCTTGCCCATGCGGTGCTCGAGGGTGCTTGATCGCAGCGCACGGCCCGAATTCAGCAAGGCGTGAGAAACACGAATGTTCGAGAAAGTCGAAACCGGAATTGCCGCATCCCGCGCTCCCTTGAGCGGTACCGTGAAGGCGGGCCGGATCGTGAGATCGGCTCACATAGCAAAGAACCCGGCGACCGGCGAACTCGTCACCGGGGACATCGAGTACCAGGCGCGACAGGTATTCTCCAACCTCCGGCAGGCGCTTGAAGCCGCCGGAAGCACGCTTGCCGCTGTCGTGCAGATACAGGTCTATCTGGTCGACCGGGCCGATGCCCCGAGCATGAACAAGATATACCGCGAATTCTTCGCGCCTCCCTTTCCCGTGCGGGCGACAGTCGTCACGGAGCTCCTTTCACCCGGCATCCGCCTGGAAATCCTCGCCACTGCGGTCTGCTCCCCGGATTGAGCAGTTCAAGCGACAGCCCAAGCCCGCTGCACGCGTTGCTGCTGCAACGGAGTCCTTCGCCGCATTTGAGATTCTTGCGACTCGCGGCCTGACCGGGCGGGCGGGCCATTCTCAACAAATTTCCGAGAATTCAAGCAGCGCGACTTGACCGGCAGGCGCATGTGGTGCTTACTGGTAATACCAGTTGGGACCATTTCCATGAACCCTGTGCTATCCGAAGGCGCCGACGAACTTGCGGGAACGGAAAAGGTGCTCTCCTTCTTCCGGGAGCAGCTGTTGTCCGGTGCGCTCAAGGTGGGCGACAGGCTGTTGGGCGAGAGGGAGCTTTGCCTCGCTCTCGGCGTATCGCGGCCGGTGCTGAGGGAGGCTTTGCGGTCGCTCGCCAATCTGGGCTTCCTCGATATCCGCCATGGCAAGGGCGCCTTCGTGCGCAAGGCCGACGTGGGCGTCTTCGGCGATTTCCTGACGTTCTGCCTCGCCCAGCAGCCCGATATGCTCGACGACATCATGCAGGCTCGTGTCGCGATCGAATGCCAGGCTATCCGTCTTGCCTGCATCCGCGCGACGGATAGCGACCTCTCACGCATCGGCGGCCTGCTGACACGGCTGATGGACACGCTTCACGACGCCGAAGACGGGGGCGCTGCGGACTTCGCCTTTCACATGGCGATCGTCGAGGCCAGCCGCAGTCCCGCGCTTGTCACGGTTTACCGCTCGATATCCGACCTTCTGAAGCGCAGCCATGTCCAGCGGCGCGCCGAGACGAGCGACGCGCCCGGCATCACCGACTATCTCGTGGAAGCCCATCGGGAGGTCTTTCTGTCCATTCTCGCGCGCGATCCGGACAAGGCCGACAGGATGCTGCGCGAACATTTCGCCATCGGCGACGAGCTTCGGCGCAAAAGCTACATAGCTGCCTTCACCAGGAAGGGCGCGCCGCAAGAAGAGGAAAAAGAAGCAGACAGCTAGTTTTATCCAGGGAGGAGGAGAGCATGCTGAATTTTCTGAAACATGGCCGGATGGCCGGCGCCGTGCTGGGAGCCGCATTGTTTGCCGGAGCCGCTTCCGCAACCGAATTGCGCTATGCGCATGTCGGCGCAGAAGGGGACATCCAGACGGTCTATGCGGCACAGGCGGCGGAGGGCATCGCGGCCGCGACCGGCGGCGAAATCACCGTCACCGTCTATCCCGCCAGCCAGCTCGGCGGGGTTGCGGAAATGGTGGATGGCGTGCGCATGGGCTCGATCTCCATGGGCCATCATGATTTCGCTTCCCTCGCACGACTGGTGCCTGAGGTCGCCGTCTTCAACGCGCCTTTCATCTACCGCGACGGCGCCCATGCGCTCGCTGCGACGGACCCGCAGTCGTCGCCCGCCCTCCAGGCGATCAACGAAAAGCTCATCGCACAGGGCGTGCGGATCATCGGGCGCATCTATCGCGGCGACCGCCACATCTCCTCCAACTTCCCGGTAAAGACGCCGGCGGACCTTGCCGGCAAGCCTTTCCGAGCGGTCCCACTCGAGCTATGGGTTTCCATGGTCAAGGGCTTCGGCGCCATTCCCACCCCGGTCGAGGTTGCCGAACTCCCGACCGCGCTGATGACGGGCGTGGTCGTCGGCCAGGAAAATCCGCTGACCATGATCGCCTCCAACAATCTCAACGAGGTGCAATCGCATCTGTCGATGACGGGTCACATGCGCGCCGTGCTCGCCGTCTTCATCAATGAGGAAGTCTGGCAGGGATTGAGCGAAGAGCAGCGGACGGCTCTGACGAAAGTCCTCGACGAGGAGGCTCAGAAATCGCTGAAGATGGCGACCGAATCCGAGGCTGATCTGGTGAAGGAGCTCAAGGGCCGCGGCATGACCGTCATCACCGAGGCCGAAGGGCTGGACGTCGCGGCATTCCGGGACAAGGTCAGCGCCCAGATCCGGCAGGACTTCCCGAACTTCGCACCGCTCATCGAGCAGATCGAAGCGGTGAAATAGACCGAGCAGCTGCAGGGGCAAGCCAATGTCCCTTGTCCCTGCAGCGCCTGTATTTTTTCAGCCAGAATGGGAGGGGAGAAGATGCGTCTGCCCGAACGTGTCCTGACGATTGTCGTGGTTGCCGTGATGGCGGGGCTGGTCATCGTTCCGACGGCCCAGGTCGTCATGCGCAGCGTCTTCGGCCTGCCTTTCATCGGTGCGGAGGAACTGACCCGCTTCCTGCTCATCTGCCTGGTGTTCCTCGCCTATCCACTCGTGGTCGGGCACGGCGAGAATATCGTCATGGGCGAGTTCAAGGCGGCAATGTCGAGGAAGGCGCGCGCGATCGTGAATGTCGCGATCTCGGCCTGTGCGATCGGCGTAACGGGGTTCATCGGCTGGGTCACGGCCATGAACATCACCCGGAACCTGACCAACGCCACGCCGACCCTCGGCATCCCTTTCTGGATATTTCTGGGCGCCACGCTCTTCGGTTTCGCGGGTGCGGCGCTCGTCCATCTTCTGCATCTGCGCAAGCCGCCGCAGGCGGATAAGAACATCGCAGTCTGAAAGGTTGGTTCATGGGTTTTCTGGTCGTTGCGGCCTTCCTCGGTCTGTTCATGCTTGGCTTCCCGGTGGTCTACGCCATCCTGCTGCCGTCAATTCTCTACGTACTTGTCGAGGGCTTGCCGTTCGGGCTGCTTGCCCAGCGGATCACCTACGCGCTGGATTCGTTTCCGCTGGTGGCCGTGCCTCTCTTCATCTTCGTCGGCAACCTCATGAACCTCTCCGGCATTACCGATCGCATCTTCCGCTTCGCCTATACGCTCGTCGGGCGGATGCCGGGTGGCCTGGCGCAGGTCAACGTCTTCGGAAGCCTGATCTTTTCCGGAATGTCCGGGGCGGCGCTGGCCGACATCGGAGGCCTGGGGCGCATCGAGATCGACGCCATGAAGAAGCGCGGCTTCGATCCATCCTTCGCCGGCGCGGTAACTGCCGCTTCCGCGACGCTCGGGCCGATTTTCCCGCCTTCCATCCCGCTCATCGTCTACGGCTCGGTCACGAGCGTCTCGATCGTCCAGCTCCTCGTAGCCGGCATCATGCCCGCCGTGCTGTGTACCGCCCTGCTGATGCTCACGGTGCTGATCGTCGCCATCCGACATGGCCATGCGCGCGCGGAGCGCTGGCCGACGGCAGGCGAGCTGGTCGGCACGCTGGTGCCGGCGCTACCGGCCATTCTTGCTCCGGCGCTCATGGTCGGCGGCATGACGGCCGGCGCCTTCACACCGACCGAGGCGGCCGCGATAACGGCCGTCTATGTCATCTTCATCAGCGGCGTCCTGTACCGTGAACTGACGCTGGCGCATCTGTGGCATTCGGCGGTTCTGACGGCCCGCAGCTCCAGCGCGATCCTCATCATCGTCGCCTCGGCCGCGCTTTTCGGCTGGATTCTGGCGGTCGAGCAGGTGCCTCAGACCTTTGCGGCGACGCTGCTCGGCTGGTCGAAGGACCCGCTGATGCTGCTGATCATCGCAAACCTGATCTTCTTCGTCGCCGGCATGTTCCTCGACTCGACGACCGCAACGCTGCTTCTCGTTCCCATCATCGCCCCGCCACTCGTGATGGCCGGTGTCGACCCCGTTCAACTCGGCATCGTGACGATCTTCAACCTGATGCTCGGACTGCTGACGCCGCCGATGGGTTTGTCGCTGTTCCTCGTGTCGGACATCGCCAAGGTGTCCATCCGGCAGCTCCTGCGAGCGCTTGTGCCCTTTTACATTCCGCTGGTTTCCACGCTTGTCATCCTCACTTTAGCGAAGGACTTCACGCTGTGGCTGCCCCGCCTGATCGCCCAGTAATCTTTTCTCCAGGAGACACCAATATGCGTATCGTCATCGGTTCCGACCATGCTGGCTTTCACCTCAAGGCCACGATCATCGACCACGTCACCTCGCTCGGCCACGAGGTGCATGACGCAGGCTCGTACGATGCGAACCCGGTAGACTTCCCCGACATCGCAAAGACGGTCACTTCCTCGATCATCGCGGGCAAGGCGGATCGCGGGCTAATGGTCTGCGGCACCGGCGTCGGCGCCTCGATCGCGGCCAACAAGGTGAAGGGCATCCGCGCCGCGGTCTGCCATGACGTGCATTCCGCCCATCAGTCGGTGGAGCATGACGACGTCAACGTCATGTGCATCGGCGCCCAGATCGTCGGCGCATGGTTGGCAAGGGATCTCGTTGCAGCCTACCTCGCCGCCGAATTCTCCACCGACGAGGATTTCCGGCGCCGGGTGCGCAAGCTCGCCGAAATGGACGAGCAGCGCTGAGCATCCGCCGGCCGGCTCCGCGCCGTTCGGCGAGACTCGCGCATCTATTCTTCCTTGCTGACCTCGCCATCCACGAGGTGGATGCGACGATCCATGCGGGCAGCCATGCCCAGGTCGTGCGTCACCGCGACGACCGTCTTGCCGCGCTCGCGGACAAGTCCGTCGAGAATTGCGAATACCTGCTCCGAACTCCTGCTGTCGAGGCTTCCGGTCGGCTCGTCGGCCAGGATCAGCGGCGGATTGTTGGCCAGCGCCCGTGCGACCGCCACGCGCTGGCGCTGGCCGCCCGAGAGCTGATCCGGCCGCTTGTCGAGATGATCGGCGAGGCCGAGCGAGGACAGCAATTCGGTCGCCCGGGCCCGCATCGCGTCGCGGCCGAGGCGGGCAAGCTTGCGCATCGGGATTTCGACGTTCTCACGCGCGGTAAATTCCGGCAGGAGGAAATGGAACTGGAAGACGAACCCCATTGTGGCGAGGCGGGTCTCCGCCCGCTCCTTCTCGCTCATGGGCTCCGTATCGCGTCCGCGGACGCGGAGCATGCCTTGCGTCGGCTGGTCGAGCAGCCCCAGCAGATAGAGCAGCGACGACTTTCCCGATCCCGAAGGGCCGGTAACGGCCACGAACTCGCCCTCGTCGATGATGAGGTCGATGTCCTTCACCAGCGTTACCGGAACCGTCTCATGCAATATACGCGTGAGGCCGCGAGCCTCGATCAGCGGGCTCATGTCGCACCCCTTATGATGTCCACCGGATTGACGCGTGCTGCCCGGCGGGCAGGCAGGTAACCGGCGACCGCTGCCGAGGACAGGGCGAAGGCTGTCGCTACGGCATAGTGAAGAATGCTCCACGCGATCGGCAGCCTGGTCATTTCCTGGCCGGTCGCGGCAATTTCGAACCGTACCCGGGAAAGGGCGTAGGTGATCGCAAAACCGAGCGCCCAGCCGAGAAGGGAACCCGCTATGCCGATCGCCAGCCCCTCGATCACGAACAGACGGCGCATGTCGGCTTGCGAAAAGCCCAGCGACTTCATGATGGCGATGTCGCGCGCCTTCTCGTGCGTGATGGTGGAAACGATGTTGAAGATGCCGAAACCCGCTACCAGCATGATCGCGGCGACGACCGTGTACATGATGACGTTGCGCACGACGAGCGCTTCGAGAATGGACTCGTTCGCCTCCTGCCACGCGACCGCCTTGTAGCCGAGTTCGGCCTCCACGCGACGCGCCACGGTGGGCGCGGCGTTCGGGTCGCCGAGCTTGATGCGGATCTCGTTGATTGCATTCGGCCTGTTGGACAGGATCTGGGCGTTCTTCAGCAGCACATAGGCTTCGCCTTCGTCACGCGCCGTGGTGCCGGTATGAAACAGGCCGGCGATCTTGAAGTTGCGGGCAAGGCCTTCCGAAGACACGGCGGTAATCGTATCGCCGAGCCCGGCACCCAGCCTCGAGGCCATGGTATCGCCTATCACGACGTTGTTGCCGCCGGCCGCAAGCGCGCCGAAGCTGCCGGACTCGAAATCCTCTACGATGGGCGAGACCTTCACCTCCTTCTCCGGCTCGATCCCGATCACCACGGCGCCGACTTCGCGGCCCGAGTAGCGGATCACGCCCTGAACGTTCAGGACCGCGGCAAGCCTGCCGGGCATCCATTCTTCCAGCCAGGAGACCGCCTTCGTCGGATTGATGATGCCGCGCCGGTCGTCCCGCGGCCTCAGCCCGGATATGGCGACGGCTTCGAAGAGGTCTTCCGCCGGCTGCCGCCGCGCCGAGCGCTGCTCATCGGTCACATCGACATGCGGCATCGTGTCGACGAGCTGGCGAACGAAATCGTCCTGCCCGCCCTGCATCAGCGCCGCCATGGCGATCGAGAAGCCGACGCCGACGGCGACACCGATGACCGCGACGAGGGTCTGGCGGCCGCGGCCGGCGACGTGCGTCAAGGCGATATCGAGGATCAGGCGCATGGCGTTCAATTCGTCGTTGTTTCAACCACATCCACCCGGGTCCCGTCGGTTAGATCGGGGGGCAAGGGCGAGATTATGCGTGCGGTTTCCTCCAGGCCGGAAAGGACCTCTACACCGTTCGCGCCGCGGATGCCGGTCTTGATCTTGCGCAGTTTCGCCGTCCCGCCTTCAACCACCGCGACTCTAGTCCCGCTGACCGCTGCCGCGGGAATGACCAGGGCGTTGCGCGACACGCGGACCACGATGTTCACGTCTGTGGACATGCCGATTCTGAGCGGCGTGTCCTCCGGCAGCCGAAGGCGAACGCGGTAAGTTTTCGTAACGGGATCGCCCTTCGGCGTGATGCTGTCGACAACCGCCTCGAGCGCGCGCTCTGGAAACGCATCCGACCGAAGGTAGGCATTCTGGCCCACTTCGACCCGCGGAATGTCCTCTTCGTTCACCTCCGCCTCCACGATCAGCGGTCGCGGCTCTCCGACCCAGAAGAGCACGGTCCCCGGCTCGGCCACCTCGCCGATCTCTCCATCCTGCCGAAGCACCCGCCCGTCGCTGGGCGCGCGCAGCACATAGGCCGCAAGGCGCGCCTCCTGCCCCGCGATCAATGCCTCCAATTGAGCGACGTCGGTGCGGGCCCTGTCCACAGTCTGCTCGCTTATCGTATTTCTTTCGGCCAAGGCGAGCTTGCGGCGGTATTCTTCCTGGGCAAGCGACAGGCGCGCCTGCAGCTCGCTCAGAATCGCCCGCGCCTCCGTATCGTCCAGGCGCGCGAGCGCGGCACCCTTTTCCACTCGTTCGCCCTCGCAATTGCACTGCTCGACGATCCGCTCGCGCACTGTCGAAGTGACCTTTGCCCAAACGCGCGGCTCCACGACGCCGCTGGCATAGACGATCTCCGCCGCATCACCGCGCTTCGGCGTCACGACCGAAACGGGCACCGCCCGGGTCGCATACCAGAAGGCAACGGCACCGACTGCGGCGGCTATCGCAATACCCGCCGCGTAGCGCCTCATCTGCCGCATAAGCCGCACGAACCACTCCTGAAACTCACCCGTATAGACTGTCAGGATAGCATTAGACCGACCGTCGGTCTATAATCGCACACAGGACTTCGCGCATCCTGGTAACACGTGTAGAACGTAGTTCTCCGGTTCAGGACAAGTCTATGCCACGAATCAAGAAATCGCCTGACGTCAGAACGAATGAGATCATCGGCTGCGCTGAACGCCTGTTCTTCGAGCAGGGATACGAAAACACGACCGTTAACGACGTGATCCGGGAAGCGAATGTTTCCAAGGGGGCGTTCTATCACTACTTCGTTTCGAAGGAGGCACTGCTGGAGGCGGTCGCCGCGCGCATGGCCCGCCAAAGCCTGAAGGAACTGCAAACGGTATTCGAGGATCCCTCCCTCGACGCGGTCGGCCAGCTGAATGCCCTTTTCGCGGGTTCGCGCCGCCTGAAAGTGGACATGGCGCCGCAATTGAAGAATACATTCAACGCACTTTTCAAGCCGGAGAACGTCGTCCTCTATCATCGCATCGACGTCGCGGTCAGCGCTGTGACACTCCCCTTTCTTACCGAAATTCTGAGGCGCGGTCACAAGGAGGGGAGCCTCGACGCACCCGATCCTGAAGCCCTCGCGCCGATGCTGTTGTATTTGCGGCTTGGCGTCGCCAAAACGATGCATCAGGCGCTGCAGCAGACCGAAGCCGGCGACCTGGACGGCGCGGCGCGGACGCTGGATGGCTGGATGCGCACCTACGGGATGGCTGTCGAACGGCTGCTGAAGATCCCCGAAGGGACGATCGAAGTAACGGAACCGGGCTTTTCGCGCGCATTTCTGGAAGCTTCCGTCTAGCTCCTCGAAGCCGCATACTTCCGGACGGAAAACCGCTGCGCACTTTTCCTGGAAGTGCGCTAATCCTTAAGTTCCGCACTTCCGGACGGAAAACCGCTGCGCACTTTTCCTGGAAGTGCTCTAATCCTTTAAGTTCCGCACTTCCGGACGGAAAACCGCTGCGCACTTTTCCTGGAAGTGCGCTGATCCTTTAAGTTCCCGCACTTCCGGACGGAAAACCGCTGCGCACTTTTCCTGGAAGTGCTCCGGATATCCCCGATATTCACCGGCGATAGCCCTGATGGGGCAGTGGAGCCGAAGCATTATGCGTGCTAGTCCTTCGTCAGCCGTCTCGGACGGGGGAAGACGGTCAGAGGCCTGGCGCATCAGCGACTGGCCTCGCCGGGGCTGGGGCACCGCACGCCGGCAATCCGGATGGGTTCGAAGCTCGACGTCCTGGCGGAATCAGGGCTTACCCGAGCGAAAGGCCCTGACCGTTATCGGCCAGGGCCCCATTCATTTCCCACCAGCTCAATAAGAGAGCACGGACACGGCAATACGGTCTCCAGCACAGCCCATTACAAGCCATAGCGATGCAAGAAGATGTGTCGGTGCAAGTGGGATACTACACAAACGAATTACTATAACCAGTAACAAATTGGGGGTATTCGCATTAAATCGGCTCGCGATACCATCTGTGCAGAGTCGAACCGGAGCTACCCTCCCCGAACGGATGAGCGCCAAATGAGGTCAGGCCGGAAGCGGACCGATTGGTCGACCGGCTCCTGCCTCTCGTTGACGAGCCAAGCAACCGCCTCCCGGGCTATCCTGTCCACGGGTTGCGCGAAAGTGGTCAGGTCATAGGAGGACCAGGCGGCCTGTTCGATGTCGTCGAAACCCGCGACACAGAGCTGATCGGGAATGGAGACACGGAACTGGTGGCGCGCGGCATCCAGGAAGCCGCAGGCAAGGAGATCCGTGGCACAGAAGACCGCATCGGGCCGCTCGCCGAGTGTCAGCAGCCGCTGCGCCAGAACGCGGCCGCTTTCGTAATTTGTCGGCCCGTGACGCTCGACCAGAACCGGGAGGCCCGCTGCTTTTGCCGCCGCCACGAAACCGTGCTCGCGCGCCATCAGGCTCGGGGTGCCGGCTTGCGAATTCGCGAAGGCAAGACGCCGGCAACCGGCGCGCACGAAAGCGGTGACGACCCGCCCCGCCGCCTCCGCGTCATCGAGATTGATACGAAGAGGGCCCTGCTGGTCGTCGTCGCGGTTGATGAGGACGAGGCGCTGGCCGTTCTTGAGGCAGAGCTGGGTAATCGACCGGTCGGGCATTCCGGACAGGATGATCGATGCATCTGCACGGTACCGGATTGCCTGCCGCAACGCGAGATCCACACTGCCGTCCGAGCGGTCCGTGTTGATCAGCATGGCGACCTTGCCGGCGTTCTGCAATTGCTGCGTCATCGCCCGGATGAGGTTGGCGCGGTAGGGCGTGCTCATCTCGGATACGATAAGGCAGACGATGCCACTCTCGTTGCGCATCAGTCCGCGCGCGAGATGGTTGACGTGATAGCCGAGCGCTTCCGCCGCCTCCACAACCCTTCGCCGGGTTTCGGGCGAGACGCTGGCGCCGGGCGTAAAGGTACGGGAGACGGCTGAGCGTGAGACGCCCGCCCGCTCTGCGACTTCCTGGGCGCTGACAAACGGCTTCGGCGGCATTCACGACCTCTCCTCGATCTCGCACGCAGAATTGCACTATTTTGCAATTGCGTGCAACGCCGTCATATTGCGCAATATCGAACAAATTTATTGACACTCCCTGTATCCTCGTGCAGCATTTGCACGCGCTTGCAAAAAGCGTCCGGCACGGAGGCGCCGGCACAATCTGGGAGGAAACCGATGGGTTTGGTTAAACTGGCCGCGGCAGCGCTCGCCGCGGGTGCGACGTTCTTTGCCTTTTCCGCGCAGGCCGACGGAAATCTCAATCTGATCTGCTCGGCCGACGTGGTGATCTGCGAGCAGATGAAGGGCGCCTTCGAAAAGAAGACCGGCATCTCCGTCAACATGGTTCGCCTGTCTTCCGGCGAAACCTACGCGAAGATCCGGGCCGAGGCGCGCAACCCCAAGACAGACATCTGGTGGGCGGGCACCGGCGACCCGCATCTGCAGGCCGCCTCGGAGGGACTGACGCTCGAATACAAGTCGCCGATGCTCGGCGAATTGCACGAATGGGCCGTCAAGCAGGCCGAGAGTGCCGGCTACCGCACGGTCGGCGTCTATGCCGGCGCACTCGGCTGGGGCTACAACACGGAGATCTTCAAGCAGAAGAACCTGAAGGAGCCGAAGTGCTGGGCGGATCTGCTCGATCCGTCCTTCAAGGGTGAAGTCCAGATTGCCAATCCCAATTCTTCCGGCACCGCCTATACCGCGCTCGCAACGCTCGTTCAGATCATGGGCGAGGACGAGGCTTTCGACTATCTGAAGAAGCTGAACGCAAACGTGTCGCAATACACGAAGTCCGGGTCCGCACCGGTGAAGGCCGCGGCGCGGGGGGAAACGGCAATCGGCATCGTGTTCATGCACGATGCGGTGGCGCAGACGGTGGAAGGCTTCCCTGTGAAGTCCGTGGCGCCCTGCGAAGGCACCGGCTACGAAATCGGCTCGATGTCGATCATCAAGGGTGCAAAGAACCTCGAGAGCGCCAAAAAGTGGTATGACTGGGCGCTCTCCGCCGACGTGCAGTCCAGTATGAAGGAGGCGAAATCGTTCCAGCTTCCTTCCAACAAGACGGCCAAGGTGCCGGAAGAGGCACCTAAGTTCGAGGACATCAAGCTGATCGATTACGACTTCAAGACCTACGGCGATCCGGCCAAACGCAAAGAGCTCCTGGAGCGCTGGGACCGGGAGATCGGCGCAGCCGCGAACTGATCGCGCAACGCGCCTTTCAAACGGAGTCGAGCCGTCGGGAAACCGTCGGCTCGACTCCGGCAATCTCGGCCAGATGAGCTGTTCCGCTCGCATCGCGTTCTTTTCTAACGGCAGCGATCTCGCTTGTATTCGGAACAACTCATCGTGACACGGCGGCACGGACAGCCCATCCATGAAAACCCACAACCGCAGACTGGATATCGCGCTGGCTCTCGGGCTTGCCGCCTTCCTCCTCCTTCCCTGGTACAGGATCGACGGCGGTTTCTTCGGCTTCGACTGGCTTTCCGCCTTTCCGGAAGAACCGGCCGCAGCGCCGGGTCTCCTTCAGATCGCTTCCTTCGGTAAATGGTGGCTGATACTTCCGGCGCTGGCCATGATGGTCGCCGCCGCTGCTCGCCTCATCGGCGATCCCGCGCGGCGAGGAAGCTTCCTTGCCTGGACTGGCGCAGGCGGCATCGCCGTTCTGGCCCTTCAGGGCCTCGCCATCGGCTTTTCCGGCTGGAACTGGACGATCAGCGAAGCGCTGTTCGGCGCGCTTGCGGACGGCCAGCCCTCGATGGGCGCGGGAGCGGTGCTCGCGGCGCTCGTCTTCGTCCTCCTTTTCGCCTTCGGGCTGGCCGAACGCGGCGTGCTGAAGGGCGACGCCTTCGTCGTCTCGGCCATCTCGATGCTTGTCTTTCTCGTCGCCGTCTTCGTCTTCTATCCTGTCGGGAGCATGCTGGTCGGCGCCTTCCAGGATTTCGACGGCTCCTTCAATCCGGAAGGCTTCACCCGCAATATCGTGGATCCGTCGATCTGGAGTCTCGACTGCGTCGTCGGCGGCGGGCGCTGCGGGATCGCGTGGCGGACTTTCTGGCTGGCGGTGATGACCGCGGGCGGCTCGACCATTCTCGGCCTTGCCTTCGCCCTGGTCGCGACCCGTACCGGCTTCCGTTACAAACGGAGCCTCCGGCTGTTGACGGTGCTGCCGATCATCACGCCGCCCTTCGTGGTCGGCCTCGCGCTCACCCTGCTCTTCGGTCGTTCCGGCGTCATCACCGAAGCCCTGTCCACGCTGATCGGCGTCGAGCCCGGCCGCTGGCTCTATGGCCTCACCGGCATCTGGATTGCGCAGGTCCTGTCCTTCACGCCCATCTCTTTCCTTGTGCTGATCGGCGTCGTCGAAGGCGTCAGCCCGTCGATGGAGGAGGCGTCGCAGACGCTGAGGGCGGACCGCTGGCGCACCTTCTGGCGCATCTCGCTGCCGCTGATGAAGCCGGGGCTCGCCAATGCATTCCTCATCGGCTTCATCGAAAGCATGGCCGATTTCGGAAATCCGCTGGTGCTGGGCGGCAGCCATGGCGTTCTTTCGACGGAAATTTTCTTCGCCGTCGTCGGCTCGCAGAACGACCCCTCCCGCGCCGCCGTGCTCGCCATCATTCTCCTGTGTTTCACGCTGACGGCCTTTTTGGCGCAGCGCTTCTGGCTTTCGGGAAAGAGCTTCGCGACGGTTACCGGAAAGGGCGACAGCGGCAGCCACGCCGCCCTGCCGCGCACGGTTTCAATCACGGTCCATGCCCTGGTCATCCCCTGGGCGCTCTTCACGCTCGTCGTTTACGGCATGATCCTCGTCGGCGGTTTCGTGAAGACCTGGGGGCTGGACAACTCGCTGACGCTCGCCCACTACGTCAAGGCATTCTCCGTCGAGTTCCGCGACGGCGGCATCGCCTGGACGGGCGTTGCCTGGAACTCCTTCTGGACGACGATGGAGATTGCCCTGATATCGGCACCGCTCACGGCGGCAGTCGGGCTCCTGACCGCCTATCTGATCGTGCGCCAGAGGTTCGCCGGCCGCGAACTCTTCGAGTTCGCCCTGATGATGAGCTTCGCCATTCCGGGGACGGTCATCGGCATCAGCTACATCATGGCCTTCAACCTGCCGCCGCTCGAAATGACCGGCAGCGCTCTGATCCTCGTTGCCTGTTTCGTCTTCCGCAACATGCCCGTCGGCGTGCGCGGCGGGGTGGCGGCGATGAGCCAGCTCGACCGAAGCCTCGACGAGGCATCTCTGACGCTCCGGGCCAATAGCTTCCGCACCATCCGCAAAGTCATTCTGCCGCTTTTGCGGCCGGCGATCACGGCCGCCCTCGTCTACTCCTTCGTCCGCGCGATCACTTCGATCAGCGCCGTCATCTTTCTGGTCAGCGCCGAGTACAACATGGCGACGGCCTATATCGTCGGGCTGGTCGAAAACGGCGAATACGGCGTGGCGATCGCCTATTCCTCCATGCTGATCGTGGTGATGATATCGGTCATCGCCGGCTTCCAGCTTGTCGTCGGCGAACGCAGGCTTCGGCGCGAAAACCGCGTCCAGGCCGTTGCCCGCGCGCCCGCACCCCTTCCCCAGGAGAAAACCGCATGACCGTCGTGGCTCCCGGTTCCGTCGTCTTCCGGAACATATGCAAGAAGTTCGGTGCCTTCACCGCCATTCCCGACCTGTCGCTGACCATCGAACCAGGCACGCTCGTCACCTTGCTCGGACCCTCCGGCTGCGGCAAGACGACGACGCTTCGAATGCTGGCCGGTCTCGAACATCCGACATCCGGCCGCATCCTGATCGGCGGCAAGGACGTGACGATGCTGCCCGCAAACGAGCGCGACGTCTCGATGGTCTTCCAGTCCTATGCTCTCTTCCCACACATGAACGCCCTCGACAACGTGGCCTACGGCCTGGAGTCGTCAGGCATGAAGCGCAAGGAAGCGCGCGAAAGAGCCGAGGAAGGACTGGCCCTGGTCGGCCTGCCCGGCATGGGCCAGCGCCTGCCGGCCGAGCTCTCCGGCGGGCAGCAGCAGCGCGTCGCGGTCGCCCGTGCACTGGTGCTGGAGCCCCAGGTTCTTCTCCTCGACGAGCCGCTGTCAAATCTCGATGCAAGGCTGAGGCGCCGCGTCCGGACCGAAATCCGCGAACTGCAGCAGCGGCTCGGTTTCACCGCGGTCTATGTCACGCACGATCAGGACGAAGCCCTTGCCGTCTCCGACCGCATCATCGTGATGAAGGACGGGAGCATAGCCCAGGAGGGCGCCCCGCGCGAACTCTACGAAACGCCGGCCTCCGCCTTCATCGCCGACTTCATGGGCGAAGCCAATGTCGTTGCCTGCGACGTGATCGACGTCGACGGTCACGAAGCCACGATCCGTGTGGAACGGCTGACGCATCGCGTGAGCGGCCGCGGAATGCGCCCCGGACCGGCGAAGCTTGCGGTGCGCCCGAACGCGATCACGCTTGAGCCGTCCGCAGCCGGCAGTTTTTCAGGCGAGATCACCCATACGGCGTATCTCGGCGATCACGTGGAGTACGAGGTCAAGACGGCCGCCGGGACGCTCTTCGTGGTCGACCCGGCGGTGGAGCGGGCACTTGCGCCCCAAACGAATGTGGCAATCGCCTTCAAGGAGCGCGGCATTGCCCTCATCAACGGTTAGCCCCGGCAATTTGCAACCAAGGATTCCGTAATGACATCTCACGTCGTCCCCGGGCTCGAAGCCCGCCTGGCACTGGCCGAAACCATCGGGCGCGAGGCCGGCGCCATGGCGCTCGATTTTTTCGCGCGCCGCGAAACGCTGATCATCGAAACGAAGCGCGACCCGCAGGATCTGGTTTCCATCGCTGACCGCGAAGTCGAAAATCTCATCCGCGATCGGATCGCGGAGGCCTACCCGGACGACGGCGTGCTCGGCGAAGAATACGGTCTCGTTCCCGGCCGCTCAGGCTTCACATGGGCGGTCGATCCGATCGACGGGACGAGCCCCTTCGTCAACGGCATGCCCAACTGGTGCGTCTCCATCGCTCTCGTTCATGCCGGCATACCGGTGGTGGGGGTCATCGCCGCACCATGTCACGGTGAACTCTACGCGGCAGCACTCGGCCTCGGCGCGCGTCTCAACGGCAAGGCGCTCGCGCTCGATGGTTCGCGCACCATTCGCAACCACGTGACCGGGCTCGGCGCCAACAACTATGTCAAGCCGGCCTTCGTCGGACAGATGGTCGAAAACCTGCTGGAGGCCGGCGGCACCTTCATGCGCAACGGTTCCGGCGCACTCATGCTTGCCTATGTCGCCGCCGGCCGTCTGGTGGGCTATTACGAGCCCTATATGCACGCATGGGATTGTCTCGCCGGCTACTGTCTCGTCCAGGAAGCGGGCGGCTGGCACCTGCCCTTCCCCACTGAGGGAGAAAGTTTGACCCGCGGCTCGATCGTCCTTGCCGCCGCGCCCGGCGCAGTCGACGACCTGAGGAAGCTTGCGGGCGTCTGACACTCGCGCCCATGGCATGCTCCTTGACCCGGGATTCGGCGTCCCCTATTTCAGCTCCATGGACATGACTGACCAGCCGCGGGCGCAATCGAAGTTGAATTCGACAAGGCTGGCGCTTCAGCGATTGGAACGCGGGCGGGACCCGTGGGCGTTGCGCTGGCAAGCGCTGCTTGCCATCATCGACCTCAGCATCCTCGCCTTTTTCATCCTCGGCCCCTATCTAAGAGCGGGTCCGTCCTATCTCATCATCGACTACATCATCGCCGCATGGATCGGTTGCGAGCTCATCGCGAGAGCGTTGGCCGCGCCTTCGATCGAGCGTTTCCTCCGGCGGCCGATGACCTGGATCGATGTGGTCATTCTCGGCACGCTTCTCTTCCCCGACCTGCTGTTCAACTTCGCCTTCCTCAGGGTGATGCGCATCTGGGCGATCGGCAAGAGTCCGCTCCTGCTCGAAGGTCTTCGCCGCGCCGGGTGGTCGCATCTGCAGGATGTCTTCCGTGCCTGCCTGAACTTCCTCGTATTCCTCTTCGTCGTCACCGGCTTCGTTTACACGACGTTCTTCTATCACCGAGAAGGCGGCGAAGGTTTCGTCGACGCACTCTATTTCACGGTGGCTACGATCACCACGACCGGCTTCGGGGACATCACCCTGCCGGGCACGCTCGGCAAGCTCACCTCGGTCATCACGATGATCGTCGGCATATCGCTGTTCGTAAGGCTCGCCCAAGCCGTTGTCAGGCCCTACAAGGTCAGTTTCCCCTGCCCTCAATGCGGCTTGCAGAGGCACGACACCGACGCCGTCCACTGCAAGGCCTGCGGTCATCTGCTCAACATACCCGATGAGGGTGACTGAGATGTACGAGGCGTGAGACTTTCAGTGTTTCGATGAAAAGGCGAAAGGCCTTTGGAAAGCCGGCGGCGATCATTGCCGCGAGGCTCGGATGAACGGGAACGGCCGACAGGACGGCGCGTACGCGTGTGCATGGCCAACGCGCCGGCTTTGCGGGACGGAGCTGCCGTCGGCGTTGCCCCGGAGAGTGTCAGCTCTGGTGTTTTCGTTGCTGTTAGGCGCTTAAATCAAACGATTTGGAAAGTTCCCGTGTCTTTGAACGACTGCCAGTGCGAGAATGTAGGATATTCGGTCGCAACAAAGCTATCTCGATCAATTTCCTCATAGCGAACAAACCTGATTTCTGATGCCTCACCTCCGTCCGGCGCGTAGTCGGAGTTTGCAACATAGCCATGAGCAAGCAGAGAGATGTTTTGCAATTGATCCCCATTGGGATAAGTGTGCTGCTCGATGTTCGGGTCTGAGGACAGGCCAAACGCAGTTACTCTTTCCAAAGAAACATTTGCTTCTTCTAAAGCTTCACGAAAGACAACATCCATCAAAGACTCCCCCAGTTCCATCGAGCCGCCCGGCAGGCCCCAATGACCGCTGTCTGTCCGCTTGATTATCAAGAACCTACCCATGCCATCTTCGATCAAGACACGCGCACCGACTGCCAAGAGCCGTCTGTTTCCAACGAGCGCCCGCAATTGCCCCAAATAACTCTCGGAAAACCGCACTGGAAGCTCCCTCTTGAAACAGAAGATATTACGAGAACACGAACAGCCCTCACGTTGTCGACCTTCGCGCACGCTGCGGTATCGGTCAAGAAGGGCTGGAGCCGACGAGACGATGGATGCGAACCGCTAGCTGAGCTAGCTTAGCCCTTCGTCTTGGCTGTCGCGACCGGCTCCGTGGTCAGATGAAAATCAACCATCTCCTTTTCAGTCAGGTAATAGAGCCGGTCCGGCGGTGTTTCGAGAGCGTTGATCCAGACGCCGGGGCCTACTCCCATCGTATCGAGATGGCTGGCGACTCTGGCCGTGGTGGATTGTGCGAAAGACATGGCTTGGGCCGGTGTCGGCCGTTCCCCGCCGCCGCTGAAAACCTGATGCACGCCGATCAGTGCGTCCTTTTCCGCCACACGCGCGACACCCCCTGCAAAAACGATCGGGCAGGAGGACGCGCAGAGCGCCTTCGATGCCACCTTGGTATCGAGCTTCTTCTCGCGGATCAGTTTCGACATCGCGAGCGCATCGTCCACCGAACCACCGGGCGAGTTGAGGGCGACGGTTCTCACATATTCGCCGCGCGCTTCGATCTCCTCGGCGAAGCGCGAACCGGCGCCGAGGTCGATCGTGCCCTCGGCGAGCAGAACGCCGCCGGATCGGAGATCGAACCTCATCGGCTGGCGCAGCACTTCGTCAGAGCTTCCCGGTTGGACTGGCGGGCCGTTGGGCGCAGCCTCGGTCAATGCCGGAGGCAGGACCGGCCGATCCTCGAGCATCGGATCGAAACCGGGGAGTCCGGCATTCATCGCGGAGATTTCGCGCAGGTCGATCAGCAGGAAGACACTCGCGGCCGCCAGCATTGCGAAGAAGGCGCCGCGCATCAGCACACCGTCGTCGATCCGGACCAGCGCCTTGATCGCTTCATCGATCCTCATGCGACCGATCCTTTGCACGCGTCCTCGGGTCGAGGCTGGTGATGTTGTTCGGCTCCTCCGCTTCCGCCTGAGCCACTATGTCGCCGAGTTGCCCGCCATTGGCCGTGACGGCGCGCTGCACTTCCAAGGCCTGCAGGAGCTCGGCCGCCGTGATGCGCTCGGCAAAGGGCAGCTTCTCCTCCTGCTTGCGGATGGCGCTGTGAACCGCGGCCAGAATGAAGACCAGCACCCCCGGCAGCAGGTCGATGGAAATGGCGCCTGCCCAGGCGGGAATGAAATCGGTCGCATAGCGCAGTACCGCCTCGGCGGATGAAAGCGGAACGAAACGCCGCTCCGCCACCGGCGCACGCGCCAGTATTTCGTCAGCCGCTTCGGAGAGGACCTTGGATTGCGCCGCCACCGAGGCTCGGACAGTCTCCATCACCCGGTCCTGGCGATTGACGAGATCGGCATCGCCGCCGTCGGCCACGGGTGCGATGAAGCCGAGCGACAGGTCGTCTGCGGCACGGCGGATCGAAGGCGCGATCGAAGTCTGTCCGAGCGACGTTATGACGCCTGTGAGCGCCACCACTTCCGAGGAGAACTGGTCGGCACGCGGTGCGACCGCACCCGGCGCGGAAACCAGCGTCCGCATCGTCTCGAGCCGCTTCTGCCCCTGGTTGAAAAGTACGGTCACCTGTTCGCGGGAGGCGTTGATACCGTTTTCCAGATCCTTCATCTGCGCCGACATTTGCGACAGAAGCTGCACCACGCTTCCGGACCCCGTCGTGCCGGTGAGCGCCCCCGATTGCCGCTCCGAAGCGGCAAGCTGGGCGAAGCGTTCGGATGCGCGCTGGATATCGGGCAGCAGGCTCTGGGCCGCAAGCGCGTTCTGATGCGCCTGGTCCAGGTCGGCGGTGTAATCCTCCACCGTTTCCGCGAGATGCTGTTCGAGCGCGGCGGAACCTGCCAGTGCCGCCGCATTGAGCCAGCTCGACATGGCGATGATCATAGCCGCACCCAGAGCCATCACGCCCAGCATGGCGGCCCGGCCCGTATGGTGGGTCACGTGCGGATAGAAGCGGGCCATATAGGACCAGAAGGCGTAGATACCGACGGAAACCGAGGCCGAGTAGATGATCGCCGCGAAGAAGACCGACGTCGGGGAGCCGTCGAGAATGCTGCGAACGCCGAGATAGGTATAGACGCCCGAGGCAAGCGCCAGCACCGCAAGTGCAAAACGCGTCATGGTTTCCACGGCCGCAACACCGTCATGCAAACGTTGGGATGCGCCGAGGGCCATGAGCACCATCTCCTCAGAGGAATGTATTCCTTAACAGAGAATGAAGAAACGGGCGGAATAAAGGCTGCCCGCAGGGCGAAGAACTGGGATGCCGGAAAGAACCTCCCCGGAAACCGGAGGCGTCATCGAACGAGGTAGCTCTCGACTGCGCCTATCCCCCGCAGCTCCAGAGCGCAACGGCGCTCGAGCGTCCATTGACTGCGCAGCGCGCGCCTCGTCGCCTCGGAGATCTGTATGCAATCGGCCACCCCCTGGGATTCGAGCCGGCTCGCTATGTTCACCGTTTCTCCCCAAACGTCGTAGACGAACCGGAGCCGCCCGATCAGTCCGGCGACGACTGGCCCCGTATGGATTCCGATCCGAACCCGAAAACGGTCGGGCCCGGCTTCCGTGTCCTGCAAGGATCGAAGCATGGACTTTCCGAGGGCCACGACCCGGTCGGCATGATCCGGCGCAGGCTCCGGGATCCCGCAGGCGGCCATATAGGCGTCTCCTATGGTCTTGATCTTCTCGACACGGTGCTGCTCCGTAAGCAGATCGAACCTCCTGAACATTCCGTCCAGGCGCCTGACCAGATCGGACGCAGTCGATCTTGCTGCAATGGGCGAAAAGCCGACGATATCGGCAAATAGAATGGACACCTCTTCGAAGCGGTCGGCGATGATCTCTTCGCCATCCTGCAGCCGCGCAACGATCTGGTCGGGCAGGATCGCGCGAATGAGGGAATCCGCCCGCAGCTTTTCCGCTTTTATCTCCTGGAGGTAGCGATGCTCCCGGTCGAGCCAGCGCTTCTTCTCGAGCGTGGAGTTGATCCGCGCGCGCAGAAGTATCGGATTGAATGGCTTCGTCAGATAATCGTCGGCGCCGGCCTCGATGCAGCGGGCTACCGCCGTGACATCACTCAAGCCCGAGATCATGATGACCGGTACGTGCTTCCATCGCTCCTCGGACTTCAATCGCGACAGCATCTCGATGCCGTTCATGTCCGGCATCAGAATGTCGAGCAGGATGAGGTCGAACTCGCCCTCGGCCAATTTCGCCAGCGCGGACAGTCCGGATTCGGCGGTGACCACGCGGTGACCTTCGCGCCGCAGCCGCCGGGACAGGAGATCACGATTGCTGGCCACGTCGTCGACGACGAGGATCCTGCCCCCCTGCTCCGGCCATGCAATCTCTTGCGCCTTGAACAGAAGTCGCTCGAGCCCTGCCGCGTCGATTTCGGCGCGTTCCCCCGGTTGAAGCATCTCGACCGTTTCCCCGCGCGAAAGACTGGCGATGGCGTCGACCTGCCTCAGGAGCTCCGCCGCCGCCGACAGTATCACATGGAGGTCTTCCTTCAGCGCATGCTCCGGCGCATCGGCTGCCTCTTCGAGGATCATTTCGGAATAGCCTATGATGGCGTTGAGCGGCGTGCGCAGGTCGTGGCGGAGCCTTGCCTCCGCCTCCGCTTCTCCTTCCTCCAGAGCGCAGGCCGTGCCCTCGAGAAGGCGATCTATAAAGCCGTTCAGTTGCCTTGCTGCAGCACCGATCCGGTCGAGATCGCTCTTAATGTGGATCAAACCGAGATCCCGCGCCTGCTCGATCAACAGTTCCTGGAAACCCAGGATTGCCCGCGCCGGGCCGGCCAATCGCTGGGCCACGTGAGCGGCGATCGCCTGGTGCTGGAAGTCGTTGCCGGTGGTCATCTTCCCACCTATACCGCGAGCAGCCGCTCGATCTTGCGAACGAGTTGGGGCAAGTCGACCGGCTTGCTGTCGTAATCGTCGCATCCGGCTTCAAGGGCCATCTCCCGGTCGCTCGCCATTGCATGCGCCGTCAGGGCGATGACCGGTATTCCGGATGTCAGCGGATTGGCCTTGATCCGTCGTGTCGCTTCCCAGCCGTCCATCACCGGCAGGCTCATATCCATGAGGATCAGGTCCGGCTTTTCGGATGCGGCAAGTTCGACGCCGGCCTTTCCGTTTTCAGCAATCAGCACGTCGAAGCCCCGGCGAGACAGCCGCCGGGAAAGCATGTCGCGGTTCATTTCATTGTCTTCCACCAGAAGGATTCTCGTCATTTGCGGCTCTCCTCCTGCCTATGTTCAGCCGTCCGCGAGGGCTTTGCCGACCGAAGCGCCCGTTCCGATCTGACGTTCGAGTGCCGCGACCAGCTGGGAGCGGCTGTTTGCGCCTTTGTTCACGACAGCGACGGCGCGGTCGCGCAACCATTTCAGCTCGTTTGCGGAGAGGTCCTTCGACGTGACCACCACCACCGGAATGTTCTGCAGCTCCGGAATCCTCTGCATTTCGCTGAGCGTCTGAAACCCATCCATTTCCGGCATCAGAAGGTCGAGCAGGACGAGACGCGGCAGAATCCGCTTCATCATTTCCAGTCCGCGGATCCCGTCGCCCGCTTCGTGTACGGTCCACTTTCTCTTGACCAGAATGCGCCTGAGAAACTCGCGGGAGGCCTGGTCGTCGTCGACGACCAGAACGTCGTGCTTGCCGCCCCCGAATGTCTCGATCGTCCGGACCAGCTTGTCGGTATCGATCGGCTTCGTCAGATATTCGACCGCGCCGAGCGAAAGACCCAGCTCGCGGTCCGCCAGGATCGTCGCCAGGATCACCGGGATCGTGCATAATTCGGGATCGTTCTTCAGAGCGCGCAGGACCGACCAGCCGTCCTGATGCGGCATGATGATATCGAGGATGATCGCGTCTGGCCGATGCTTGCGTGCGGCAGCCAATCCTTCCTGTCCGTTCGATGCCTCGATCGAAGCGAGGCCCGCTTCCGCCAGTGCCTTTGCGATAAGGCTGCGGGCAGCCGGCTCGTCGTCGATGATGAGTGCGGTGCGGCCCGACCCGACCTGCGGTACGGGTTCGGCCGGCGGTCCGTCGGCCTCTCTCTCGCACTGCGCCGGCACCTCCATGGTGAACATGGAACCCTTGCCGAATTCGCTTTCGACGGTAACGACGCCGCCGATCATGCGGCAGAAGCTGCGCGTGATGCTCAAGCCCAGGCCCGTGCCGCCGTAGTTTCGGGTGGTTGAGGCATCCGCCTGGGTGAAGGCATTGAAAAGCCGTTCCTGCTGCTCCGGTGACATGCCGATGCCGGTGTCGGAGACCTGGAACACAAGCCAGTCGCGGTCCGATCTTTGCTCCCGCCGGACCCTCAGGGTCACCCGCCCGCCATTCGTGAACTTGGCCGCATTGCTGAGCAGGTTGAAAAGGTTCTGGCGCAGCTTGGTCTGGTCGGAATGCATCTCGCCGAGATCGGCTTCGAAGTCGTGCGTGAACTCGTTTCCGTTCCTGGCCATCAACGGCGCGACCGTCGCCGCAACGTCACGGAGCAGGTCGGCAACGCTGAAGGTCTCGAGGAAAACCTCCATCTTGTTCGCCTCGATCTTCGACAGGTCGAGAATGTCGTTGATGAGCGAAAGAAGATGGCGACCCGCGGACGCTATCTTGTCGAGGTCCGGGACGAGCTCCTCATCCTCGTGGTCGCGTGCCTCCTCTATCAGCATCTCGCTGTAGCCGATGATCGCATTGAGGGGCGTGCGCAACTCGTGGCTCATGGAGGCGAGGAACTGGCTCTTGGCCTCGTTTGCCGACTCCGCGTGGCTCTTCGCGCGCTCGAGTTCGACCTGCCGCTGCTTGAGCTCGGTGATGTCGGTGTAGACGGCGACCGTTCCGCCATCCGGAATCTTTCGTTTGCTGATGCGGACCCACTTGTCGCCGAACCGCTTCTCGTCAACGAGGCCGGCAGGGTCCCGATGCAGCCTTACGCGCTCGTCGACCCACTCCTGCGGCGACTTGCCTTCGAGATCCACCTGGCCCATCTCCAGGTTCTGCTCCACGATTTCGCGGAAGCTCCTGCCGCGGAGCGTATTCGGCTTGTGGCTCGGGAAGATTTCGCAATATTTGCTGTTGGCGACCAGGATTCTGTCCTCGGAGTCATAGAGGACGAAGCCATCCGAAATCACCTCGAGGGCGGCTGCGATCGTCCGCCGCTGCCGCTCCGCTTCGTCTTCAAGTTTTTTCTTTTCGATGGCGCTTTCCCGAAAGAGCGAAAGCGTCCTTGCCATCGCTCCCAGTTCGTCGCCGCCCTCCTCGGGGATATCGACGTCGTAACGTCCCTCCGTCAGGTCGCCGATGACGCGATTGAGGCGCCGCAGCGGGCCGACGATAGAGCGCAGGACGAGGAGGGTCAGCAGCGAACCGATCAACACCACGCCGCCCACCAGGATGGCCGCGGTCGTGGCTGTCTTCTCGGTTTGCACGACGACCTCGTTGCGGGCAGCTTCCGCCTCGGCCTTTACCTGTTCCACGAGCCTGTTGAGATCCGCATCGACCTTGCCGCTGTGGGTACGCGCCTTTGCCAGCAAGGCGTTGCCGACGATGCGGTTGTCCTGGGTGTAGCTGTCGGCTGCCTGGAGAGCCGTTTCGACATAGGCGTCGACTTCCGTACGAATTGCCTCCACCGCCTCGGGCGCGTGCTTTGCAAGGCCCGCCAACTGTTCCTGCAACCGTTCGCGGGCCTCGTCGGCGTTGCGCTGGGAGTTCATCAGCAGACTGACGGAGAGATCGGTCAGCCAATATCTGAGATCGCCGAATGCCACATGGGCCGATGCGGCCGATGCCGCCCGATCGAAGAGCTCCCTGGTTTCGGCCATGCGCTCGGCACTGCGATAAAGCGCCTGCGTGAGAAACAGGGATGAAAGGACAAGGCTGATCAGGCCGGCCGCGGTGAGCGCGGCCACGCGGGCAGAGATCGGCAGATCGGTGATCCGGCTGTCGAGCCTTTTCGCGGGCCGGGCGGCCGGTGTCGACCGGAGCTCATGCCCAAGCGCACTCATTTGAACAAGACGATGCTGATGGCACCGCCCAGATCGCCGGCCTTGCCGCCTTCCTTCGGATAGCCGGTGACGTCGATTTCACCCTTCGGCGAACCATGACAGGAAAGACAGGACTCCGTGTAATATTCCGGCAGCAGCATCCGGAACGCCGGGCGGCCGTTCACCTGCGTCACTTCCGTATAGAGTTCACCCCTCGGCCTCTGCGGATCCGAGAAGACCTCGTTGATGACCCGGGCCTCCCAGGCATCGGGAAGCGACTTGCGGTTGCGCACCAGAACCTCCGGCGCCGTCACGCGGACCAGCGCCTCATTGCCGGCCTTGACGGCAAATTTCTCGTTCATCAGACGCGCGAAAATGGCCGGGACGAAACCCTTGAACCCGATCCCGGGGCGGTTTATGTCGTCCTGCTCTTCATTCACGACTTCCCGCATCGCCTCGATCTGCGCCTGGAGAAGCTTGCGGTCGCGATCGCCGAGATCATTCGAGATCAACGGATGGCCGGTGCGCTCGCCATAAAGGGCGATCGCTTCGGCCGTGAACCGCTCGCCGTCGAGTTTCTTGTCTCCGATTGCCGGGTCATTGATGAGCGACTGGTAATTCGAAAGGACGTTTCGGGCGGCTCGCAATAACTCGGCAAGCCGCGTCCCGGTCGCGACGTCATCGGCCTCCTCGGCAGCAAGCGAAGGTGCGAAGAGCGCGCAACCGCACAATAACGTGACGATGCAGTTTCGCGCCAGGGCTGCAAGAGCTTCCATTTTCTTACCCCCCAGGAGGAAGCGCAAGCCGAGAGGATACCACAGGAGGGCGCGTGGAAGGAGTCACCAGTAGTCGTCGCTCTCGCGCTTTCGCGCTCAAGCCTTCATCAGACCGACGTGAATCACTGCATATCGATGCGGGCAGCCGCATAAGCGGGCAGGTCGAGGATGTCGCTTTGGTGCGCTTTCGCCTCCAGTTCCTCCGCGCCATCGCGCAACCAGGTCTCGTCGAGGAGCGTAAGGCTACGCGCGCCGGCCTCGGGAAGCATCACCCGTTGCAGATCGGGTGTGAGATTGGCAAGCAACAAGGTACTCGTTCCATTCAACGCCGCACCAAGGCCGGCAACGCATTCGGGCGCGGATGTTTCGACCGCGATCCGCATGCCGTCCGACAGCTGCGCGAGCCAGGTCAGGACATGAGACAGCGGTCTCGTCCGACCGGCTTCGACGGGCTCCCCGGCGCTGGCGATCAGCCCGAATGGTCCCGTAAGCGTCGAAAGCGTCAATAGCTCGGGCTCCGCATCGGCAACCGTCGCGGCATAGGCAAGCGTCCAGGCAGCGCCGAAGAGCGCGTTATGTCGGGGGTCCCGCGCCGCCATGGCGATCCGCTTGCCGAACGGATTGTCCTTCGTCGCGCTGCCATAGGGGTTCTGGCGCATGGCAATCGTGGAGGGACCTATGCGATAGGGCTTCGCGCCATAGATCGCGCGGACGGACCGGGTTACGTCCCGCAACGCCTCGAAGGTCTGCATCACGCTCGTGTCGTCGGCCGCATGGACGATCGGGCTGGTGCAGTGGGTGACGTAGGAAAGTCCTTCGGCGGGCACCCGCTTACGGTTGAGCTCGGTGAAATAGCTGAACATGCCGCCGCCGAGCGGCACGCCCGGAAACGCCTTCCGAGCGGCCGCATAGATGTCTTCGAGCGGCGGGCAGTCCGGCCAGACGCTACCGGGCGGCGTCGACTGCCGGTCGACCGAGGGAGAGACGGCCAGGCTTGCGAGGTCGAGGCCGCTCTGGCGCACAAGCTGCGCGATCTCGCCGAGATCCGCATCGGGGGGTCGCTTGCATGGAACGAAACATTCGAGTGTCACCGCACAGCCCGACGCGTCGGCCACGCTTCGGAAGTGCCGAAGGTCAGTCAGACCGTGGCCGGCATCCGGGTCGAAATGGCAGACGAGGTGCCGTGCGCCGACGCGCTTCAGAAGCCCCGCATTGTCCAGCTCTTCAGCTGCAGCGTCCGGCCGCAGGCCGATGCCGATCTCGGGCAATCTTCCCGCATCGCGCCTGAGCGAAAGGCGAATTTTGCCTTGGCTGCGCTCTTCCAGCTCGGCGGTGTCCTCAGCCGCGAGAATCGAAAGCGTCACGCCCTGGTGCACCGTCTCACCCGCCTTCAGCAGATAGGGCCAGGGCAGTTCCAGCGGGCGCACGTAGGTCTTGTAGGAGCCGTCGGTCCAGTTCCGCTGGTCCTCCATCTCGAACACGTCGCCGGCGAAGCGGCACTCGGCCTTGATGCCGGGCGAAACTTCGTGGGTAATCGCCGCGATGTCCATGAACGGCTGCCAGGGCTCGATGAGGTCCGGGAAGACCGACCGTTCGACCGTGCCGTCTCTATGCTCCACCTGGACCGGCCGCCCGGCCAGACCGACGATCGGATGCAGGACGGCGAAGCCGGCGCGCGCCGTTTCGAAATCGCGATCCGGCGTGAAGCGCGCGCCGAAGACGAGGCGGTCGGGCTTCAGGTCGATAGTGGCGCTGCAATCGAGAAGAGCCCCATCCGGCGACCGGAACCTGGCGGAGTACCGAACGACTGTCCCGGCCCGGCCCTCCTCAAATGTCAGGTCGCGGATTTCCGCCTCGCAGGTGCCCCAATCCCGGTCTCGGACGAGAAAGGAGATGGCCCTGAGTACCTCCTTGCCGGCAAAGCGGATCGTGCGCAGATTGCCGCTAACGAAATCGGCGCTCAAGCGGCCCGCCTCGATCCTGCGCGCCTCCGGCTCCTTCTCGTCGGTGCCGAAGAGGACAAAGGCACGGGAGACCGTCATCCGAGAACCTCCGCGAGTGAAACGGTTCGCCCTTCCGCCGCGCTCAGATAGGAGGCCTCGACCAGGGCGAAGGTCTCGAGATTGTCGCGGCCGGACGTATCCGGCTCGCGTCCGGCCCGCAAGGCTTCGATCCAATGCTGCTGAATCAGCGCGACGCTCTCCTGAATGTTGTGCCAGGGAGGCGACGCCCAGGAAAGGACGGGCGGTTCGACATTCGTCAGCTTGGTAGCCCCCTTCGCGTGAACGGCAAGGTGATAGCCCTGCGTTAGCCGCAAGGTGCCCTTGCTCCCGTCCACCTCCACGAGGGTCTCGGGAAAGGGCTCGATCGGCAGCCTGGTCGCGTAGCTGCAGTCGACGATCGATGTGATCCCCCCGTCATGGTCCAGGAGCATCGTCGCGACGTCCTCGCCGGCAATCGCCGGATTGACCCGGCGCGTGCGCGCGGTCACCGCCGTCGCATCACCGAAGATGTAGCGCGCGACGTCGAGCGCATGAATGCCGAGATCCTCGATGATGAAGCGCTTGCCCGTGGCGAGATAGGGTTGGCCGGAGAAGACGTCATAACCCGATCGGAAGCTTATCCGCCCCCAGAACACCTCGCCGATCGCGCCGCTGTCGATCGCCGCCTTTACCGCCCGTATCGGCGACTGCCAGCGGAAATTCTCGTGAACCATGAACGCCACGCCTGATTTCGCGCAAGCCGAGACCATTGCCTTGGCGTCCGCCATGGTGGGCGCGATCGGCTTTTGACAGATCGTCGCGACCCCGTGTCGCGCGGCCATTTCCACCAACGCCCGGTGACTTCCGATGGTCGTGGCGATGTCGACGAAATCGAAGCCGCCATCGGCAAAAAGGTCCTCGGCCGAGGTGTAGCGCCGCTGAATGTCGAACGCGTCGCCGACCGCCTTCAGCCTCTCGGGATCACGATCGCAGATGGCCACGATGCGCGCCCCTTCCGCGTCACGCCAGCCGTGCATCTGGTTGACTGCGAAGAACCCGCAGCCGATCAGCGCGCCTTTGAGGTCTGTCATGCCCCGTCACCCCTTTTTCGCAAGCTGCATCAGCGTAACCTGTTGCTGCAGCCGGCGTTGCGCCTGATCCACCACGACGGCGACGATGATCACGATCCCCTTGATGACCATCTGCCAGAAGGACGAGATGCCCATCATCACGAGACCGTCCGAAAGAATGCCGATAACGAAGGCGCCGATGATGGTGCCGCCAATCGTCCCGCGGCCGCCGGACATCGACGTGCCTCCGAGAACCGCTGCGGCAATGGCATTGAGCTCGAAGGAATTGCCCGTTGCCGGGTGCGAGGCCATGAGTTCCGACGAGATAACCAGTCCGACAATCGCCGCGCAGAAGCCGGAGAACATATAGACGAACATCTTCACCCGGTCGACCCGGATGCCGGACATGCGGGCGGCACGCTCGTTGCCGCCGACGGCGAAGATATGCCGGCCGATCGGTGTGTACCTGGCCACGTACGCGGCCGCGAGCGCCACGACGATGAGTATCCAGATCGAAACCGGCAGACCGAGAAGCCGGCCGGAACCGAGGAAGGCAAAGCCCGTCGTCGCGAGTTCCGGCTTGCCGACGAGGTTGGGGAATGTCTGGCCGCCCGATGAAAGCAGGGCAAAGCCACGCGCGACGTAGAGCGTGCCGAGCGTGGCGATGAAGGGTGCGACGTTGAGCTTGGTGATCAGGAGCCCGTTGACCGCGCCGATGACGATCCCGACGGCGAGCGTGATGAGGCAAACCTCGACGACGTTGAAATAGACCGTGTAGCCGAACTGCAGATCGATGCCGTTGAGGATGAGCCCGCCGGCCACCATGCCGCAGAGCCCGACGATCGAACCGACGGAAAGATCGATGCCGCCGGTGATGATGACGAAGGTCATGCCCATGGCCAGGAAGGCGTTGAGCGCCACATGCTTCGACATCAGGATCAGATTGGCGGTCGAAAGAAAGTTCGGCGCGAAGATCGAGAAGAAGGCGATAACCGCGAAGAGGGCGATGAACGTCCTGAGCTTCATCAATGTGAGCAGCACCGAGCCGCTCGTCGCGTCGGTTGCGTTGGTGGTCGTCGTTGCCGTCGTCATCAGGCGTGTTCCCTTGTCGTTTTATGCCCCTCGGCCGAAGCCTTCACGATCATCTCTTCCGTCGCGTCGGCGCGGTCGATGACCGTGACCAGCCGTCCGTTGCTCATGACGGCGATGCGGTCGGAGAGCGCCATGACCTCTTCGAGGTCGGAGGTGGAAAAGAGGATGGCGAGCCCCTCGCCGGCAAGCCGGCGCATGGTGCGGAAGACATCCGCTTTGGCGCCGACATCTATGCCGCGGCTGGGTTCGTCCATCAGCAGCACCTTGGGTTTGGTCATCAGGGCCTTGCCGATGACCACCTTCTGCTGGTTGCCGCCGGACATCGAGGTCACCTCGAAGCCCGGGTTGGGTGCCTTGATGGAAAGATCGCGGATGGCCGCAGCGATCGAGGCCTGCTCCCGCGCGCCGACGATATGGAAGCCGAAGCGCACGAAGCGGTCGAGGCTCGCAAGCGTCAGATTGCTGGCGATGGAAAGCGCCTGGACGAGACCCTCGCGCTGGCGATCTTCCGGAATGAGCGCCAATCCTGCGCCGATTCTGCCCGACGTGTCGCTGGCGTCGACCTCCGTCCCGCCGACGAAGATCCGCCCCGAGGAATGCGGGTGCTGACCCATGACGCATTCGAAAATTTCGCTGCGGCCGGCCCCCATCAGCCCGTAGATACCCAACACCTCGCCCGCACGTACCGAGATCGAGACATGGTCGACCGCGAGCCCGCCGGTCCGGCGCGGCAGGCAGATCTCCTCGGCACGGAACGCCTCCTCCCCGAGGCGGTGGTCGACCGATTTGGCGAAGTCCTTCGCGTCCGAGCCGATCATCGACCGGACGATCCATCTGGTATCGATGTCCTTGACCATGGCGTGGCCGGTGATCTGTCCATCCCTGAGCACGGTGATGTAGTCGCCGATCCGCATCAGCTCTTCGAGCCGGTGAGAAATGTAGACGATCGCCACCCCTTGTGCCTTCAGCTCGCGGATGACCTTGAAAAGGACATCCACCTCCGCCGCCGAAAGGGCCGACGTCGGCTCGTCGAGAATAAGGATGCGGGTATCGAGCGAGATCGCCTTGGCGATCTCCACCAGCTGCTGCTGCCCGATCGGCAGGTCTTCGACGAGCGTCTCGGCATCGATCCCGGCATCGAGCCGGTCGAGGAACCCGGTGGCCCTCTCGACCTGCGCGCGATGATCGATGCCGCGAATGCCCCGGGTCAGCTCACGGGTCGCGAAGATGTTCTCGGCAACCGAGAGGTTGCCGAACAGGTTGAGTTCCTGAAAGACCATGCCGATGCCGTGGCGCTGCGCGTCGGCGGGCGAATGGAATTCCACCTCCTGGCCGTCGAGCAGGATGCGGCCGAGCGAGGGCTTCTCGACGCCGGCGATGATCCGCATCAGGGTCGACTTGCCGGCACCGTTTTCGCCGACGAGCACGTTCACGGCGCCGCGCCGGAGCGAAAGGTTCGCATGGCGCACCGCAACGATGCCCGAATAGACCTTCGTCACGTCTTCGAGGCGCAGGACGCAATTGTCGTCGTCAGTTGGGTGCATGATCATCCGCCCACCGTCAGCAGAGCCGGAACGAACAGCGGCAATTGGCCCTTGGCGGGCAGCGGATAGGCGCCGACAGCGTCGAGTTTCTTGCCGACAAGTCCGTCGCGGGACAGCTTTTCCAGCACCAGTCCGTTGACATGCGTGTTGAAGGCCTTGCCGAACTGCGCCCACTCGATCTGGTTCTTGAATTCGTTGAAGTTGACGAAGTCGAGGCTGTCGCGGATCGCCGTGCCGCGGATCGCCGGGCCGATCTGCACCCGTGCGTCCGCCTTGCCGTCGCCGTTCGCATCGACTTCCACATAGGCCGAACGCGACTTCGTCTCGGCCTTGACGATGGTGCCGGAGAGACGCGCCGCAAAAGTCCAGGGGGTACTTCCCTGTTTTTCCTTGTGGCCGTATTTGGCACCCGCCGCCTGCGGATCGCTCTCGGCGAGAGCTGTCACTTCGACGAACGGACCGGCCTTTCTGTCTAGATAGGGAAGCACTTTGGCGTCCCAGATCTCGGCGACCATGCGATTGGGATTGAAGCCGCCGGAGGCAGCCTCGGCGGCCTCTTCGGCAGTCGGCGTCTTGATGATCTTGCAGCCCGAGAGTGCCATCACGCCCGCAACCACAAGTGCGGCCGCGACCTTAAACTTCGGCATCGAAATTCACTCCATGACAGGACAGGCGCGCAGCGTATGGGCCGCGTGCCCAGCGCATCGGCCCGAAAAGCGGAGCCGGTTTTCGGTAAGCACCGTGCGCAGATTCAAAGGCTCAGCGGGTGCGGACGGTTTTCGCCCGCCCCCGCTCCGACCCCCTGGAACCGATCAATCCGCCAGCGCGAAGGTCTCGAGCTGGTCGGCGTTTTCGCTATTGATCAGCACGCAGTCCATGAGCTGCTTTTCTTCCGCCGGCGCCTTGCCGGTGGTGATGTATTCGTGAGCCTGCTGCACCGCCATCTGCGCCTGGGCGTAGGCCGGCTGCAGGACGGTGGCCTTGATGCCGCCGGACTTGATCGAGTCGCGAACGTCGTTGGAGCCGTCGAAGCCGACGACGATCACGTCCTTGCGGCCGGCCGCCTGCAACGCGGCGATCGCGCCCATTGCCATCGTGTCGTTGCCGGAGATCACCCCCTTGATGTCGGGATTGGCCTGAAGGATCGTCTCCATCTTGCTGTAGCCCTCGGTCTGGCTCCAGTTCGCCGACTGCTGCGCCACCATCTTCATCTCCGGATATTCGTCGATGACGTCGTGGTAGCCCTTCGAACGGATGCCGGCGTTGAGATCGGCTTCGCGGCCGAGCAACTCGACATAATTGCCGGACTCGCCCATCAGCTTCACGAATTCCTCGGCACCTAGCTGCGCGCCCTGATAGTTGTTGGAGACGATCTGCGAGACGGCGACCCCGGTCGCGTTGATCTCACGATCGATCAGGAAGGACGGCACGCCCGCATCCTTCGCCTTCTGGACGGCCGCGATGGACGCTTCAGAGCCGGCATTGTCGAGAATGATCGCCTTGGCGCCACGGCCGATCGCGGTGTCGATCAGCTGCGATTGCTTGTTCGCATCGTCGTCATGCACGAGGACCAGTGTTTCGTAGCCGAGTTCCTTCGCCTTGGCCTCAGCACCCACCGCTTCGGCCTTGAAGAAGGGGTTGTCGTGCGACGGCGTGATGATGGCGATGAGATCGGCCGCATAGGCCGGAATGGCGGAGCTCGCCGCCAATACCGCCGCGAAAGCGGCGATGGTCATTCTGCGTGTCAGTTTCATCTGCTTTTCCTCCCAGGTTGAAAAATCGTCGGAGCTGTCCTCACAGGCTCCGGTATTCCGTTCGCGCGATCAGGTGATGCGGCGGATGCTGTCGGCGATCTCCTGCGGCTCGAAGACGCGTTTCCAGTCCTCGCGCATGAGCATCGGCTTGCCGAATTCGATGGCCTTGTTGCAGGCGTCGGAGAAGACGCCGGGCGTCTCTTCGAAGATCACGGCGCCGAGCACGTTCATGTGGCCGAGCAGGAAGTCGCGCGCGGCCTCTTTCGGGACGCCACGCTTGACGCACTCCTCCATCGCCTCACGCATGACGACCAGCAGCGAGGCGCAGACCGTTTCGGAGAGGCCCGGCTCCAGCAACGCAATCTGTTCGACCGTCACCCGGTGCGAGCGCATCACCGGCGCCCAGATGACCTTTGCGATCTCCTCGCCGAGCGCATAGGCCTCTTCCGGCCCCTGCATCAGTGCGGAGACGATGTGCTGCTTGGCGGCGACTCCGCCGAAGAAGTCACGCTTGGCCGCCGGGTCCGTCTCGTCGTTGAAGATCGGCGGGTGGCAGGGATGGGTAACGAAATAGGTAAGATCGCCGCGCTCCGGCAGATGACCGGCATAGGGTGCCGCCGCATCGAGGACGATGACCATCGTGCCGGGCTTCAGCCTATTCACAATCGCGGAAGCAACCTTGCCGATCGCCGTATCCGGCACCGCCAGAATGACCACCTCGGCACCGTCCAGCGCCTCATCGGCAGCGACGACCTGAAGCCCGAGCTCGTCGGCCAGCCGCGCCTTGCCCGCCTCGCTCACTTCGACATGGCGCACGTCGAAACGCGAGCCTTTGAGGTTCTTGGCCAGGCGGCAGCCCATCTTCCCGCCGGCGCCGAACAGGGCAATCGATGTCATTCGCAACTCCTCAGCTATCTCGACGATCCGAATAGCCGAACTGGTATAATGAGTCAATGAGCATATCAGCAGCCGATAGCCGCGAAGTAGTCAGCGGTTGACAAGTAACGGTGTTCGGATTATCACTGACGAAATTCGAAATTCGTCACTCATCAGCAGGAGACAGGATGAGCGATCTCGCAGACAACGCCGCCGACGCAGCCCGCCAGGAAAACGTGACGCGTATTCTTGAAGCCGCGGAGCGGCTGTTCCGCCATTACGGCTATGCCAAGACAAACGTCGCCGATATCGCGCGCGAGCTCGATATGTCGCCGGCCAACATCTACCGTTTCTTCGCGTCGAAGACGGAAATTCATCAGGCGCTTTGCTCGCGCATGCTCGGGGCAAGCTACCAGCAGGCGCTGGAAATCGCGCGTCTGCCGCTCAGCGCTTCCGAGCGGCTGAGGCGCTACGGGCTGGGGCAGCACAAGCTCACCGTCGAGACAATGCTCGACGAACAGAAAGTCCATGAAATGGTCGTCGTGGCGATCGAGCGCGACTGGCACGTGATCGAGAAACATATCGGCCGTCTGGACGAGCTCCTCGCAGCTATTATCCGCGACGGGATCGAAGCCGGAGAGTTCGCCGAACAGGACCCCGCTATCGCCGCCAGATGCTTCGGCGCCAGTCTCGTCACCCTTTGCCATCCGCAGATCGTCGCCCAGTGTCTCGCCAAGGAAAACCGCGCGACACCGGAGGAGCTCATCGAGTTCGCGATCCGGGCGCTGAAAAAATAAGGCTTGCCGCTCCAAGACGGAGCGGTTTCGGGGCGAAGCCATGCACAAAAACGCCGCGCCGCCGCAGAGCGGCCAAGGAGAGTAAGAGCGATGTTTTCAGGAAGCGCCCTCAACCGACCGTTCGCCGCCCGTCTCCTCACCGCGATTCTGCTGGGTGCTGTTCTCTCCGGCTGCTCGGAGGAGAAAGTCGAGACGAAGGAGACCATACGCCCGGTCAAGGTCGTGGAGATTGCTCCGGCCGGCGAACCGCGGGAGCTTCACTATTCCGGCTCGGTCAAAGCGCGCACGGAGATGAATCTCGGTTTCCGCGTCGGCGGCAAGATCACCGAACGGCTCGTCAATATCGGCGACCGGGTCAAGCCGGGTGACATTCTCGCCCGTATCGACGCCACCGACTATCGGCTTGCGGTCACGAGCGCAGAGGCAGACCTGCTTGCCGCCGAAAAGCAGGTGCGGACGACAGCGCTTGCGAAACTCCGGGCCGAACAGCTCTTCAGCAAATCGTTTTCCTCCCAGGCTCAACTCGATCAGGCAACCCTTCTTTACGATCAGGCGGTCTCGACGCGAGACGCCGCGGCTTCGTCGCTGAGCCAGGCGAAGAACCAGGTAAACTATACGGACCTCAAAGCCGACCAGAACGGCATCGTCACGATCGTAAACGCCGATATCGGCCAGGTCGTCGGCACCGGAACGCCCGTCGTGACCGTCGCTGTCGACGGCGAGAAGGAAGTCGAAATCGCAGTGCCGGAGACGGATATTGCCGAATTCAAGCCCGGCAAACCGGTCGGGGTGCGCTTCTGGTCGAACGACATGCTTGTGCTCGACGGCCATGTGCGCGAAGTCTCCGGCAGTGCCGATCCGCGCTCGCGCACCTTTGCCGTACGCGTCAGCCTGCCGAACGACGGGCGCGTGCTTCTCGGCATGACGGCGACGGTCGAGGCGGCTGCGGAAAGCTCGGCGCCGCTCGTTTCCATCCCCCTGAGCGCGCTGTCGAAGAAGGACGGCCAGAATATCGTCTGGATCGTTGACCGTGACTTCTCGACCGTTCATGCGCGCCCGATCAAGCTCGCCGATTTCGCTGACAACGGTGTGCGGGTCGCCGAAGGCCTCGGCGCCGGCGACCTCGTCGTTGCCGCAGGCACACAGTTCATGGCCGAGGATCTGAAGGTGAGACTGCAGGCGGGCGAACAGCAATCGGCCGAGCAGCAGTCCGCCCGGGCCGAAACGCCCGAAATTCTCCGTTAGAGCTCGCAGCAAAGTAGCGCTCTGACCCTTTGAACTATGCACTTCCCACGGAAAACCGGTTTCCACTTTTCCAGGAAGTGCTTCAACCTCCACCGGTAGAACGGGACGACGGCCATGCACGCCTCCACCGAGGACAAGAAACCGTTCAATTTTTCGCGCTGGGCAATCGGGCATCCGAGCATCGCGCGCTTCCTGCTGGCGCTGATCATCATCACCGGCGGGCTTGGGCTCCTGCGCATGGGGCAACGCGAGGATCCGGAATTCACGTTCCGGGTCATGGTGGTACAAGCCGTATGGCCGGGAGCTTCCATCCAGGAAATGGAAGACCAGGTGGTCAACAAGATCGAGCGCAAGCTGCAGGAAACGCCGCATCTCGATTTCGTCCGTTCCTATACGCGCGCCGGCAGCGCCATCATCACGGTCCAGATCGAGGGCGATACCGACGCAGACGAGGTCGCCGACGCCTTCTACCAGGTGCGCAAGAAGGTGGGCGACATCGCCAACGAGCTGCCCGAGGGCGTGCTCGGCCCCTATTTCAACGATGAGTTCGGCGACACCTTTATCACCCTGCATTCGATCAGCGGCGACGGCTTCAGCTATCCCGAACTGAAGCGCTTCGCGATTGAGGGGCGCGACATGCTGCTGACGACGCCAGGCGTCGAGAAGGTCGTGATCCTCGGGGACCAGCCCGAGAAAATCTATATAGACCTCTCCTCCAAGGTTCTCGCGGAGCGCGGCCTGACGTTCAACGACCTGCGCAATGCGATCGCCGGTCAGAACAATGTCGATCATGCCGGCTCTGTCGACACCGGTACGCGCTCGGTGCGCATCTCGGTCGAAGGAGACGTCACCAAGGTCGAGGACATCCGTGAACTGCGGCTGAGGGCGGGAAACCGGACCATCCGGCTCGGCGACATCGCGACCGTGACCTCCGGGCTGGAAGATCCCTATGCACGGAAATTCCGATTCAACGGCCACGACAGCGTCCAGATCGGCGTCGTCATGGCAAAGGGCTTCAACGTCACGGACGTAGGCAAGGCAGTGGAAGCGACCTACGATCGCTTTGAGTCCGCCCTGCCCTATGGCGTGTCGGTCGATCAGGTCTCCAATCAGCCGGAAGTCGTCACCGAAGCGATATCCGAGTTCAGCCACGCGCTCATCGAAGCGCTGATCATCGTCCTCGTCGTCTCTTTCCTGTCGATCGGCTGGCGCTCCGGTCTCGTGATCGCGATTGCCATTCCGCTCGTACTCGCGGCCACCTTTGCGATCATGTACGAGCTGGGCATCGACCTCCAGCGCATCTCGCTCGGGGCGCTGATCATCGCTCTCGGCCTGCTTGTCGACGACGCGATGATCGTGGTCGAGATGATGGAGCGAAAACTCGAAGAGGGGCTGGAAAAGATCGACGCGGCGAGCTTCGCCTATTCCTCGACCGCTTTTCCCATGCTGACCGGCACTCTGATCACCACCGCCGGCTTTATCCCCGTCGGCTTCGCGGAATCGACCGCCGGCGAATATGTGCGCTCGCTCTTCTATGTCGTCGGCATCGCGCTCGTGGTCTCCTGGTTCGTGGCTGTCTATTTCACGCCCTGGCTCGGCTACATGATCCTGAAGCAGCGCCACCACGCCGGCACCCATCACGACGTCTTCGATACGCGCTTCTATCGCCGCCTGAGGGCGACCGTCGGCTGGGCAGTGCGCCATCGCGTCCTCGTGCTCCTGACGACGCTTGCCATCTTCGTGACGAGCCTTTGGGCATTTCAGTTCATTCCGAAGAATTTCTTCCCGCAGTCCTCGCGCCCGGAAATACTGGTCGATCTCTGGCTGCCGGAGGGAACGAGCATCAAGGAGGTCGAAAGGCAGGCCAAGGCGCTCGAGGAGCGGATGATGGAGGATGAGGACAAGCGCTTCATCGCCACCTATATCGGCGAAGGCGCCCCGCGCTTCTTCCTGCCGCTCGACCAGCAGCTTCGCAATCCGAACTTCGCGCAGCTCCTCGTCATGGCAAAGGACGAGGCGGCCCGCGAGCGGCTGATCGTCAAGCTGCGCACGATACTCGCCGAGGATTTCCCCTCCATCCGCACCAAGGTTGACCGGTTGTTCCTGGGACCGCCGACCGGATGGCCGGTGCAGATGCGGGTGATGGGCCCCGACCGCGAGGAAGTGCGTCGCATCGCCGACCAGGTGAAGACGAAATTTCAGGAAAACCCGCTGCTCGGCGCCATTCATGACGACTGGCTCGAACCTGTGCCGGCGATGAAGCTGGTGATCGACCAGGACCGCGCCCGCGCCCTCGGCATCACGTCGCAGCGCATCCGCCAGATGTTGCAGGCGGCAATGTCCGGCGTCCCGCTCGACAGCTTCCGCGACGGCGAGGAAACGGTCTCCATCGTGGCGCGGGAACCCGGCGGCAATCGCCACCTGCTCTCTGCCGTCCAGTCGGTCTATGTACCCACCGATTTCGGCGGCTTCGTCCCGGTCTCGCAGATTGCCAAGGTCGTTCCCGTCATGGAACAGGGTATCGAGTGGCGGCGCGACCGGCTGCCCACGATCACCGTGCGCGGAACGCTGCCTGACGGCGTGCAGCCGAACGACGTGGCAATGCAGCTCTTCGACGAGCTCAAGGGACTGAGGGAGGGTCTTGCGCCCGGCTACAAGGTGGAGATCCAGGGCGGCGCCGAAGACAGCGCCGAGAGCCAGGCCTCGATCGCCGCCAAGGCGCCGATCATGCTGGTGGTGATCGTCATCCTCCTGATGGCGCAACTTCAGCATTTCGGCAAGGCGATGCTGGTGCTCGCAACCGGTCCGCTCGGAATCATCGGTGCGGCGGCGGCCCTGCTCATCAGCGGAGCACCCTTCGGCTTCGTCGCCATCCTGGGGGTCATCGCGCTGCTCGGCATCATCATCCGCAACTCGATCATTCTGGTGGACCAGATCGACCAGGACATAGCGGCCGGGATGGAACGTTCCGAGGCGATCATCGGCGCGGCGGTGCGCCGCTTCCGACCGATCATGCTGACGGCGCTCACCGCGGTGCTGGCATTGATCCCGATCTCCCGCGGCGTCTTCTGGGGACCGCTGGCTTATGCGATGATGGGCGGGATACTGGTTGCCACCGTTCTGACGATCCTGGTTCTGCCGGCCGGTTATGCGCTCTTCTTCGGCAAGGAGCCGAAATCGCGCAAAACGGACCCGGAGCCTGCGGACGCGCAGGACGTTTCGGACGAACAGGAGCGCTACCCGGCGCCGCTTGCGGCAGAGTAAGTGGAGATCGGCCACTCTTGCCCAATTCTGTCGAAATCGAAATTATGTGATAATCTCACCGGGTTTCGATCCCCATGATCGGAAACAGAATCAGAGGCAGGAGCAGGAATGAGCACGATCATGTTCCCGCAAAGGGACCTGCGCGAAGAGACCGCAGCCCTTCGCGCGCAGATTCTCGAAAGGCTGTCGAAACTGCCCTGGGACGGGCTTTCCTTCGCGCATCCCGTTCCGGGCCTCTCGCTCTATCGCATCGTCGAGCCGGCGGGCCCCTTTTCGAGCGTTTACGAGCCAAGCCTCTCTTTCATCATCAAGGGAAGCAAGAATGTCCGCGTCGGCAACGAGACGCTCGTCTACGATGAAGGCTGCTTCTTCCTGACCGCCATCGGCCTTCCCGTAACTGCGCAGATCTGCGCGGCAAGCGAAGGGGAGCCCTATGTCGCAGCGGCCTTGCGTCTGGACATGGAAAAAGTGCGGCGCATCATTGCCGATCACGACATACACCCGACGGACATTCCCGAACGCGACCTTGGTGTGGCTGTCGGCACCGCGACGCGCGAGCTCTTCGATGCCCTGTTCCGGCTGATTTCGCTTGCAGGCTCACCGGCCGACATTCCGTTCCTGGCCGGCCATATCCAGAACGAGATCCTCTATCGCCTTCTCACCGGCGAGCAGGGCGCACGGCTCCGGCGCTTCGCGCTCGCGGGCACGAACAGCAACCGCGTCGCCAAGGCGGTCCTATGGTTGAAGGAAAACTACACCAAACCGCTTCGCGTGGAAGAACTGGCCGAGATCGCCAATATGGGCGTCTCCACGCTGCACCACCACTTCCGTGCCATGACCGCAATGAGCCCGCTGCAGTTCCAGAAGCATCTGCGACTGCATCACGCACGGGAATTGATGCTTTCCAAGTCGCTCGATGCGGCGACGGCGGCGCTGCAGGTCGGCTACGAGAGCCCGACCCAGTTCAACCGGGAGTACCGCCGGGCATTCGGCCATCCGCCGCTGCGCGACATCAGGGCGATTCTGAATTCCAGCGATTCGACGAGGCGGAACTCCGCGGGATGATTGCTGCCCCACCCGGTGCGCTGATCACGATCCCGTCAACCTGGCAGGAATGGGCAATAATTCGGCAGGATTGAATCTACCAGCCCGGCGAATGGTCTTCTAAGCTCCAGGTCTCGTTCATGGTCTTAGGTCAGGGTGCCTGACTCGTGAGCGTGAGTCATTCCAAGAGCTTGAGCGGAATGTGGGCGGAAGACCTTTCCACATCCGCGCCAGCGGCAGTCCGGCATGTGGCAGCGGCATCCCGCTTCACGCGCCGAAACGCGAGGAGAACACCATGGTGACTGTTAAGATCAACGGCGTCGAACACAAGATCGAGGCCGAGGCGGATATGCCGCTTCTGTGGGCAATCCGGGACCTTGTCGGGTTGACGGGCACGAAATTCGGCTGCGGCATGGCGCAATGCGGCGCCTGCACGGTCTATGTCGACGGCTCGCCCACTCGGTCCTGTCAAACCTTCATCGGCGACATCGAAGGAGCCGAGGTGACGACGATCGAGGGCCTGAACGGAAAGGTTGCCGAGACGGTGCAGGCGGTCTGGGCCGATCTCGACGTTCCGCAATGCGGCTACTGTCAGTCCGGCCAGATCATGTCCGCTACGGACCTTCTGGCCAACAATCCCAAACCGACGGATGCCGACATCGACGCCGCCATGTCCGGCAATCTCTGTCGGTGCGCCACCTACCATCGTATCCGCGCGGGCATTCACGAAGCCGCGAAGCGTCTGGAGGCCTGACATGATACCGAAACTGATGCAATCGATCGCCCGTCCTGCCGCCCGGATGGAAACGTCGCGGCGACAATTCCTGCTTGGCGCGCTCGCAGCCGGGACCGGCATTGCCGTCGGATACAGGGTTCTCGCCGCCTCCCCGGCATTTGCGGGCGAGGCGGAAACGGAGAGCGGCTCCCACGCATTTTCTCCCTACCTGATGATCGGAGCGGACGGAAAGGTCACCGTGCTCTCGTCCCAGTTCGAAATGGGTCAGGGTTCCTATAACGGCGTCGCCACGCTGGTGGCGGAAGAACTCGACGCCGACTGGTCCACGATCGACGTCAAGGGTGCGGCCGGAAACATACCGGCCTATGGCAATATCGCCTTTGGCGGAACCATGCAGGGCACGGGCGGCTCGACCTCCATGTCCACCTCCTGGGAACGCTATCGCAAGGCAGGTGCCGCCGCCCGGGCGATGCTGGTTGCTGCAGCCGCGGCCGAGTGGGGCGTCGACGCGGCCGAGATAACCGTCGAGAACGGCACCCTTGCCCATCCTTCCGGCAAGAGCGGCGGTTTCGGCGCATTTGCGGCAAAAGCGGCCACGATCCCGGTGCCGACCGACGTAGAGCTCAAGGAACCGGGCGACTGGAAGCTCATCGGCAACGCCAAGCTGAAGCGCTTCGACAGCGCCCGGAAGGCAAACGGAACCGAGCAATACACGATCGACGTGAAGCTCCCGGGAATGCTGACCGCGGTGATGATCCATCCGCCCCTCTTCGGCGCCAAGGTCAAGTCCTTCGACGCTACGGCCGCGCGCGCCATCAAGGGTGTGGTCGACGTGGTGGAAACGCCGCGCGGCGTGGCGGTGGTTGGCGAGCATATGTGGGCCGCGATCAAGGGCCGGGAAGCGATTACCGTCGAGTGGGACGAAACGGACGCCGAAAAGCGGGGCACGCCCGAGCTCATGTCCACCTATCGCGACCTTGCCGGCAAGACACCGGCCGCATTCGCGCGCAAGGACGGGGATGCCGACGCTGCATTCGCATCGGCCGCAAAGGTCATCGAAGCCACGTTCGAGTTCCCCTATCTCGCGCATGCCGCCCTGGAACCCCTGAATGCGGTCGCACGCAGGAACGAAGACGGCACGATCGAGGTATGGGGCGGGCATCAGCTCCCCGACGTCTACCAGAAACTCGCCAGCGAGATTGCCGGCGTACCGGTCGAAAAGGTCCGGCTCAACGTCATGAAGACCGGCGGCAGCTTCGGCCGGCGTGCGGTATTCGACGGCGACGTCGTGGCCGAAGCCGTCCATGTGGCGAAGGCTCTCGGTTTTCGTGCACCGGTCAAGGTGCAATGGACCCGCGAAGACGATACGCGCGCCGGGCGGTATCGGCCGGCCTATGTGCATCGACTGAAGGCCGGCATCGACGCAAGCGGGAAACTCGTTGCCTGGAGCGATCACATTGTCGGTCAGTCGATCATGGCGAAAACGGCCTGGGACGGGATGGTCCAGAACGGGGTCGACCCGACATCCGTCGAAGGAGCAAACAATCTGCCCTATGCCATCCAGAACCAGACCGTCGGGCTCACGACCACCGACGTTCGCGTTCCGGTCCTCTGGTGGCGCTCCGTCGGCTCGACGCACACGGCATTCGCAGCCGAAGCTTTCCTGGACGAGGTCGCCGAGGCTGCCGGGCAGGATCCCCTGGAGTTCCGCCTGTCAATGCTGGAGCCCGGCTCGCGCCACGCGACCGTTCTCAAGCTGGCGGCGGAAAAGGCCGAATGGCAGAAACCTCTGCCCGAAGGCCGCTTCCGCGGGGTCGCGGTCGCCGAGAGCTTCGGTTCGGTGGTGGCTCAGATTGCCGAAGTTTCCATTGATGGCGAGGGCATCAAGGTCGAGCGCGTCGTTGCGGCCGTCGACTGCGGCCTGGCGATCAATCCGGATCAGGTCCGCGCTCAGGTCGAGGGCGGGATCGGCTTCGGGCTGAGCGCCATCCTGGGCGAGGAAATCACGCTCACGGAAGGTCAGGTCGATCAGGGCAATTACGATATGTACACACCGCTCAGGATCGATGCGATGCCGAAGGTCGAGGTCCATATCCTCGCCTCTGCCAACCCGCCGTCGGGGATCGGCGAACCGGGCGTTCCGCCGATCGGGCCTGCGGTTGCCAACGCAGCCTTCAAGGCGCTCGGCAAGCGGATCCGCGTCCTGCCCTTTGCAAAGTCGCTCAACGCCTGAGCGCTCATGCCGGCCGCCAGCGCGGCCGGCATCTTCCCGCCTAATCCGCGCCGCCCAAGCTACGCCGAAGAATTTGCGGAAAGCATCATTTTCTCGGAACCATCCGCACCGTAGGCTGTTAGGCGCCGTCGCTTCCTCGAGGCGACACGTTCAGAAGAGCGGTCGGCTCTCGTTCCTCCGCCGGAGCCGACCCGGGCGGCGTCCCTCCCCCTCTCCCCCTCCCCGGGGGCGCCGCCGAGCGCTGCGGAACGTGCCTCCTCCGCAGCGCCGCCGCCTAAAAGGCACCGCCGATGCTCATTGCGCGATCGCGATCGAAGAAATCGCCACGCAGGATGCGGCTCCTGTGGGAAGAGCATCGCATGGCCCTGACCGTTACCGAGCTGGTAGGTCTGGATACCTGAAAGCGTGTCGACTGCCGTGCTGCCCTTGGGCGGCACCCAGCGCAAGCAGCAGGCGGGAACTCGGCCGGCTCGAACCTTGAAAGATGGCGACGAAACGTACCTTATAGGGAAATAAGGGTTGCGCATCAGGACGCAACGACACGCATAGGATGATGTGTTTTACTCGCCGTTATGCTGTAAGCGATTTGATAATCGGCGATTTTCCGCTCCGGCGCATTACGCCCGCTCCGAGTGGTGCCGCAAACGGCGCAGGCTCCTCTTCGAGGCGTTGCGAGGCGTCGGGTGATTCGTGAATCGGACCGGACCCCGCTTCCAGGCGCGCAGGGCTAACCGAAGAACAGGGACGCGATCATGATGGCGGAAACCAATCCGAGGGCGGCGATGAACACGATCAGGTCGATCATGGGGTGATGGCGCAGACCGCGTCGCATGGCGAACTCCTCCACCCGTTGCGGGTCAAGCAGAACGTCCATGCGGCGGATTTGTTCATCCTGCGGTCATTCGATCACGCGCAGCCGGATGCTTCCCGATCAATGTCCGCCCTTACGGCGAGCATCGTGGCTGTGATGGCGGTCGTGCTCGCCTCCGCCTCCGGAAACCTTGCTGCGCGTCCGGCGCTCGGAATCGGCCGGCGGCTTCTCTATTTCGAGCGGAGCTTTCGCATTCTCGTGGGAGGCGCCCGGACCGCCCTGGCGGATACTTGCGGGTGTCTTCTTGGAAGTGGACATGCGCTCTGCCTCATCTGTCCTGCTGATAGCCCTGATGGGTCGTGTTGACCTTGGTGTTGCCCTGCTGCCCCTTCTTCTCCGGATTTTCTGCGAGGTCGGGCTTCTTCGCCCCGGCGGATACGTTTCCAGACTCTCCGGCTCCCTTGTGGCTGCGGTTGTCCGACGGGACGGGTGGTGGTCGGCTGCTCATTCGAGACCTCCTCACTGTGCCGTGGCGTCTTTAGCGCCAGCGTCTTGCGGGTATGCGGCCCTAACCTGTCAGGACGGGCGTTGTTCCTGGTCGTCGAAAGGCAGGACCGTGCCGGCAGTTGCGGCATGCAGGTATGTTCCGAGGACAAGGCCGAGACCCATGGCGACATAGGCCATCATCAGGTCCGACTTCGGCAAAGCGAGTTCCCAGCCGGGCGTGAGGCGCTTGGGGACGAGGCCGTAATCGACGAGGGCTGCAAGGGCGGTGGTGCCAGCCGCGGCGGCAACGACCCGAGAGGGCGAAGGCCGCGCGCTGCGCCCGGTCATTGCCGAGAACGGGAGCGCCCACCAGAAAGAGGCGAGCATGTGCGTTGTAAAGCCGGTGCCGGTGTGGGCGAGATCGGGACGCGATACCGACCCCGAGCGCGGGCCGTGTATCCAGTGGCTCGTCGCGTTGATCGGCCGCCACGGGCTCCTGTTCCGGCGCTCGGCCGCAACCGCCAGCGCCGCGAGGGCGGCGAGGCCCGCGCATAATCCGCTGGCGGCTATGAGTGATACTCGTGCCATCCGTCTCTCCCGAAATTGTGACAAGCCGATCGTTGCAGGCCGACGGATGAACCGGCGGCCCGCCTCTTTGTTCCGGCCAGAAGGCGGTGCTGCTACTCTGCCGGCTGCGGAACCGCTGCCGGGAGCGCTCCGCCGCCCGCAAGGCTGCGCTGGCCGGCCGCTATCGTCACGACGGTCGCCACCCCGGCGGCCACTGACACCCAGAAACCGTTCTGCGCGCCGAAATTGTCGACGACCCAGCCGGAGACGAACGCGCCCAAGGCCATGCCTATGCCGATGCCGGTCATCACCCAGGTAACGCCCTCCGTCAGCATCGACTCGGGTACGCGCCGCTCGATCAGGCCGAATGCCGTGATGAAGGTGGGCGAAATCGCGATGCCGCTGGCGAAAACCGCCAAGGCGAGGAGCGGCACGGTGTTCGCAAAGAGAAGAGGCACCGACGTTATGGCGATGACGCTCACGGCGATCAGAAGCTGCCTGTGCAGGGGCATGGCGGGGTTCAGGGCACCGAGCGCCAGGCCCACCAGGAAGGAACCGACCGCATAGACGCCGATGACGAGGCTGGCAGCCTGCGGCTCTCCGAGTTCCTTGGTGATCGCGACGGCACTGACTTCCGCCGTGGCGAAAATGGAACCGACGAAAATCAGGGCAAGCGTGATGATCTGCACGGGACGCTGACGGATTGCCGAGACCTGCGAGACGCCGGCCTCCAATCGGCGCACCTTCGGCTCGGTCGAGCGCTGCAGGATGAAAGCCGCCGTCCCGAGCGCGAGGAATATCGTGCTCGTCAGCATGCCGGCTTCCGGAAACAGAGCGACGGCGAGGCCGACCGACAGCGAGGCGCCGGAGATATAGACAAGCTCGTCTGCCGACGATTCGAAGGCGAAGGCTGTGTTCAGCTCGGGTTGATTGCGGAAGATCTCGGTCCAGCGGGCGCGGACCAAGGCGGGTATGCTGGGCATCATGGCCGCGAAGAAGGCAGATGCGAACAAAGTCCATGCGGGCCAGTCCCGGTTGGCCGCAATGATCAGCGCCAGGAATGCGGCTACCGACACGATCGTCGTCGGGACGACTACGGCGGTCTGGCCGAGGCGGTCGACCAGCCGCGATATCTGGGGCGCGACGAGCGCATTGGTGAGGGCGAAGGTAGCCGAAACCGCGCCTGCCAGCCAGTATTCGCCATGGGTCTGCGACAGCATTGCGACGATCCCGATCGGTGCCATCGCAATCGGCAGTCGTGCGAAGAAGCCTGCTGCCGAAAAGCCCTTGGCTCCCGGCGCCCTGAAAATTTTCCCGTAGGGATTGGACATGAGACGCTCCAATGAAGGATGGTGCTAGGTGACATACGCCGCGTATGTCATCTAGTTAGTTGCATACGCGTCGTATGTCAAATAAAATACGAGGCGTATGCGAAACGGGAGACGATATGAACAGACCGCGAAAGGAAATGATCGCCGAGACCCGCGCAAAACTGATCGCGGCCGCCAGGCATTCCTTCGGCACCATCGGCTATGCGGACTCGTCGATGGACGATTTCACCGCCGAGGCCGGCTTGACCCGCGGTGCGCTCTACCATCATTTCGGTGACAAAAAGGGGCTGCTGCAAGCGGTGATCCGGGAGATTGACGCCGAGATGACGGCGCGCCTGAACAAGGTCTCTTCGGAAGCACCGACGCTCTGGCAGGGATTCGTGGACGAGTGCGTCGCCTATATCCGCATGGCTCTCGAACCGGAAATTCAGCGCATCATGTTCCGTGACGGACCAGCGGTGCTTGGCGATCTATCGCAATGGCCCATGAACGAAGGCTGCATAGCGGCGCTGGCGGGCAGCCTGGCTCGCCTCAAGGCCGAAGGGGCGGTCATCGACGTCGACACGCAAGCTGCAGCCCGTCTTATCAACGGAGCGAGCAGCCACGCGGCGCTATGGATCGCCAATTCCGACGACCCGCAGGAAACGTCGAAAAAGGCTGTCGAAGGCTTTAGGGCGCTGCTCGAAGGCCTGAGGACCGAAAAAGGGCTGACTGCCGCGTATCAGTGTTCCAGCAAAACGCCGGAATGCTTCTAGAGCATTTGATCCAACGCACTTCCGGACGGAAAACCGTTACACACTTTTCCTGTATGTGCTCTAAAAGCGCACCACGAGCCCGAGGATCGGCCCCTGCTCGACGACGTCGAAGACGAATCCGTCATTGCTGTAGTCGACACCCAGCGCGCGGTAACCGGCAAGCGCCGAAACGGTATCGCTGAAGCGGTAACCGATAGCCGCGGCGACATCCCAGTCCAGATCCGCGCCACCGGCGCCGACAAGGCCCCAACCGGTCATGTAGATCTCGGGCGTAAACGAATAAGTCCCGCGAAAGCCGGCGATTCCGTCCACCCAGGTCGCATCGTCGGTTCTCGACACACCATCGAGAACGCCCCCTTGGAAGGAGAGCTCGCTCTTGACGGACCAAACACGCAAGCCTCCGACGATATCGAGCCGTGCAGCGCTGTCCTCATAGATCGCGTAGCCAGCGCCGAGTGTGCCGGCGAAGGTCTCCGTCGAAAGCTCGACATCGTCGGCGAGAACGCCCCTGGGCGTGCCGCCCTGGCCGGAAAGCTTGATGTACATCGCGTCCCCGAAGATGCTGTAGGGTCCGTTGCGCGCTTCGGCGATCGCCATCGCAGCGAAATCCAGGTGGTCGAAGACATCACTGAAACTCGCGTCGACGTCGACCGCAGGCAAGCCGAACTGCTCGATATCCCCCGAAAGCCCCGCCGCCCAGAAGTAGGGCGCGAAGGAAAACGTCCAGCCGCTCTCCGTGGTGACCTGCTGGGTTTGCGGTGCCACCGGAGAATAGATGTCCGCCGCCGTGGCACCGCCGGCAAGCAGGCAGGCTCCGATGGAAGCCAGAGTCGCTATGAAACGAGATGTCATCACATCCTCCGATATTGCCCGCCGGCACGATCGGCCGCGGCTCGACAAAGTCTTTCAATCCTTAAGCGATTCAGTGAAATATCAAACGCCCCAACTCACTGAAACCAGGCAGTTCCGCACGAAAAATCTTCCCGTAATTCGCCGGGAACCTTTCTAAGTCACTGGGTCGGGTCTTCGCTTTTCTCGGCGCTTGTCAGCGTCTCCTCGAGGTTGACCTTCTTGCGGCGCGTCCCGCTCTGTTCGATGATATTGACCGGCGCGGAAATCGTGGCGGCCGCGACGTTCCCGACATTTTTGGCAGTGCCGGCGACTACGGCGGTGATTCCGTCGCCCAGCGTGATTTCGGAATCGGTAAGCGTCTGGCCCTTGATGATCCGCTGCCCGATCAACTGCACGATTTCAGGACTTTCGGCGAACTTGCCGTGATGCAGGCCGTCCTCCGTCACGACCTTGGTCAGGTCGATTGCGGTGATTCCGGCACGTTCCAGTTGGGTACGGTAGGGTTCGGCAGTCGGATCGATCGCGCCGAGCCGCGACACGTCGCCGGAGATCAGCCGCGAGACCGCCAGCGCGCGGTCGTCCTGTGAAACGAAGACCGTGAACTTCGGCCGCGCCTTGCCCATGTCGACCCATTGCTTGGCGAAGACGTCGAGGTCGATATCGGGCGAAGCAAGGATCACGTTCTCGATCTTCGGCGCGATCTTTCCGTCACGAATTCCCATCTGGCGCAGCGATTCCATCGTCAGCCACGTTCCCATGGAATGAGCGAGGATGGTGACGTCCTTGACATGCGGAGAATTCGCAAGCGTGCGCAGCGTATCTTCGAGCGCTGTGCGGGAGTAGTTGGTGCTCTCCCTGTCGTAATTATAGTCGAACACGCGCGCCCGTGACGGCCAGGTAAACAGGATCGGCGTCGCCTGCGCACCGGAATCGTGCACGATCTGCGCCAGCCGGAAGACCGCATCTTCGTAGCGATTGTTGAAGCCGTGAACGAAGAGAAGCACGTGGCCGCCCTCATTGTGCATCTGGAACCAGCTGCGCGCCTCGTCATCCGATGCCAGCTCGCGCACCCGCGTCACGGCGAAATCCGTCTCCGGGTTGGGCGGCAGCTTGCGCGGCCACTGCACCGTGCCCGGCTTGCGGCGCGAGTCCGGCGGGATCGAGACCGCAACGTCCGTCATCGAAAGCGTCGCACTGCGCTCACCCGAAAACAGGGTCGCCGGGTCTCCCGAGGGCTCGCGGGTCGTGGCCACCAGCATGTCGACCTGAGACGTCGTAGATGGCTGCGCCAGAGCCACCGGAGTCATCACGCCTTTCGGGTGACCTCCGCAGCCGGCCAGAAGGGCGAGCGCGACAAACCCCGACAGAGCCGCGCCCCAGGCTTTCGCAACGCGGAGCCGCCCTCCGCACGAACCTATACTCAGCAAAACAACGCCTCACACTCCAGGCGCCGTCGCGCCGCCCCTCACATTCGACCTGCAACTTAGACCCTTACACGGCAAGATTGAAGTCCGTGTAACGATCCCATTCTTCAAACTGCGTATCCCCGGCCGGACGCCCAGCCCCGCGTCTCAGCGGACGCGCCTGACACAACGGAAACCAACATGGCTCGTCGTCGTATCCGTCTCCTGAGCGTGGCGGGCTGCGGGACGGTACCGCCGGCAATAGTTGGGCGCGCAGAGATGCGATCCCCCCTTGAGGACGCGGCGCGGAACCTTCACTCTTGCCGCGGGATCGATACTGGCTTCCATATCCCCGTTGCGCGGATTGCTCGGAATGCAGCACGGCTTCGCAGCCGCCTCCGGGTGGCGCACGGACCAGTAATCCGTGGTCCACTCCCAGACATTGCCGATCATGTCGTAGAGCCCGCAGCCGTTCGCCGGGTAGTGTCTCACCGGCGACGTCCGCGCGAAGCCGTCCTCCAGCGAATTCTCGATCGGGAAGCTGCCCTGCCAGGTATTGGCCATGTGATTCCCGCCCGGGTCGAATTCGTCCCCCCAGGCAAACTCGGCCTGATCGAGACCGCCGCGCGCCGCGAGTTCCCATTCGGCCTCGGTGGGCAACTCCTTGCCGGCCCATGCGGCATAGGCCTTTGCATCCTCATAGGAGACATGGACGACGGGGTGATCCAGAATCGCTCCGATGCTGCTCTTGCGCCCGAGCGGGTGCCGCCAGTTGGCGCCGAGGGTGAATATCCACCATTGCGATATGTCGCTTCCCCTCAGCGGGTGTTTTGGCGGCGTGAAGACGAGCGAGCCTGCTCTCAGATTGGACGGCGGCGCGCCGGGATAATCTTCCGCACGCGGCCGCTTTTCTGCGAAGGTCACATGTCCGGTCGCGTTTACGAACTCCAGGAACTGACGGTTCGTGACCGGCGTCTCGTCCATCCAGAACCCGTCGACCGCCACCGGGTGCACGGGCGCTTCCTCGGGATAATGGTCGTTCGACCCCATCATGAAGGTCGCACCGGAAATCCAGACCATTTCCGCCGCGGGTTGAAGTTCGGCCGCGGTGTGCAAAGACGACTTCATTGGCATTCTCACTGAAACCGGTTCCCAGATCTACCGCCGACGGCTAGCTGCCCAATTCATGCAGGGCATCTTGGACCAAGCCCGCGATCTTGTCCGCATTCGCCTTCCGACAGAATGGCTGCAGGCGGCATAATATTTCCCTGCTGTTGCCGACGCATCGCACCCTTTCGCATCACACGGCTGCCGCTGCGGCGCCGTTCCGGCAAGCCCGGCGCACCGGGTTCGCGCCCTCAGTCCTCGGCGATCGCCCAAGCATCGCTCGGATTGAATGTGCGGATGTCGGCGGCAGTTTTCTCAGTTTCTTCCCCGAGATCCGCTTCGTAGACGATGCCGTTGCGGTTGACCACGAAAGTCTTCACCCCCGAGACACCGTATCTCACCGGCCAGGCCACCAGGCCGAAGCCGGCAATCATGTTGCCGTTGATGATATAGTCGAACTTGCCGCCCGTGATGTTGTCGCCCTGACTGGTCAGGATACGGTAGCGATAACCTTGATAGCCCCGGCCGGCCTTCGCCCGTTCCACGGCATCGCCCTCTGCAAGAGCCGCGGCCGCAGGGCTCTCCTCGCCTTCGAACTTCTCTGCAGGCCAATAGAGCCCGTTCTGCGTACCCTCGTCGCTGATCAGTTTCTGCGCGTATTCCAGGACGCCGTCGCCGTCGTGGTCGCCGAGCGCATACTCCTCCTGCGCTCCGACATAGGCGCGCATGGTGGCTAACGTCGCCAGTTCGTTGTCACCGACCCGCCGGTTGGCGATCTCCTCCAGTCCGACAAAGGTGTCGAAGGCCCATTTGCCGTCGTCCCCCTTCGAGATCGGGAAGGGAAACGGCCACAGCTCGTCGCCGATCTCGAGGACCTTGCGGCCCTCCACTTCCTCGACGACGACCTTCTTCTTCACGCCTTCCTGTATGTCGGCATAGGTCTCCATCACCCCTTCGCTCGACCTTGTCTTGGCCGGGTCCAGCCCGACCAGCACTGCGAGCTTGTCGAAATCGCCGCCGGTGACGGTCGTCTCGAAAGCCTCGACCGCCAGTTCCGGCGTGTCGAAAACGGGCGGATCTTCTGCCGCCGCATAGTCTGCAAGCGGCGTATCCTCACCGGCTTCCTGGGCCAGGACTGCCGGAGCGAGCGCCGTGCCGCCGAGGAGGATCATCCCGAAGAGCGAGAGAGCGATCCCGTCACGAATGGATTTGGTCATCCTAGCCTCCCGATCTGATTACCGCCGGCGTCCGCCGCCACGCTTCACCATCTTGTGCCCACCGCCGCCACGATGACCGCCGCCCATGGAATGGTGGCCGCGGCTGGACGACATATGGGTTTGCCGCTTGTTGCCGACCTCGCCGAGCGCCGAGTGCTTGCCGCCGGACGAATGTCGCACGTTGTGTGCACCCGGTTTCGGTGCATGCGCCTTGCGGTGGACGTTCGACCGTGCGCCTGCGGCCTTGCCTGTGCTTGCACGGGCGCGGTTCGCCGCAGCCCCGCCATCGCGACGCGGTGCGTCCACACGACGCTGGGCATTGCCCGCCCGCTCCCGTTCGGCCCGAACGCGGTTCGCATCGACCTTGCTCTTGCGGATGTCGTCGACGGAAACCTTGCTCGGTCTGCGGGCGATTTCGTCTCGGTCGCGGCGCACGTCCTTCGCCCGATTGGCGATGTTGTTGTCGCGGTTTGCCTTGAAGTCGTTCGTAAACTTGTCGCGATCGATATTGGCAAACTGATTCTTGTCGAACTTGATCTTGGACCGGTCGACATTCTTCCAGTCGACATCGTTCATCTTGAATTTGTCGCGGTCGATATCGATGTCGTTGAAGCAATTGTCGCAGTCGATGTCGACGTCGCCGTTCCAATGCCCGCCCCAGACGCCCCAGTCGTCCCAGTCGACGGCCGCCGCCCATATCGCAGCCCCGGTGATCGCGGCGGCGAAATAGGGGGCGGTCGGGTAGTAATAGCTCGGATAGGGATCGGGATAATAGGCGATTGGCGCCGGCGCGTAGCCCGGCTCGTAGAGCATTTCCGGCTCGTATCTCGGCACGTAGATCTTTTCCGGATCCGCCGCCTGGATGACGATGTTGCCGCCTTCGTTTACGACCTTCACCTTGTCGTCGGTCTTGATGACGCCGTCCGCCACCGCCTTGTCGCGCAGAGTCTGGACGGCTATCAGAACGTCTTTCTGCTGGTAGGCGAGCGCGCTGCCGAGCGCCTGCGTCCAGTCTAGATCGTCGCTCATCATCTTGACGATCTCGGGATAGTTGAGAAGCGATATCACGCTGTCGTCCCAGCTCTCCTTCGGCTGCAGCTCCTTGTTCGTCTTCTTCTCTTCGAGGAACCGCGCCGCCTCCACGATCTGCAGCGGAAAGAGCGAAGCGGAGCTGACCAGCGCGACGAGCTCGTCCGGATAGAGCGCGATGCGCGCGACCATGGTTTCGAGCTCTCCCTCGGTCAGGAGAGCGGGTTGATCATCGCCCGCCTCGCCCGCCTGAGCCTGCGCGGCCTGCTGAGCAAGACCTCGGGGAACCAGGGCCGGACCCGCAGCCATCAAAATTGCGAGCCCCGCGACACCGATCGGACGGGCGATCAGTCTGAGCAACTCAGTCGGCATAGCCTCACTCCCTGCGTTTGCACTTCACGTTACGGTCTTGAGCGTCAGCTCGATCTCTTTCTCTCATGCTTTGCGTGACGGCGCCCGCCATGGCGCGGCTGCAAAGCAGTTGGAACTCGTTGCGAAGCGCTCCGAAGGCTCTTCGCGGGCGCACCTCACTTCGGGAAAAGGAAGGTGACGGCAAGGCGTGCGCCCCAACCCTGCGGCCCGTTGTCCGGTGCGGCCGCCCAGTAACGGGCGCCCGCAGTAATGCTCACCGGCTGCTCGCCGAACTTGACCAGCTTGGACACCTGGAAGTTGACCGGGACGGACCACTGGTCGCTTTCCCAGTCATAGGTGCTTTCGGTGTTGAGCGCGAATGTCCAGGCGTCCGGTGTCGTGTAGGAGACGAAGGGCTGCAGGAAGGTCGAGTTGACATCGGCCCTGTCGTCATTGCCTGCGAGGGACCAGATGTGATTTGCCAGAGCGCCATAGGTCCAGGGGCCGTCCTGCTTCAAGACGACGGCCGTCGGTCCGATGCCCCATTTCTCGCTGCCGAGCAGATCGTCCGTGCCTGTCGGGATGAGAAAGACTGGACCGACACCCCAGATGATCCCGCCCGCCGTCGGCTCCTTGGGCGAGAAGAAGAAACTCTGCACGGTATCGCCTAGCCCGAACTGATCGCCGGAAGGCCCGGCAATGTCGTCCTGAGAGATGATCGGAAAGATCGTTCGCGAAATGAGGTTCCAGTCTTCATTGAGGCTGATCGGTATCACCGGCTGCACGTTCAAGGTGACCCGGTGCCCGTCAACCGGTCCGAAACCACGGTCGTAGTTCAGCTGGAACGGCACGCTGATGAGCGAGGCGATTGGGTTCGACAGCTGCTTGGCGAGATCGGCGCCGGAGGAATCCTGTGCCTGGGCAACGCCGCAACCCGCGGCGACCGCAATGGCAAGCACCGCAGCATGCGGGAAGGTCGGCGCCGATGTTCCTGCGCTACGCACCCGACCTGCTCCTTCGGATCGTATTCTGGCGAGCGTCATCCAAGATGTCTCCCTACCTGCACGTCTGTCCGATTGCAAGAATAACTACCGGACTTCCCTTGGTAGAACGCTAACGTGGAAAGTAGTTGCACCACTGGCATTACTTGCGGATACGTGGCGAATTGAACAGCGGCAAGTTGGCCTTTGGTCCAACTATCGCTGCCCCGCAAACGGCCGAATGATATTGTCGGCGTGCGTCTGCGAAAGAATGCCTTTTGCCACCGCTTTCGAACCGCGGCCGACATGCCGGCGCGCGTACATCGGAAGCCCGACGTCGGCGTCGTCCAGGCGTTCGATCATCGTCAAAGTCAGTTCAGGAAGACAGATAATGTTCGAGATCAGCCGCCGGTCGGCCTTGAAAATCGTCGCTTTTACAGCCGCGAGCGCCTCGGTACCTCATGCGCTGGCCGAAAGCTCCGAGACCTTGCCCTCATGGGCCGAGGGCGACGCAAAGGCGCGTATCCTGGAGTTCGTGGCGGCGACGACGACGAAAGGCAGCCCCGATTTCGTCGAGCCTGCGGCCCGCATTGCAGTGTTCGACAATGACGGGACGCTCTGGGGCGAACAGCCCATGTATGTGCAGCTTGCTTTCGTGCTCGACCGCGTCAGGCAGCTGGCGCCGCAGCACCCGGAATGGCAGACGACGGAACCGTTCAAATCGGTGCTCTCCGGGGACATGGCCGGAGTCGCGGCGAGCGGCGAGCGTGGACTGCTGGAACTCGTCGCTGCAACCCACGCCGGCATGTCCGCCGAGGAATTCGAGAAGATCGTCTCCGATTGGATCGAAGGCTCTCGGCATCCGACATCGGGCAAACTCTATACCGCACACATCTTTCAGCCGATGGTCGAACTGATCGACTATCTGAAGGCAAACCAGTTCGCAGTCTTCATCGTCTCGGGCGGCGGGGTGGAGTTCATGCGCCCGTGGACTGAACGCGTATACGGGATCCCCCCGGAAAACGTCGCCGGCTCCAGCATCAAGACCAAGTACGAACTGCGGGACGGCCATCCGGCGATCACGCGTCTGCCCGAAATCGACTTCATTGACGACGGTCCGGGCAAGCCCGTCGGCATCCACAAGTTCATCGGTCGACGGCCGATCGCCGCTTTCGGAAATTCGGACGGCGACTTCGAGATGCTGGAATGGACAACCACCGGCCCCGGACGCCGCTTTGGCCTGATCGTTCACCACGACGACGCACAGCGGGAAAACGCCTATGACCGCGAGTCCCATTTCGGCCGCCTCGCACGGGGCCTCGACGAGGCGTCTGCACGCGGCTGGACGATCGTCAGCATCAAGAATGACTGGAAGGTCGTTTACCCGGAGTGAGTGAGCGATAACCCGGAAGGCGGAGCGTCTCTCATGGAAAATGCACTTCCGGAGGGAAAACACTCATTCTGTCCATCGGGTCTATCTGGAGCGCGGCGCCGATATCGGGCGCCGATCGTCTCGCAGGCCATCGATGGCCGCTGACAGCGAGGCGCGGGAGAGCGGCTTGTTGAGGAAACCCGCAGCGCCCGCGCGCATGCAGCTCTCACGCACCCCCTCTTCATCCGCGCCGCTTATGACGATTACGGCAGGCCTTGGCTGCCTTCCCCTGAGCTCGTGCAATATGTCGAGCCCGTTCATGTTCGGCATGTGAAAATCAAGGAGTACGCAGGACGGCTTGGCCTCTTCGAGTTCTTCGAGGAACATTTCGCCCGAGGCGAACGCCACCGGCTTGAAGGACAGCGACAGCACGAGTCGACAAAGCGCGCGACGAACCAGCTCGTCGTCATCGACAATGGCAATGATACGCTGACCCTCGCTCATCCATCATTCATATATCAAGGCCCTGGCTGATCGTAGTTGGACTTGGGACCAATGCCCCCGGCAGGAGGGTCTGCAACAGCGACCAGGCGAACAAGGTCCGCGACCGTTCGTACGCCCAGTTTCGCCATCATGCGGCCCCGGTGAACCTTGATGGTCTTTTCGACCGTCCCGAGATCGGCCGCTATCTGCTTGTTGAGAAGGCCGGCCACGACAAGATGCATGACCTGCGTTTCCCGGGCCGTCAGGCTTTCGAGCCGCCTCACCACGCTCGCCTTCTTCTCTTCCGTCTCACGCCAGGAGCGTGCGCGCTGGCGCGCCACGTTTACGGCAGCCAGCAGCGTCTCCGCCTCGACGGGCTTCGTCAGGAAGTCGACGGCACCCGCCTTCATCGCACGCACACTTGCCGGGATATCGCCCCTGCCCGTCAGGAAAACGATGGACTGGCTTCCGCCAGCCGCTGCGAGTGCCTCCTGCACGCGAAAACCGTCGGAGTCCGGCAGACCTAGATCCAGTATGACGCAATCGGCCGTGTTGAGATCCTCGGATGCCAGGAACGCGCGGGCATCCCGGTACACCGTCACCAGGTAACCCGAAGCCGAAAGCAGCCTCCTCAGAGACCGCAGCACGGATTCGTCGTCGTCCAGCAGCAGTACTTTTCCGGCGTTTTCCCCCATGAGACACCTCTAGGCTGACGGCAGAATAACCACGGCCCGCGCTCCCCGCTTCACGGCATCGTCGAAGAACAACTTCCCGCCCTGCGCCTCGACGATGCTCCGGCAGATGGCGAGGCCGAGACCGAGACCGCCCTTCTTCGAGCTCACAAACGGCTTGAACACCTCGCTGCGCATCTCAGCGGGAATACCGGGTCCCATGTCCTCGACGGACAATTCACAATACCCATTCTTGCCGTTCGCAACCGCTATTTCAACCCGCCGTTGCTTTGGCGGGATGTCGGCCATCGCATCCGCGGCATTCACGAGCAGGTTCAGGATCACCTGCTGAAGCTGAACGAGGTTGGCCTTGACGCGCACGCTCGCCCATTCATCCTGGACCTCCACCTCGGTGCGGCGTGCCACCATCTCTGCGCGCGCCAGAGCGACGGTCTGGCGTACCGCCTCATTGAGGTCGAGGATTTCCTGTGAGGCCTCGCCCTTCAGCATCATGCTGCGCAACTGCGAAATCACCGAGGAGGCCCGTCTGTCGTCTGCGACGATGTCATCGAAGATCGCACGGATTTCTTCCATGTCCGGGGCCTGCTCGCTGGCGATCTTCTGTCCTGCCTCGGCGTTGGCGAGAATGGAGGTCAGCGGTTGCGTCAGTTCATGCGCGAAGGCGCCGGAGAGCTCTCCGAGCTGCGACCGTCTGGAAAGGTGTGCAAGCTCGATACGTTCGGAGGCGAGCGTCGCTTCGAGCCTCCGGCCCCGCTGGTTCTGATAGACGAGCGCGGCGATCGTCAGCATTTGAGCCGCCATCACCAGGAGTGCCGCGCTAATGGGGATGCGGTAACGCTCCCAGGCACTTGGCTCGAAGCCCACGATTTCTGCGCCGTCGGGTATCAGAATATCGTCGATCCCCCAATGCTGGACTGCGCCCCAATCGACGACCGCCGCCTCCCGTGCGGGGGTGGTCTGGGGCGCCGAATGATCACCGCGTACGATGTCGAGCGAAAGCGCCGCCATCTGCGCTCCGGTGGACTGAAACGTGCCCACGTGACCGCCCACGACTTTCGGGCCGAAATAGGAACCATAGACCGAGTAGACGGGCGCATTCGATGCTTCCGTTATAGCGGCTGCCGCGTCGCGAGGGACGAATTTCGTGCCCTCGGCATCCTGAAAGACGGTGAGTATGACGAGGGCCGTGTCGGAGGAAAGGCCGGCGGCCGTGCTCCGGAAGCCGTCGAGCGAGAGACCGGAGACATATTCGACGTCGAGGCCGGCGTAACGCTTCCCCAGCACGGCGAACGCGGTGTCGCCCCATCGCCGGTCGAACGGCGCCGAGCCGTACATTACCGTCAGTTTACGCGCCTGCGGCTGAAGACGACTGGCCAGCTGAACGGTTTTGGCCAGATCGAATCGGCTGATCACGCCCTTGACGTCGGCGGGAAGGCTCCCGGCGGCCGCGGAACTCTCCGTGACCGCACCGAAGACGACGGGGACGTTCCTGGCGAAACGCTCACGAGTCTCCACAACGAACCGTAGCGCTCCGGGGCCTGCGGCCACCACGACATCCAGTTTCAACGGACGGTATTTAGCCTCCAGGAAACCTGCAAGCCGGGCTCGGTGCTCCGCCGTCGAAAAGCGAAGGGTGTCGAGATATTCCGTATAGTATTCGATGTGTTCCGGCGCGTTCGCTTCCATATACTCGTGGAAACCCGAGGCGATTTGCTCGGCGGCAAGGAGCGTACTTTCGCTTTCATAGACCAGGAGCACGCGCTTGGGATGATCGGCACGGCCACCAAAAGCCATCGCCAACAGCACGAACAAATTAAGAATGACCGCTCGCGGTCGAAGTCGCAGCACTGTGCCCCCCGGCCGTACTCCATGCATCCGCCAACCGGCCGATAGAATAAATCCAAACAATCATGTCAAGCTGATGACTATTTGCCGTTGTGCGGCCTGCTTGACTCAATTGCAAGCCATGAAGTTCTAGGGGTATTCGAGCCACCGCCGGCAGCCGGAAAAACCGGCGGACCGGAGTTGGCCCTTGGTCCATCTATCACTCATCCCGAAAATCGCTGATGGATAAATTACGGGCTCGTCGGCATATGCGAGTGCCGGCCCCGTTTTTGAGCGATGAACTATGGTGGTCATGAGCGTGAACGGTGCTGCACATCCGTCGGCGAATAATGACGCGGTAGGGAACTCCCCATCGGCCAGCCTCGCCAATTTTCGCGCGTCGCATGGCGGACCCTTTTTCGAGTTGCAGGCGCAACTGAGGCTGCTGCGGGAAAACACGCTTCGGGCGGGAACTAGAGCCGTTCTCTTCGTTGCACTGGCCTGGGGCGTGCCATTCCTGCTCGGCATTCCGCGCAGCTTCTCCCTTGACCACAGCCACAACGCCTATCTCGCCGATCCCGGAGTATGGGCGAAGTTCTTCATCGGCATCGGCGCCTTCGTTCTGGCAGAGCAGCAGGTCGAACGGGGTCTCAGGGCTCGCCTGGCGCAGTTCGTGCGTGCCCCGATAATCGCGCCGACCGCGATGGCCCAGGCCACGCGCGAACTGTCGGAGGCGCTGCGTCAACGTGACTCGCGACGGGCGGAACTCGTATGTCTCGTGGTCGCAATCTTCGCCGCAGCCCTTTCCTACCTCAACTTCCATACGGTCGACGTTTCCTCCTGGGCGGTCGAGCACCGGCCCGAAGGCAACAGGATTTCTGCGGCCGGCTGGTGGTCGATCTGCGTCAGCCTTCCCCTCTTCGTCTTTCTCTTTCTCAGGGGCATGTGGCGGCACCTCGTCTGGGCGCACCTTTTGCGCCGTATCGCCGGGCTCGACCTTCGGCTCGTCGCGACCCATCCGGACGGAAAGGGCGGATTGGCCTTCATCGCCCAATACCCGAACGCTTACGTCTTCTTCGTCTTCGGGATGAGTTCGGCAATTGCGGCCGCAATCGCAAAGAACCTCCTCCAGGAGGGTCTCTCCATGACGACGTTCAGCATGGTCATGACCGGCTGGCTCGCAATCGTGATCGCCTTTTTCGCCTATCCGCTTTCCGCCTTCACACCTCCGCTCTCCCGCCTGAAGCAGGACGGCCTGGCATTGCTCGGCGCCCAGGCGACACGCTACCACCGGGCCGCCGAACGCAAGGCGGTGGGCCGCAATATCTTCGAGGACCCCACGCCAGAGCCGGCAGACGAGATTGCAGATCCGAGCAAGCTGTTCGATGAGACGCAGAAGCTTAAGACGGTGCTGGTCAGCCGCGCGGCGGTGGTGCCGGTGGCCGCAGCGGCGCTCATTCCCTTTGCCGTCGCCGGCGCGACGAAACTGCCCTACAAGGAGGTTTTCTCAGTGATGAAGAAGCTGCTCCTCCTTTGAAGGAGGCGGAGTGGTCTCAAGGTCCCGGGCGCCGAGCCGAGCCAATCCCGGCAGTTTTGAGTGTGGTCATCTTACGACGCGTTGCCGACCATTCGTTGCACGCACATTCTATTTTTACCGTTTCCGATGGGAGCATCAGTGACATTCATCCAGTCCCTTCTGCATCAGTCTCCCGAAAATAGCGTTTTTTCTGGCGCTGGCGGGCGGATACTGGATTGGCAAGTTCCAGTTCGGGAATCTCGAACGTATTGCTGCCGCTCATTGGGCCTGTGGTGGTCGCCCTGGCCGCGATGCTGGCAAGTCAACGCGTACCAAGGGAAGCTTGGCGCTTATTGATGCAACCTTCACGTGCACGTGCCGTGCATCGAAACCGACTGCTCGAATGGGTAAAATGCGTACGCGAATGGACAGAGGGGAACGCGATGGGAAACCGGGAAGACATTCAAGCACTCGGCAAAAGGATCGGGCAATCGATCATCGGCCAGGAAGCTATGATCGAGCGTCTTCTGCTCGGCCTGCTCGGCAACGGCCACCTTCTTGTCGAGGGCTTGCCCGGGCTTGCCAAGACCAGGGCGATCAAGAGCCTCGCCAAGAACCTCGAGGCCAGCCTGTCGCGCATCCAGTTCACCCCCGACCTGCTGCCCTCCGACATTACCGGCTCCGAAGTGTATTTCAGCGAAGGCGGCAAGGGCGAGTTCAAATTCCAGCAGGGGCCGGTCTTCGCCAATCTGATCCTCGCCGACGAGATCAACCGCGCGCCGGCAAAGGTGCAGTCGGCGCTACTGGAGGCGATGGAGGAACGGCAGGTCACGGTCGGCGGCAAGAGCCACCCGCTGCCGGCCCTCTTCCTGGTCATGGCAACGCAGAACCCGATCGAGCAGGAGGGTACCTATCCCCTGCCCGAGGCTCAGCTCGACCGGTTCCTGATGCATGTCCGCGTCGACTATCCGGATGCGAATTCGGAAGTCGCAATCATGGAGCTCGTCCGTTCCGAGGAAAAAGCGCCGCACGCAAAGAGCACAGAGGTGCAGAAGCTCGCCGCCGAGGTGGTGCTCGCCGCGCGAAGCGAGATATCGGAGGTTGCCGTCTCCAAGGCGGTCGAGGACTATATCGTCGCGCTCGTCATGGCGACGCGCTATCCTGACAAGATCGATCCGGAACTCGCCAAATGGATCCAGGTCGGCGCCAGTCCGCGAGGCGTGATCGGGCTCGACAAGGTCTCGCGTGCTCACGCCTGGTTGAAGGGTCGGGATTTCGTGACGCCGGACGACGTCCAGGCGATCGTCCACGACGTATTCCGCCACAGGCTCGTGCTCTCCTACGAGGCCCATGCCGGCGGGATCACCGCGGATCAGGCCGTCGACCGGATCGTGGAGAAAGTGGCAACCGCCTGATCGGGAGGACTTGCGATGGCAATTTCTCTGCCCGCATTCGGAAGAACGAAGGAGATCGTATGCCGGGCCGCAGGCGATACGGATGGCGCCTACGTTTCCGTCGACAATCTCGTGGCGCTGGAATCGATCGCCACCGACCTGACGTTCCTGCGCAAGGCCCCCGTTCGCCGCTTCCTCGCCGGGCGCCATGAATCGCGCATGCGCGGTCGTGGCCTGAGCTTCGAGGAACTTCGAACCTATATGCCGGGGGACGATGTCCGAACGATCGACTGGCGCGTCACTGCCCGCACCGGGCAGCCATTCGTGCGCGTCTATAACGAAGAGAAGGACCGCCCCGCCCTCATCGTCGTCGACCAGCGCACCAACATGTTCTTCGGAAGCCGCCGGTCGATGAAATCGGTAGCCGCGGCCGAGGTTGCGGCGCTATGCGCCTGGCGCGTGATGACGCTCGGCGATCGCGTCGGCGGCGTGGTCTTCAACGACGTGAAGCAGGAAGCCATCCGGCCGCACCGGAGCCGCGGGGCCGTCATCCGTTTCGCCGAAACGATTTCGATCCAGAACAATGCGCTCAGCGCAGATTCCGACATCGAGAGGTCGCCCGGTCAACTGAATGCCGTTCTCGGCAGCGTCGCAGCCCTCGCCCGGCACGACCATCTGATCATTGTCGTCAGTGATTTCGACGGGCATGGGCCGGAGACACGCGATCTTCTCTTGCGAATGTCCGTCGCAAACGACGTCATTGCCGTCCTCGTCTACGATCCTTTCCTCCTCGACCTGCCGCGCCAGGGCGAAATGGTCGTGAGCGGCGGCGCGCTTCAGGCCGAGTTGCAGTTCGGCCGCGGCAATGTTCGCGATGCGGTAGACAGTTTTGCGCGCAACAGGGGCCGCGAACTGCTTTCGTGGCAGGAGGAGATGGGGCTGCCCATGCTGCCTGTCTCCGCGGCCGAAGAAGTGGCACCGCAATTGCGCACGCTCCTCGGCCAACTTGCCTGGCGGCAAAGGAGGCGGTAGATGGACCCGACCCCCGCGCCCGATCCGATGCTCGACGCCACCTTGCGGCAGATGGCCGATATCGCCTTGCCGCCGCACGTATCGATGATGCCGGCCACCTGGGGCTGGGCAGCACTCATCACGGCGGTGGCGCTCGTCCTCGCCGCGCTCCTTTGGCGTTGGCTGCGCCGACGCGCACGGAACCGTTATCGCCGGGAAGCGCTCGCGGAACTCTCCTATCTGGAGAAGGCCATCGACACGCCGGCCGGGCGCAGACACGCCTTGCAGAGCCTGCCCGCGCTTCTCAAGCGCACTGCGCTCGCGGCCTGGCAGAGGGAAACGGTCGCCTCCCTCAGCGGTGAAGGCTGGTCCGATTTCCTCCGCGCACATGCCGGCACGGCGAGGCTGGATGACGAAGCCTGTCGTTTCTTCGCCGAGAGCGAATACCGCCCGTCGGCGCTAGCCTCGACGGACGAGGCTACGACGCGTCGGAGCCTCGCGGCGGCACGCCAATGGATCGAGGCCCACGATGTACGTCCTTGACCATCCCTGGCTCCTCGTGCTCCTGCCCGCGCCCCTTCTCGTCTGGTGGCTGCTGCCGCCATACCGGGAGCAGACGCCGGCGGTGCGCATTCCCTTCTTCGAGGATATCACCAGGGCCGCAGGCATCGGCCCGACGGAAGGCTCGGTCGTGCCGCGTGCCAACCTGCTCCAAAAGATCCTCGCACCGATCTGCTGGCTTCTGGTACTGACGGCGCTCGCCCGCCCGCAATTCGTCGAGCCGCCGATCGAGAAGACCGAGCCGCAGCGCGATCTCATGCTCGCCCTCGACCTATCCCAATCGATGGACACGCGCGACTTCAGCGATCCGCAGGGTAATCTCGAGGCGCGGGTCGATGCGGTAAAGGCCGTGGTCGCCGACTTCGTCGAGCGCCGCCCGCATGATCGGCTCGGCTTGATCGCCTTCGGCGACGCTCCCTACCCGCTCGTTCCCTTCACCATGGATCATACGACCGTCCGATCCATGCTGACGGGCGGCTTGCCCGGAATGGCCGGCCCGCGAACCGCGCTGGGCGACGCGATCGGGCTGTCGATCAAGCTGTTCAAGGAGAGCCGGGCGCCCGACAAAGTGCTGGTGGTCCTGACCGACGGCAACGACACCGCAAGCAAGATGCCGCCCGACAAGGCAGCCGAGATCGCGGGTCAGAACAACATCCGCATCCATGCGATCGGCATCGGCGATCCAAATGCCGAAGGAGAGGAGAAGCTCGACACGGCAGTTCTGCAGAAGATCGCCTCTGCGACCGGAGGGCGATATTTCTTCGGCCAGGACCAGCAGGCGCTTGCAGATATCTACGCTGTGCTCGACAGCATCACGCCGGCGAACCAGAAGACGCTGAGCTGGCGGCCACGCATCGAGCTGTTCCACTACCCGCTGGGTGCCGCCGTTCTCCTCGTGCTCGGCTATCACGGCTTGATGTGGCTGTTGTCGATCCGCGCCGCCCGCAGGCGTAACAGCGAGGCAGAAGCATGATCGCCGATTTCCACTTCCTTCGCCCGTGGTGGCTGCTTGCGGTCCTGGCGGCGGGACTGCTCGTATGGCTCATGCGCCGGCAATCGGATATGCGCTCCCGCTGGAAGCACCTGATCGCGCCCAATCTGCTCGATCACCTCCTCGTCGACCGCGGCCAGGCGCGCACGTTCCGGCCCATCTATCTGGTGGCCGGCCTGATTGCCCTCTCGGGCCTTGCCGCGGCGGGTCCGACATGGGAACGCGAGCGTCCCCCCTTCGTCGAAGACACGGCGCCGCTCGCGATCGCGGTCGACTTGGGCCGGACGATGAATGCGACCGACATCTCGCCGACGCGGCTCGAGCGCGCCATGCTCAAGGTGCGCGACATCATGGCCAGACGGAAAGGCGCCCGGACGGCATTGTTCGCCTATGCCGGCACGGCCCACATGGTGCTGCCCCTGACCGAGGACGCGTCGCTTATCGCCACCTATCTCGCGGCCCTGTCGCCAGCCCTCATGCCCGTCGAAGGCAAGGACACCGCCACGGCGCTCGAAGCCGCCGAGGCGGCCCTGGCCGCCGAGCCGGCGCCGGGCACGATCCTGTTTCTGACCGATGGCGTCGAGCAGGGCGCATTTGCCGCTTTCTCGCAATATCAGGGCCGCAACGACCTGATGGTGCTGGGCATCGGCACCGAAGAAGGCGGCCCGGTGAAAATCGGCAGCGGAGAATATCTGACGGACGGCAGCGGCGCCCGCGTTCAGGCACGGCTCGATGTCGACGCCTTGAAGGAACTCCAGTCGGCCTCCTCTGCGCAGGTGGCGACGGTCACCCTGGATGATGGCGACGTCGACTGGATCGTCCGGCGCATACAGACGTCCTTCGCACAAAGAACGGAGGAGGGTCTTACCCGTTGGCGCGATATGGGCTGGTACCTGACCATCGCGGTCGCGATCCTGGTCGCGTTCACCTTCCGCCGGGGTCAGAGCGTCCGTTGGCTCGGGGCCGTCGTGTTGCTCCTGTCGTTCGCCATGTCCGGGCGGGGGGAGGCGGCAGATTTCGTGGACATGTGGCTGACGCCCGACCAGCAGGGACAGCGCGCTTTCTCCCGCGGCGACTATGCCGCCGCGGCAGAACACTTCGCCGAGCCGCAATGGCGCGGTGTTTCGCTCTATCGCGCCGGCCGTTATCAGGACGCGATCGACGCCTTTGCCCAATCCACGGCACCGGAGAGCTATTTCAATCAAGGCAACGCCCTGATGCATCTGGACAAACCCGACGAAGCGATCGCCGCCTACCAGCAGGCTCTCAAGCAGCGCACCGATTGGACCGAGGCAAAGACCAATCTGGCGCTTGCGCAACGGCGCAAGAAGGAGAAGGACAAGCAGGAAGAGGAAAAGCAGCAGGAGGCCGCCGGACTGGACCCGGACGAAGTACAGTTCGACGACAAGGCCAAGCACGGCAAGGAGGGTAAGGTCCAGGCCGGCGCGCAGACGGCGGAGATGTGGATGCGCAACATCCAGGTTTCGCCGGCCGCCCTTCTCGCACGCAAGTTCGCGATCGAGGCATCGGAAGGGGAGCGACAATGATGACCCCAGCGTCCCGTTTGTGTCAACTCGTTGCAGCGCTGTTCTGCTGGATCGCTGCCGCCGGTCCGGCGCTATCCGCCGATCCGCTCGCCCGGGCCGCATTGCAGTCGGAGGGAACGCTCTATGCCGGTCAGCAAATTCTCATAGACGTCGACGTGCTTGTCCCGAATTACTTCCTCCAGCCACCGCAGTTCCCCGCGATCGACCTTCCGGGCGCGATCGTGACGCTTGACGACGGGCGGGCGCTCAACCTCAACGAAACGATCGACGGGACCGCTTACTCCGGCATTCGCCGCACCTATATCGTCACGGCTCAATCGTCGGGCGATTTCACCTTGCCTCCTGCCGTGATCACTTTCGGCTATGCGGCAGTACCCCCTCAGGCCACCCGCGGCGAAGTTACGCTTCCACCGCTTCGCTTCACCGTTCGGGAAGCACCCGCGGATGCCGGAGCACGTCCCGGTGTGGTCGCCGCAAAGGTCAGCATCAGCCAGGAACTCGACCGGGATCCGGCAGCTCTGAAGGCGGGGGACACTCTGGTCCGGACGATCGCCGTGCGCGCCGTAGGCCTTCGCGCCATGATGATCCCCGAGCCGGATTTTTCAGCCCCGGACGGGGTACGCCTCTACCGGCAGGATCCCGCACTTTCGGAAGAAACGGACCGCAACGGCCAGTCAATTGCGGGTATCCGCAAGGATGTTGCAAGCTATCTCTTCCGGGAGCCCGGCACCTATGTCCTGCCCGCGGTGGCCCTGAGCTGGTTCGACCCGGCCTCCGCGGCGACGCAATCGGCAAGCGCACCCGCCGTAAACGTGACCGTTGCAGCCGCGGCCTCCCACTCCCCGGCCATCGCGCCTCCGGCGGCCGAGCCGCAACGCCCGCCCTTCGACTGGCTGCGGCTGACTGTGATCGGCGGTGGCGTGTTGCTCACTGCCCTCGTCCTTTGGGCTGCGGCCAACGGACTGAGTCGGCTGGAAGCATGGTGGCAGGAACGCCGCTCGAAAGAGCGGCAATCGGAACCGGCATTTTTCCGTCAGGTGGAGCGGGCCTGCAGGAGCGGCTCGGACGAGGCCATCGCGCGCGCGCTCGACGCCTGGTCGCGCAAGGCGGCAGTGATGCCGCTCGAATTCTGGCTCGAACGATTTGCCGACGCCGAAACGCAGCAGGTCTACCGGGCCCGGCAAGGAAGGCTTTACGGCCTTGCGAAGGCATCTTCCGCGCCGGTGCGCGGAGACCTGCTCCTTCCGGGGCTGAAAAAGGCACGGAAGATCTGGCTGGCTCAAGGAGAGAAGGCGCCCCGACGACGCGAGCCCGCCTTGCACCCACTCAACCCGACCATGCCCTGATGCGACGAATACGAAACCGGGTCGTCTCATCGATGCGTCGGTGCGATGGGCAGGCGTGCTACTATGCCGGAAGGGATTCGAGGGAGATCACACGTGCTTTTCCTCGTCCGCTCGTGGGCGCAGAATCTGTGGGGAGGTGGCATTAAGTGCAGTATCTCAAAGTGAATATGCCGGTGTTCGTGGGTTCGGTAGGCGTCATCGCTCTGTTCGTCGGGATAGGTGTGGTTGCGCCTAAGAGAGCTGAAGCGATTTTCAGCGGAATGCAATCTGCGATCCTGTCCGGTTTCGGTTGGCTCTACCTGCTCGCGGTCGCGATCTTTCTGTTTTCGATGCTCTTTCTGGCGTTCAGCCGCTACGGCGAGCTGAAGCTCGGGCCGGACGATTCAGAACCCGAATTCAGGTACCTGTCCTGGATCGCCATGTTGTTCGCCGCCGGCATGGGCATTGGCCTCATGTATTTTGCCGTCGGCGAGCCGATGACGCATTTTGCTTCGCCGCCGGAAGCCGAACCGCTGACGATCGCAGCCCAGCGCGAGGCAATGAGCGTAACCTTCTTCCATTGGGGGGTGCACGCCTGGGCGATATACTCGGTCGTGGGGCTGTCACTCGCCTATTTCGGATACCGGTACAACTTACCCCTGACCGTCCGATCCGGCCTCTACCCGCTCCTCAAGGAGGGTATTCACGGGCCGATCGGACATGTCGTGGATATTTTCGCGATCTGCGGGACAATGTTCGGGCTCGCAACCTCGCTCGGATTCGGAGTCCTTCAGATAAACTCCGGACTGAATTATTTGTTGGGTGTCCCCCAGTCGATCTACGTCCAGCTCCTGCTCGTGACCGTGGTCACGGCAATAGCGACGGTCTCGGTGGTCAGCGGCGTCGAAAAGGGTGTCCGCATTCTCAGCGAGACCAATCTGTTCCTGGCAGTAATGCTGATGCTCTTCGTGCTCGTGGTCGGACCGACGGGCACGCTCATGCGCGACTTCGTCCAGAACATCGGTCTCTACCTCGATAGCCTGGTTTTGCGAACCTTCAACATCTATGCCTACGAGCCGCGTCCGTGGATCGACAGCTGGACCCTGTTCTATTGGGCATGGTGGATTTCCTGGTCACCCTTCGTCGGCATGTTCATCGCGCGCATTTCCCGTGGGCGTACCGTGAGAGAGTTCGTCACCGCCGTCCTCTTCGTACCCGCCCTGTTCACTTTCCTCTGGATGACGGTCTTTGGAAACACGGCGATCTACGTGGACACGACGATCGCCAACGGCGAGCTGGCGCGCGACGTGAAGGCGGACCTTTCGGTCGCCCTTTTCCAGTTCTTCGAATATCTGCCGTGGCCCGCGGTAACCTCGACGCTCGCGGTTCTGCTCGTCAGCATATTCTTCGTGACGTCCAGCGACTCCGGCTCGCTGGTGATCGACACGATTGCGTCCGGCGGAGAAACGGCAACACCTGCTCTTCAGCGGATTTTCTGGTGTTCGCTCAGCGGTATCGTGGCGGCCGTTCTGCTCTCCACCGGCGGGCTGACGGCACTCCAATCCGCCACGATCTCCACGGCACTGCCGTTCAGCTTCGTGATGCTCATTCTGGTTTGGTCGCTGTTCGTCGGGATGCGGGCCGATCTCGCCCGCACACAATCACCCGGATCGGTCGGTCCAAGAGCCTATCCCGCGTCCGGCGTGCCCTGGCAGCGGCGCCTGGCGATGACCTTGAGCACGCCGGACAAACGGGCGGTGGAGAAATTCCTGCAAGCCTCCGTGCTTCCGGCCCTGGAGGCAGTGGCCAAGGAACTGACGCGCCGGTCCCGGCCGGCTTCGGTCAATCGGGATGCCGAAACCGGAGCACTGACCCTCACAGTTCCGGCCGAAGGCCATCGCGATTTCGTCTACGGCGTGCAAATGTCGGAACACAAACTTCCGGCCTTCACCGCGCATGACGCAACCGTGGCAGATGTCCGCTACGAGGCGCGCACCTTCTTTTCGGACGGTAGCCGCGGCTATGACATCATGGGAATGGCGGACAACCAGATCATCAACGATGTTCTGTTTCAGTTCGAGCGATACACGGGCTTCGTACGGTCCCCGGCGTCCTCGCTGCTGGCGACCTCGCCCGAAGAGCAATAGAGCACTTCCAGGAAAAGTGTGTGACGGTTTTCCGTCCGGAAGTGCGTGGACTAAAAGGTTAGAACATTGCCAGGATATCCGAAAAGGAAAGGCGGAGGCTTACCCCGCCTTTCCCGAAGATCGCAATATGGCTGGAATATGCGATCCTCGTTACTCGTCTGAATTGCTCACCCTACTGGAGATAGCGGCGGGCTCCGAAGACGTGCATCAACGCGGCGCCAGGCTTTCCAGCTCCTTGAGCCGTTTCAGCGCCGCCTGCTGCTGCAGCAGGCCGTAATTTATGCCGCTTGCGTTCAGCGTGCTGCCGGTCTGGAACGGGAACTGCTCGAAGTCCGCGAACAGCTCCTTTATCTTTCCTTGTATCGGCACCAGCAGCCACATGTTGCGCGCCAGGAACTCGACCGCACCACCACCGTCCTCCATCGCCCTCTCATAGGGATCCATCCGGAGATTGGCGATCAGGGCCCAACTGGATACCTCGCGGGTCGCGGTTGCGATGTTGCCGTGGCTGGCCGTGGCAAAGCTCAGTTTCCAGTCGTTCCAGCGTATTGCGTTCAGATTACCGCCCTGATCGAAATAGTAGACCGTCTCGCGCGGAGGTTCCTTGGCCTCGCCCTTCAGCAGCTCGGTGAGATCATAGCCGTCGAGGTGAACTTTGAACGTCTTCCCTGCGGATTGGAAGCCGTTTTTCATCTGCTCCTTCAGGTCCGGGATGCCGGCTGCCGTCGCGAATGTCGGCATCCAGTCCATAAGGGTCACCGGCTCGTTTATCTGCGTGCCCGGCTTCACCACACCCGGCCACCGGACCATCATCGGGATGCGGAAACCACCTTCCCAAGTCGTGCCCTTCTCTCCGTGGAACATCGTCTGAGCGCCGTCCGGCCACAAAGCGAGCTCCGCGCCGTTGTCGGTGGTGTAGAGCACAATCGTGTTTTCGGTGATGCCGAGGTCGTCGAGCTGCTGCAGAAGCTGACCCACATGGCCGTCGTGCTCGACCATCCCGTCGGCATGGATGCCCTTGCCGGTCTTGCCCAAAGACTCCGGCTTCAAGTGGGTGAACACATGCATGCGCGTCGAGTTGAACCAGCAGAAGAACGGCTTGTCGGCCTTCGCCTGACGATCGATGAAATCCTTTGCCGCAGCCAGAAATTCCTCGTCAACGGTCTCCATGCGCTTCGTGTTGAGCGGCCCCGTATCCTCGATCTTTCCATCGGCGCTCGCCTTGATGACTCCGCGCGGCCCAAACTCCTTCCGGAATTCCGGATCCTTGGGATAGAAATAACCTTCCGGCTCCTCTTCGGCATTCAGGTGGTAGAGGTTGCCGAAGAACTCGTCGAAGCCGTGGTTCGTCGGCAGGTGCTCGTCGCGGTCGCCCAGGTGGTTCTTGCCGAACTGGCCCGTGGCGTAACCCTTGGACTTCATGACGTCGGCAATGGTGGGCATCCAATCCTGAATCCCGTGCGGGTCGCCGGGCATGCCGATCGTCAGCAGTCCCGTGCGGAACGGTTCCTGGCCGAGAATGAAGGAGGCGCGGCCTGCGGTGCAGCTCTGCTGTCCATAGGAGTCGGTAAAGATCGCGCCTTCGGCCGCGATACGATCGATGTTCGGCGTGCGATACCCCATCAGACCCATGGTGTAAGCGCTGATTTGCGGAATACCGATGTCGTCGCCGAAAATGACGAGGATGTTCGGCTGTTTGCCATTGGCCGGCGCCGGCTGCTCCTGAGCCTTCGCCTCGCCGACGGCTGCAGCACCGTTTGCGGCGGCTGCAGCCGCAAGGATCGTCCCGCCCAGAAGAAGGCTTCGGCGATCTATCGAGAAGGAATTTGTCGCGTCTTTTCGCTTTTCAGCATCTGGAAGGCCCATGCTTCACTCCTTGATTAAACTTGTGCGTTCGAAGCCATGCGGGATCCGCGCACTCTGGAGCCCGCATGATTATCGGCCGAAGCATCTGGCAAGAGAAGTTGGACCAAGGGGCAACGCGACGGACGTTGCGCCGCCGTTTTGATTTTCTACAATATCCGAAAGGACGCACGAAGGCGCAGCAGGCGGTCACTGCCGTTTCCATGAGCTGGTCATGCTCTATGGAAGGCCTAGCGGGCGTCAAAACTCCGCGTCTTAATGGATTCCTTGAAACACCCGCGGTTTGCGAGTAAAATTACGGCAGCAATTCAAAGCGTTACAGAACCGTGCGATCGGAGGCGAACGGAGTTGCAACGTAAGCTGCACGCGAGTGGTGACGCTTTGCCAAACTTCATATGTGGAGGTTGTCATGCCCAACACTCTGATGGCAGGAAGAAGAAGCCAGGATTGGGCAAATCTGGTCTTGGCAGCGTGCCTGTTCCTCTCTCCCTGGGTCATCGGCTTTGCGGCTGAAGCCGCGCCGACGTGGAACGCCTGGATCGCCGGCATCGTGCTCGGCGCCCTTGCGATCGCAACCCTTTCGGCCTTCGCCGAATGGGAGGAATGGGCCAATATGGTAATCGGCCTGTGGTTGATCGTTTCTCCCTGGCTGCTCGGCTTCATGGGAAATGTGAACGCGATGTGGACCCACGTCATTCTCGGCGTGCTCGTCGCCGCAATCGCAGCCTGGGCGGTCTGGGACTATCGTCACCATTCACACGCCTAGATGACGATGACTCCAGGGTCGGATCGACCAGGGTCATGAACGTTTCAAGTGGATTTAAAGCGCGCCGCATCGGTTGAACGCGGCGCGCAGGGTCCAGCGGTCCTGCCGCTTATCACCCCACAGCGCGTTCCTGCACCACCGCGTCGACGTCCGGCACGCCGAGTTCGCGGCGTGAGCGCTCCGTCTCGATGGCGAGATCGAGCACTCTCTGCAGGTCCGCGGCATGGCGGAAACCCGGTTCGACGGTTCGGCCGGCCTTCACCGCCTCGACGAAGCGCTGGTAGTTGGTGGGCACGGTGCCGGCGTCGACGGTCCGCCAAACGGCCTTTTCGACATCGGGTCCCATGCAGCCGCGCAGGCTCGAACCATCAGGCGTATGGATTACTTCCAAGGCTCCCCTGTCGCCGTGCAGCCTGAGCCTCAACTCGTTGAGATGGCCCGTCGCCCAGCGGCTGGCATGAATCACGGCCATCGCGCCGTTTTCGAACTCCGCCGTCATGGCGAAGCTGTCATTGGCGTCGAGGTCGTACTCGCCGATACGGTTGTCCGGCGCCTTGTCGAAGGCTTTCAGGCGCGCGAATACCCGCTCGACCGAGCTGTTGGCACCGTAGCCGGCGAAGTCGAGAATGTGGATGCCGACGTCGCCAAGCACGCCATTCGACCCGTGTTTCGTCGACAGCCGCCATAGCCATTTCGACTCGCTTGCCCAATCGCCCCAGGCCCGCGACACTAGCCAGCTCTGGAGATAGGAAGCCTCCAGATGCCGCACCCGGCCGATTTCGCCGGCAACCACGAGTTCACGCGCCTTCTGCAGCGGAGCGACGTTGCGATAGGTCAGATTAACCATCGTGACGAGGCCGGCCCGCTCGGCTGCGGCCGCCATCTCGGCGGCCTTCTCATAGTTTTCGGCCAACGGTTTTTCGCACAGCACATGCTTGCCGGCGGCAATGAGCGCCAGGGTCGTCGGGTGATGCGCCTTGTCGGGCGTCACGTTGGTGGCGGCGTCGAACTCTCCCCAGGCGATCGCCTCGTCGAGAGAGGTGAAGGTGTTTTCGATGCCGTGCGTGACGGCAAAGGCCTTGGCACGGGACGGGTCCACGTCGACGGCGCCGACCATTTCGACGCCTTCGATCTCAGCAAAGGCTTTCGCATGGCTGTTGGCCATGCCGCCGGTTCCGAGAATTAGCAAACGCATGGGGGTCCCCTTCATCGATATCCGGCTTCGCCGGCCCGGTGCAGTCTCGGGCCGCGCTCGACGATCGGCTCCAGCGCCTTCTCCACCGGGACGTTCGGCGCATCATGGATGGCCTTATAGGTGCCCTGCGGGTTATACGCCCATCTCACCGCGTTCCGCAGTACCTTGTGGACGGTCGCGTCGTGATAGGTCGGGTAAGTCTCGTGCCCGGGGCGGAAATAAAAGATATTGCCCGCGCCGCGCCGCCAGGTGAGGCCCGAACGGAAGACCTCGCCGCCGGCAAACCAGGAGATGAACACCGTCTCCAGCGGCTCCGGCACCGAGAATTGCTCGCCATACATCTCCTCGTTCTCGATGACGAAGTTTTCGCCGAGCCCTTCGGCGATCGGGTGGCGCGGATTGACGACCCAGACGCGTTCGCGCTCTCCAGCCTCGCGCCATTTGAGCGCGCAGGGCGTGCCCATCAGCCGCTTGAACACCTTGGAGAAGTGGCCGGAATGGAGAACGATCAGACCCATGCCTTCCCAAACGCGTTTGGCGACGCGCTCTACGATGGCGTCGTCGACGGCGCCATGATCCTTGTGGCCCCACCACAGGAGCACGTCGGCGGCGGCGAGCCGCGCCTCGCTGAGCCCGTGTTCCGGCTCCTGCAGCGTCGCCGTCGTCGCATCGATCCCCGGGTCAAAATTGAGTGCGGCTGCGATCGTGTTGTGCATGCCGTCCGGATAAATCTCCCGAACCACCGCATTCGTCTGCTCGTGGATGTTTTCACCCCACACGATGGCATTGATAGACAAGGTCATTCTCCTCGTGATTTGGGGCACCCGCTGCCGGATGCCGACCGTCCGTGACTTGAAGTGTGGGCGCGGAGCCGGGCCGGGAAAACCACGCAGGTCCCCGCCCTTTCCTGCCCTAACGTTTGAGGCTTTGGAATGATCCGAAATCCTTCGGATCAGCCTTGATTTCGAGACTTTCCGAGCGAAGTCGGGTGGCTGCGTTCTAGGCCGCACCCCGCATTTCCGTCCGCCCGAGGGCCCGGCCGCCCGCATCGAAGCGGTGAACCTGGCCGGCGGCCGGCGAGATCCTGATCGTCTGCCCGGGCTGATGCTTGGCGATGCCGCTTTCGCGGACGATCACCGGCTCGCCGGTCCCGATGTCGAGATAAATATAGCTGTCGGAACCGAGCATCTCCGAATGGATGACGGTCCCACTCCACTCACCTCCCTGTTCCTCGATCTCCAGGTGTTCCGCGCGGATGCCTATCGTGTCCGCCTTGTATGGCTCTGCGAAGGCGCCGGAAAGAAAATTCATCTTCGGCGAACCGATGAAGCCGGCGACGAACACCGAATTCGGTGTCTGGTAAAGCTCCAGCGGCGTGCCGATCTGTTCGACGAGACCGTCCCTCAGGACACATATCCTGTCGGCGAGCGTCATTGCCTCGACCTGATCGTGTGTGACATAGATCATCGTCGTCTTGTGCATGCTGCGGTGGAGCTTGGCGATTTCGAGCCGGGTGGCCACACGCAACGCCGCGTCGAGGTTCGAAAGCGGCTCGTCGAACAGAAAGACCTTGGGATCGCGAACGATCGCACGGCCGATCGCGACGCGCTGGCGCTGCCCGCCCGAAAGCTGGCGCGGCAGGCGTTCGAGATAAGGCGTGAGCTGCAGCATTTCCGCCGCCGCCTCGACCCGCTTGCGGCACTGCTGCTTGTCCTTGCCTGCGAGCTGCATGCCGAAAGCCATGTTTTCGTAGACGGTCATATGCGGATAGAGCGCATAGGACTGAAAGACCATGGCGATGCCGCGGCGCGAAGGCGTCAGCCGATTGACGACCTGGCCGTCGAAGGCAAGGGTTCCGGAGGTGATTTCCTCGAGCCCGGCGATCAGTCTCAGGAGGGTCGACTTGCCGCATCCGGAAGGGCCGACGAAGACCATGAACTCGCCCGACCTGATTTCCATGCTGACGCCCTTGATCACATCGAAGGCGCCGAAGGATTTGCGGATATCGCGCAATTGAAGCTCTGCCATCTTGTTCTCCTATCCTTTGACGCCACCGGCCGTCAGGCCGGAAATGATCCGCCGCTGGAAGATCAGCACGAGGACCACGAGAGGCACGGTGACGATCACGGATGCCGCCATGATGTTGCCCCAGGGAATCTCGAACTGGCTGCCACCCGAAAGCAGGGCGATCGCGACCGGCACGGTACGCTGCGTGTTCGACGACGTGAATGTCAGCGCGAAGAGGAACTCGTTCCATGCCGCAATGAAGGCCAGCAGCCCGGTCGTCACCAGCGCCGGCCACATCAGCGGCATGAAGACGCGGGTGATCACCACCCAGGGCGAAGCGCCGTCGACGATCGCCGCCTCTTCGATCTCGATCGGCAGGTCTCGCATGAAGGTGGTCAGCACCCAAACCGTAAACGGCAGCGTGAAGATCATGTAGGAAAAGATGAGCGCGAGCGGCGTGTTGAAGATCCCGACGAAGCGGATGAGCTCGAAGAGACCTGCAAGAACGGCGATTTGCGGGAACATCGAGACCGACAGGATCGTCAGGAGAAGCAGACCGCGGCCGCGGAAGCGTACCCGGGCAAGCGCATAGGCTGCGGTCACGGCAAGAAGCAGCGATATGGCAACCACCAGCGTGGCGACGAGGAGCGAGTTGCCGAGATTGCGCACGAAGGTTCCGTGCGAAAAAATATCGGCATAATTGGCGAGCGAAATATCCGTCGGCCAGTAGTCGATGCGAAACAGCGCCGTGCCGGACTTCAGGCTCGTCAGGATCGCGTAATAGAAGGGAAAGACTGCGACGAGGATGATGACGGCAACCAGCGCGTAGAACGCGGCCCGCTTTGCGATCGCGACGACCATCAGCGTTCCCCTCCGCTTAAATTCAGGCGGCCGAGCCACATGTAGAGGATCGTAATCGTCGCGATGATCAGGAACAGCATGGTCGAGGCGGCCGCCCCATAGGCGAACTTGTCGAAATCGAAAAGGTTTTCGCGCGCCATGACCGACATGGTCTTGGTCTGGGCGTTGTTGGGCGTCAGCACATAGATGAGGTCGAAAATGCGCAACGCGTCGAGCATGCGGAAGATGACCGCGACCATCAGCGCCGGCCGGATCAACGGCAGGGTGACCCGCCAGAAGATACGTACCGGATGGACTCCGTCGATTCTGGCCGCCTCATAAATATCGCCCGGCACCATTTGCAGGCCGGCGAGGATCAGGAGCGCCATGAAGGGCGTCGTCTTCCACACGTCCACGATCAGTACGGCGATCATGGCTGTGTCGGGGCTGGCGGTCCAGGCGATCTTCTCGCCGATCAGACCGAGGCCGAGCAGCATGTCGTTGAGGATGCCGAACTGGTCGTTGAGCATCCAGGCCCACATTTTCGCGGAGACGATGGTGGGGATCGCCCATGGGATCAGGATCGCGGCACGGACGAGGCCGCGACCGGGAAACTGCGCGTTGAGCACCAAAGCGACGACAAGGCCTAGCGCCGTTTCGATGCTGACCGAAAGAACCGTGAATTTGAGCGTGTTCCAGACCGCATTCCACCAGGCGGGATCCGCAAGCAGGCCCCTGTAAATCGTCCGCCCGCTCTTCAGGGTGACCCATGAGAGATAATTTGCGAAGCCGACGAATTCGGCGCCCGACAGATTGGTCAGCGACGCGTTGGTGAAACTGAAATAGATCGTTCTGATGAGCGGCCAGCCGGCGACGAGCGCCAGGACGAGGAAGGTTGGCGCGAGAAAGAGCCAGGCCGAACGGACCCGTTGCGCCTGCAGGTCCGAGCCTATCCTGCCGCCATGCGCAAGCGCAGCCGGCCGATCCGCGAGGGAGAGATCAGTCATGACGTGAGCCTACTGGTTGGCGCGGGTCCCGCCCGTGCCGTTTGATCTTGACCCGGACGGCAGAGCTGCCGTCCGGGTCTCGCGATTTACCAGGCGTCGCCCTTCAGTTCCGTCAGTTCGACTTCGAGAAGCTCGAGATTCTCCGCCGCCGTTCCGTTACCCGAAAGCGTGTTGTGCACGGCGCTCCAGAATTTGGATGACACTTCGTTGTACTTCACCTTTGCCACGGCGGAGGGGCGCGGCACGGCGCTCTGGAAGATCGGCTTCCAATGCGGCATGAACGGCTGGGCGGCCGCGACTTCCGGATCGTCGTAAAGCGCCGCGATCGTCGGCAGGTTCGAAAGCTCGATGGCGCGCACCTTCTGGGTTTCGGCCGAGCCCAGGAACTTGACGAAGGCGATCGCCGCCTCCTGCTCGTCGGAATATTTCGAGACCGCGAGGTTCCATCCGCCGAGTGTCGAGGACGGCTGATCGCCGTCCGTGGCGGCCGGAAGCGGGGCCACCTCGAATTTGCCCTTTACGGCGCTGTCTTCGCCGTTGCCGAGCGCGTAGGCATAGGGCCAGTTACGCATGAAGACTGCGTTGCCGGTCTGCCAGACGCCGCGTGATTCCTCTTCCTGATAGGCAAGCACGCCCTTGGGCGCGATCGTGCCGATCCATTCCTTGACTTTCTCGACGGCCGCCGCCGCCTTTTCGTTGTTGACGGAAATCGTGCCGTCGGGCTCGACGATCTGACCGCCGCCGGACGACTTGATCCACTCGAGCGCGTTGCAGGTGAGCCCCTCATAGGCATTGCCCTGAAAGACGAAGCCCCAGATATCGGCACTGCCGGCGGCACGCTCCTTGTCCTGAATCTCCTTCGCCGTCGCCGCCAGTTCGTCCCAGGTCTTGGGTGGCGTCTTGCCGTATTTGTCGAGCAGGTCCTTGCGGTAATAAAGCGCCGGCGCGTCGGTATAGAAGGGCAGAGCGACGAGCTTGCCGTTGACCGTCTGCGACTGGATGATCGAGGGGAAGTGCTTGCCGACCACATCCTTCGTCGCCTCTGTCAGGTCGACGAACTGCTCGGCGAGCTGCGGAGCCCAGATGACGTCCGTCTGGTAGACGTCGACATCCTTGTTGCCGGCCGCAAGCCAGAGTCGATACTGGCTGAATTGCTCGCTGCTCGAAGCCGGCATGGTCACGAGGTTGACCTTGTGACCGGTTTCCTTCTCGAACTTGGCGATCTGGTCCCGCAGAAAGCTCAGATTCTTGCCGGTCGAATTGGCCGCCATAGACAGTTCAGCGGCCGCAGCAAGGTCGATTGCGCCGACGATCGCCGCGCAGGAAATCAGCGTCCTTACAAATGGCTTCACGTTCATTGGTCCCTCCAAAACTCCCCCCGATTCCGCAGGCTCCTCAGCAATTCGAAAACGGTTTGGGTGCGCAGAAGCTGTCAGAAGGACAATCTGCTGTCAAGCCGAGGTCGAAGCGGAAATAAATGCCATGGCCATTTCGGATTTTTTGGCGTATAATCAGAACGTTAACCCAACGCGCAACGCCGCATCGCCACAACCCGGCTCGGCGCTCAACCGGTTTGCAAGAATACTTCATCCACAGGAATTTAAAACGATTTGGATAGTTCCCCGATAGCCTTCGATCAAGCCTGGGCAATGTCCTCGACGCAAAGGCACCGATTGTGACTGCCGGCAAACCGGGTATAGTCCGGCCGCGAATGTCTGCAGGGCCGCGCATCGAAGCGATGCGCAAAAACGAGCGAATGCAGCTTTCGATTTGCTGCGTGACTTGCTTCGGAAGCGATCCCCGGACAATACGCAGAAGGGGCGCAGGGAAGAACAGTGAAGCTTAAGGAATTCGCCCAACAGTTGGGGCTCTCTCCAACGACGGTAAGCCGTGCTCTGAGCGGCTATCCGGAAGTCAGCGAGAAGACCCGCAAGCGCGTTGCCGAGGAGGCTGTGCGCCTCGGTTACCGGCCGAACATCAACGCCGTGCGCCTCGTCACGGGCCGCGCAGGCGCGATCGGCGTCGTTATGGGCCGCAACGAATTCCAGTTTTCCGAATTCATGAGCGGCATGGCCGAACGGCTGGACAGCGAGGATATCGACATTCTCGTGAGCCCGGTTGCCGACCATGACATGAAAGCCGAGCTCCAGCTCTATAGCCGGCTGGCGACGAGCGGACGGGTCGACGCCGTGATCATCCATTCACCGAAGCCGAACGACGAGCGCATTCTGCTGCTCCACAAGCTCGGCATTCCCTTTCTGGTCCATGGCCGCTCCGAGACCGACGTGCCGCACGCCTGGCTCGATATCGACAACGAAGGCGCGATCCGCCGCGCCACCTCGCACCTCCTAGACCTAGGCCATAGACGGATCGCACTCATCAACGGCCGCGACGGTCTCACTTTCACGCACCACCGCGACAAGGGCTATCGCGAGGCGCTTGAACAGCGCGGGCTGTCCTTCGATCCGCGCCTCGTCACGCATGGCCAGTTCACCGACGAGATCGGTTTTCGCTCGGCCCGTTCCTTCCTCGAGCAGTCCCCCCGCCCGACGGCCTTCGTCGCCGGCTCGATGATGACGGCGCTCGGCGTCTATCGCGCCGTGCGTTCGGTCGGCCTTGTGGTCGGGCAGCACATCTCCGTCATCGCCCATGACGATGTCTTCCCCTATCTCACGGCCGACAACATGGTCCCGTCCCTTTCGACGAGCCGGTCGTCCCTGCGCGCCGCCGGCGCGCGCTCGGCAGACCTCACCCTCCAGCTGCTCACCGGACGGCCCGCCACGGAGATTCATGAGCTCTGGCCGGTCGAGCTGATCCTGCGCGAGTCGACCGGTCGGGCGCCGGAGGCTTGACCACCCTTCTCTGGCGGGGCTCTACTCGCGTCCCTTCAACCGGAACAGCAGGTCCTCATGCACGGCCTTGAGGTGGAAGACCAGGAAGCCGGCCGCCTCCTCGAAAGCGCCCGCGCGGCAGAGGCGGATCAGCTCGGCATGCTCTTCCATCGCTCGGGTCATCGCTGCGACGCTTGAGAGCTGGACGCGCGTGTAGCGGTCGCTCGTCTGCAGCAGGGACGCGACGATCTGCTGTGTCCGGGGCATCTCGGCGCGCCGGTAGAGGGCCAGGTGCAGTTCGGCATTGAGCTGGCCATAGGAGTCGATTTCTCCTGCGGCCGTCGCCCTGAGGAATCGGTTTTGAACCTCCTCCACCCGTGCGAAATCGTCGCCATCGAGAAGCGGCGCCGCTTTGCGGAAGAGCCGCGGTTCCAGAAGCGCCCGCAGCTCGAAAACGTCGTTTATCTCGGCGAGCGACAGTTCGGAGACGATCGCCCCCTTCTGCGGGACGATCCTGACCAGCCCTTCGGCTTCGAGCTGAAACAGGACCTCGCGCACCGGAATGCGGCTGACGCCGTAGGTTTCGGCCAACGCATCCTGGCGCAGCTGACTGCCGGCCGGATAGCGCCCGGAGAGAATCGCCTGCCGGATTTCCTCGATTAATGCCCCGGAGAGGGTGCGATGTTTGAGATGTGACACCATGGACGCTCGCTACAGGAATACCGCCAAAAATGATATTGACTCGAAGAATGTATAAAATCTACTTTATACGGAAACCAGGGAACAGTCATGAACCAGTCAGTCGCGCCGCCGCTTTATGCGCGCGCCATCGTCTCTCTCTCCGAAGCCATGCTCGCCTTCGAAAAGCGCGCTGTTGCCGGATTGATGTGCGTGCTTCTCGCGCTCATCCTCCTGAACGTCGTCACCCGCTACAGCGGACATCCGCTCTATTGGGTCGATGAATCGGCCGTATACGCCATGGTCTGGCTCGCCTTCCTCGGAGGCTCGGCGCTGACGCGTCTCAGACTTGATTTCGCCGTGACGCTGCTGACGGATTACCTGCCGCCCGCGGCGGCGCGCTGGATGCGCGCTGCCTCGACACTGCTCGTCCTCCTGTTCGCCCTTGCGCTTGCGACATTCTGCTGGATGTGGATGGACCCCGTCGGCATCATCCGCGCCGGCTTCGACGCTAAGGCCTTCGCGGCCGAGAGCTTCAACTTTCTCTATACCGAGCGCAGCCAGACGCTGAATTGGCCGATCTGGGCGATCAGCCTCGTCATTCCGCTCTTCGCCGTGACCATGACCGTCCATTGCGCCGCCAATCTCGTCGAAGACCTGGGTCTGTCGCCTCAGCGTGAGCGGCGCGAACTTTCGAGCGCCGAGGGAGTGAACTGATGGTCACCACCGCCGCCTTCCTCCTCTTCATGCTCGTCGGCGTTCCGATCGGCGTCTGCCTCTGCCTCGGCAGCATCGTCTATATCTTCGCCTCCGGAAATCCCCTGCTCTTCCAGAGCTTTCCGACGCAGCTCTTCGGCGGCGTCGACAATTACGGGCTGATCTCCATTCCGCTCTTCGTGCTGATCGGCGAGATCATGAACGGCGGCGGCATCACCCGGCGCATCATCGACATGACGATGGCTTTCGTCGGCGCGATGCGCGGTGGGCTTGCCTATGTCAACCTGCTCGCCAACATGTTCGTCGCCTCGATACTCGGATCGGCCACGGCGCAGGTTGCCGTCATGGCGCAGATGATGGTGCCGGAGATGGAGAAGAAGGGCTATGACAAGACCTTCGCCGCCGGGCTCACCGCCTATTCGGGCATGCTCGGTCCCATTATCCCCCCGTCGATCATGTTCGTCGTCTACAGCGTGCTCGCGCAGGTTCCGGTAAGCGATATGCTGGCCGCAGGAATTGTGCCCGGAATTCTGCTGACTGTAGCCTTCTGCCTCGTCATCGCGGCGATGGGTTTCGTCTACAACTATCCGCGCGGCGAGCGCATGAAGCTCAAGGAGCGCATCCGTATCGTCCTGGATGCGCTGCCTACGCTTCTCATCCCCTTCGTCATCGTCGGCTCGATCCTCTCCGGCCTCGCCAACGCGACGGAGGCCGCAGCCGTCGGCGCCGTTGCAGCGGTGCTCGTCGGCCGCTTCTGGATCGGCGAGCTCAAATTCTCCGATCTTCCTCGAATGATGCTGCGCGCCGGGATCTATTCGGCCGTGGTCCTCTTCCTCGTCGCGGCCGCCGCGGTCTTCTCCTGGGTACTTGTCTACGGCATGGTGCCGCAGCAGGTCGCCGGCTGGGTCCAGACCGTCGCCTCGGATCCGGTCACCTTCATGTTGCTCGTCAACGTCATCCTGCTCGTCATCGGCACGGTGATCGACGGCGCCCCCGGACTCATCATGACCGTGCCCATCCTCCTGCCGATCGCGACCGAGGTCTACGGCATCGACCCGATCCATTTCGGCGTCGTCGTGGTCGTCAACCTCGTGCTCGGCTTCCTCTCGCCGCCGGTCGGGCTCTGCTTCTTCGTGGCCGCCGCGGTGACCGGCGCAAAGCCCGGCAAGATGTTCCTGGTGACGCTGCCCTTCTTCTTCGTCTCCTGTCTCATGCTCGTGCTCTTGTCGCTCATTCCCTCGCTCTCGACCTTCTTCGCCCGATAACCACAACGAACCAGCCAGAGGATCTTCCATGACATTTTCCCGCAGAACCTTCCTTGGCGGTGTTGCCGCCGGCGCAGCCCTCTCGCTCGCCACGCCGTCGCTCGTGCGCGCGCAGGAAACGCGCACCTTGCGCCTCGGCATCGTCACGCCGCCGGGACATCCCTGGAACAATGCCGCACTCAAGGTGGGCGAAGCCCTCAAGGCAGAGACGAACGGTCGCCTGTCGATCTCGGTCTTTCCGGCCGGCCAGCTCGGCAACGAGGCCGCGATGCTGCAGCAGATGCAAAGCGGCGCGCTCGATCTCGGCTGGATCATGACCGCCGAACTCGGCTCGCGCATTCCCGCCGTTGCCGCGATCAACGCGCCCTGGGTCGTCGATTCGACTGCCAAGGTCGCCAAGCTCGTGCGCGAGCCGGTCGCCATGAAGCTCCTCGACGTCCTTCCGGCCGAGACCGGAACGGTCGGCCTTGCCTGGGGCATCACCACCATGCGCGTCGTCTTCTCGGCTAAGGAGATCGCCGGGCTCGACGACATCAACGGCATGAAGCTGCGCATCAATACGACGCCCGCCTACCGCGATTTCTACCAGCTGCTCGGCGCAGCGCCGACGCCGATCCCGACACCGGCCGTTTTCGACGCAATGTCGAACGGCCAGGTGGACGGTCTGGAGGCGGACCTCGACTTCTCCTGGAACCAGCGCTTCGACAAGGTGTCCAAGACCATGCTGAAGATGAACGCGATCTTCATGCCCTGCGTGGCGCTGGCCTCCGGTCGCGTCTGGCAGACCCTTCCCGAGGCCGACCGGGAGATCATCGCCCGCCTCACCAAGGCAGCGCTCGACGAGCAGATCGACGCTACCGTCGCCAACGAGCCGGCCCTCCTCGAAAAATTCGCCGGCGCAGGCATTCCGATCAAGGATGTCACCGTCGCCGATGCCGGACGGATCATCGCCGAATACGACAAGATCTGGCTGCCGAAGGCACCGGTTCTCGCCGAACTTCGGAAAGTCGGCGCAACGCTCTGAGGCTCTCGGATGGGGAAAGCGGCCCGCGCCGCCTTCCCCATCCGGTTCGCAAAAACCGCGTACCCTTTTCCCCATCCCGCTACCCCGCGTGCACGCAAATCGCCTCAATCTGCTTGCGCCCTGGCCCGCCGCAGGCCAAGAGAGCCTGAGGAGATCCTGGGTGGTCCACAGATGGAAAGAAAAGAAATCGCAATTATCGGCGGCGGTCCCGCCGGTCTGATGGCCGCGGAAGTCTTGTCCCGCTCGGGCCATGCGGTGACCGTCTACGAGGCTATGCCGACCGCGGCGCGCAAATTCCTGCTCGCGGGAAAATCCGGCCTGAACATAACCCATTCCGAAGCGTACCGGGACTTCGCAGCGCGCTTCGGCGATGCTTCGGCAAGCCTGCGGCCGGCCCTTGATGCCTTTACCCCGCAGGACGTACGCGCCTGGGCAGCCGGACTTGACGCGGAGACCTTCGTCGGCTCTTCCGGCCGCGTGTTTCCGAAGGCTATGAAGGCCTCGCCGCTGTTGCGCAGCTGGCTCCGCCGGCTGGAGGCCCAGGGCGTCCGGCTTCTCACCCGCCATCGCTGGTCGGGTTTCACAGAGAAGGGCTACATATTCGATACGCCGGAAGGGACGACGGTCGTTCGTTGCGACGCGGCTCTCCTGGCGCTTGGCGGCGCAAGCTGGCCACGGCTCGGCTCCGACGCCGCCTGGGTGCCGTTGCTGCGGGCGAGAGGCGTGCCGATCAGCGATTTCCGCCCTGCCAATTGCGGTTTCGATGTCGCCTGGACGCAGGTTTTCCGCGAGCGTTTTGCCGGCCAACCACTGAAAGGCGTTACCGCAACATCCGATGGGGGGACGATCCCGGGCGAATTCGTGGTGAGCCGCCACGGCATCGAAGGCAGCCTCGTCTACGCCCATGCGGCAAGCCTGCGCGACCGGCTGGACCGGGACGGCAAGGCGGCGCTCCTCCTTGACCTCACACCCGGCCGCACGGCCGAGAGGCTAGCGCGGGATCTCGCGCGACAAGACCGCAAGGCGAGCTTCTCCAACCGCCTGCGCAAGGGCGCGGGGCTCGACGTTGTCAAGGCGGCATTGCTGCGCGAACTCTCGACGGAGGCGGCACGAGCCGCGCCGGAGCAACTCGCTGCCGTGATCAAGGCCTTGCCCGTTCCGGTGCTCGCAACACGGCCGATCGCCGAAGCGATCTCATCGGCCGGCGGGATCCGCCTGAACGCCATCGATGACCGCTACATGCTGAAGGCGCTCCCCGGCCTCTTCGCCGCCGGAGAAATGCTCGACTGGGAGGCGCCGACCGGCGGCTATCTCCTCACAGCGTGCCTCGCCATGGGCCGTGCTGCGGCCCGCGGCGTCGAAGCATGGCTCGCCGATGGCCTTCAGTAACACTGCGGATCGCAGCACGTCTTTCACATCCGTCAGCGCTCAGCTTTTCGGTCTGATGGAGAACATGGCACCGGCGGCGACAATGAAGAGCCCGATGATTGCAAGTTGAAACGTGCTCGGGATGCCGACGAGGATCAGCACATTGTTGACGAGCGTGATCAGCAGTACCCCGAGAAGTGTTCCGAGCACCGTACCCGAGCCTCCGGTGATGCGCGCGCCACCAAGGACGACCGCGGCAATGACGTCCAGCTCCGACCCCGCCAGATCGAAAGGGTTGGCGAGACGATTGCTCGACACGTGCATGATACCCGCGATCCCGGCGAGCAGACCGGCATAGGCAAAGACGAACACGTGGACAGTGCGCAGGTTGTATCCGAGACGGGAAGCGATGCTGGCGTTTCCGCCAACCGCATAGATAGCCCGGCCTATAAGGGTCCGCTTGAGGATATACCAGGTGGCGAGTGCAGCGACGACCAGTACGAGGAAATAGGCGGGCAAAGTCGAGACTGCACCATTCGCCCCCTCGTGCCGTAAAAGCGCGAGCTTTCCGAAAGCGTCCATGGATTCGGGGATGTTCATGAACAGTGCCGTTCCGATGAAGGTCAGCAGAAACCCGCGGATCGCATATTGCGTGCCGATCGTCACGATCAGTGAGGGCGCCTTCAATGCGTGGACCAGCAAGCCGTTGCAGATGCCGAGGATCGCGCCGCCGGCGGCTGCGATGCCAAGGATCGGCCAGATGGACAGATCCGGCGCATAATTCGTGACCAGCATGGTGATGACGTACATCACCAGCGCAGCAATGGCCGTGAACGAGACGTCGAGCCCGCCGGATGCCAGCACGACGAGAACGCCAAGCGCGAAGAGGCCGCGCACGACGGTGGAGCGTGCCATGTCGAACAGGTTGGAAACCTGCCAGAAGTCCGGATTGATCGTGCCCACGACAATGCAGACGATCACGACGAGGAGGAAGGTAACGGCCGGAGGGTGGCGGATAAACCAGCGCATGGTCCGGACTGCGGCGGGCACTCCCTCGGTCCCGCTGACGGGGGTCGCTGCGACATCGGCCATGTTATTGAACTCCCTGGCCGTCTTCGGCCATCATCGACTTGTAGATTGCGTCTTCCTCAAGCCCTTCGGCCGGAAAGATATCGGCGACCCGGCCTTTGCGCATAACCATCACGCGGTCGCAGTTCTGCAGAAGCTCGGGCAGATCATCGCTGATGATGACGACGCTCATGCCGTCTCCTGCAAGGCGCTGAATGATGCGGAATATCGTGTCCTTCGATCCGACGTCGACGCCGACGGTTGGGCCATGCAGGATGAGCAGGCTCGGCTCGATCGTCAGCCAGCGGCCGATCAGAACCCTCTGCTGGTTGCCGCCTGAAAGGGACATGACGGGGTTGTCGATATCCGGAGTCGCAACCTGCAGATCGTCGACCGTTTTCTGTGCCAGAGCCTTCGCCCGGCGGCTGTCGAGCAGGCCGAAAGCGCCCCGCAGTCGATCGAGGACCGCCATGACGATATTCTCGCGGATGGATTTCCCAAGGAAAAGCCCTTCAGACAGGCGGTCCTCCGGAACATAGCCGATGCCGGCCTCGATCGCAGAGGCGGGCGACGACAGATCGGCCCGTCTGCCTGCGAGCTGTACCGAGCCCCGCCGCGCCGGTTCCACGCCGGCCAGCGAAAGCGCAAGCTCGTTTCGCCCGGAATCGAGAAGTCCCGTAATCCCGAATATCTCGCCCTTGGAGACGGTGAAGCTGACATCGTCGAAGCCGGCGGCCCCGAGCCGCTCCACCGAGAGCAGCGTCTCGTCACCATGCGAATCGACGCGATAACGCGTGTCGTCGAGTTTCTTGCCCGTCATCCAGAAGCCGAGTTCGGTCTTCGACTGAGTGGCGACGTCGCATTCGGCAACCTTCAGGCCGTCCCGCATGATGATCGCCTGCCCGCCGATCGCCTTGCATTCGTCGAGCTTGTGCGTGACGAAAAGGACAGACACGCCCTTGGCGTGCAGGCCGTGCACGACGCGAATGAGGTTGTCCACTTCGCGCCGCGTCAAAGCGGTCGTCGGCTCATCCATGATGACCAGGCCGGCATCGGAAGCGATCGCGCGGGCAATGGCAATGAGCTGGCGCGTTGCGATGGGGAGTTCTTCGACGGGTGTCGCCAGGAAGGCGGGCTCCGTCGGCAGACCGACGTCCTTCAATGCACGGACGGCCGTCTCCCGCAGACCCTTGAGGTCGAGACGCCGCGCGAGGCTGCCGTTGGAGGCAACCAGCTGCTGCGTCAGCGCGACATTCTCCTCGACGCTCAGATTGGGAAGAAGCGACAGGTCCTGATAAACCGTCTCGATGCCGGCTCCCAGGGCGCCGATCGGCGTCAGGCCCTCGACCTTTTTACCGTTGATCGCAAGCTCACCGCCATCTGCCGGCTGGGCGCCGGAGATGATCTTGATGAGCGTGCTCTTGCCGCATCCGTTCTCGCCCATGAGATGGTAGGTACGTCCGCGCTCGATCGTGAAGCTCACCCCCTTCAGGGCGCGAACGCCGCCAAAGCGCTTCTCCAGGTCGCGAACTTCCAGAAAAGGCGTCGTATCGCTCCGCGACTCTGCGGAGGGCATCTTCTTCTCGGCAATGATAGTCGACTGCATTGGCATGGTCCGGAGTTGCGGTCAGTTCGCCGGCAGGGCCATCCCTGCCGGCGGATGCGGCTGCAGCCGCGTATCCCTTCGATGCGCAATCAGAACGGATACTGGCTGTAGTTGGACTTATCGACGTCGACCCAGGCTTCGCCGACAACGATCATGCCGTCGCCGGGGCCCTTCTTCACCGACACTTTGTTGTAACCCGGCACCCCGAGATCCATGCCGTCCGTGATTTCCTTGCCCTCGATCACGAGCTGGGCGACCTTGTTCATGACGTAGCCGGCATCCTTCGGGTCCCAGAAGGAGATGCTCTGGACGGCACCCGATTCGAGATACTTGGCCGTGTCCTTCGGCAGACCGAGGCCGACGACGCAAACCTTGCCGACGAGGCCGGCTTCCTCGACCGCGCGGCCGATCCCGATCACGTCAATGGCCGAACCACCCTGGAAGCCCTTGATGTCAGGATACTTGCGCAGGATCTCGCGCGCCTTCTCGTAAGCCTTGTTGGCGTCGTTGAAGGATTCGTTCTTCTCCGAAACGAGTTCCATGTCCGGATATTTCTTGGCGTTCTCCGCACCGCCGTCGGCCCACTGCACGTGCGTGAGGCTGCCGAGCGACCCGACGAACGACGTCCACTTGCCGGACTTGCCCATGCATTCAGCCAGCTTCTCGTTGAAGCGCGCGCCGAAGACCTTGTTATCGAAGGCCTCGATATCGACCTGCGTGTTCTTCAGGCTGTCGGCTTCGTGCGTGATGATCTTGATGCCGCGGTTCATCGCCCGCTTGAAGACGCCTTCGAGAGCGGAAGGGTCCATCGGCACGACGGCGATTGCGCTGACGTTCTTCGCGACGAGGTCTTCGATGAGGCGAAGCTGTTGGGCCGCGTCGGCCTTGGCCGGTCCGATCTGACTCGTCGACACAGCTGGATTGTCCTTGCCATAGGCAACGACACCTTCCTCCATGCGCGTGAACCAATTCTCACCGGTCACCTTGACGACGGTAACGACGGAGGGGGCGTCCTGCGCGACCGCAAGCTGGGCAGCGCAAAGCGCACCCAAAGCGACCGTGCAGGCGGCAATCTTCTTGTAGACAGACATGAGTGTCTCCTCATCACTTGTTGTTTGCCCGACCAGAAATCGACGGCGGGGGGCATTGCGCCGTTTGGGGACCTCGGGATCAGCGTCGCGGCGAAAGATATGCGCGGAGATCGACGCGCGACGTTGCCAGGAACACGATCAGAAGCAGTCCCCAGGCGCAGTCGCGGAAGAAATTCGAGATATCGAGGAAATTGAACAGGCTAGACAGCATCTGAAGCGCCGTCGCGGAGAGGACGACGCAGACCGTGCGTCCATACCCGCCGTCAGGCCGTACACCCGCCATCACGACGATCAGAATGGCGATGAGGACGTAGGAGCTGCCATAGTCCCACTTCACGCTTGAGGTGCGGGCGGCGATGATGATCCCAGCGATGGAAGCAAGCACTCCGCAGACGGTATAGGTCAGAAGAAGCATCCGGCGCTGCGGAATGCCGGCGTAACGGGCGGCCTTGGCATTGCTGCCCATCAGGTAGAGCTTGAAACCGAAAGGCGTGAAGCGGAGCACGACACCGATCAGGACCGCTATGGCGACGAAGAGCGTGAAGCACATCGGCACACCGAGTACCGGGGTATTGCCGAAATTGTCGAGGGGCTCGATGTAGCCGAGGGTGATCGCGGAGCCGTTGGTGAAAGCAACGGCGAGACCTGTGAAAAATAGCTGCGTGCCAAGCGTGGCGATGATCGGCGTAAGCCCGGCGAAGGCGATCAAGGCACCGTTCAGCAGGCCGCCGGCGAGACCGATGATCAGCGCCACCACCGCGAACAGCCACGAAAAAGCGAGTGGCGCTTCATCGGCCGAAACCCAATCGCGCACCAGCAGGTAGGAACCTACCCCGGCAAGATTGGCGAGCGCGATGCCGGACAGATCGATGCCGCCGCCTCCGGCAATCATCGCGAGCATCACGCCGAGAGCCAGCAGCGCAAGCTCCGGTACCTGAGCGGACATCGACTGGAAATTGTAGAGGCTGAGAAAGGTGTCTCCGGCGAACACCGCAGCGAGCGCGACCACAAGAGCGTTGGTCGCCACAAGAAAGTTGAATTGCCGGTCGGCAAACATGCTTTTCATTCAGCCTCTCCCACGCCCCGCATTTCAAGGGCGCTTCACACCCCGTCGACTTCCCGCCGCCCCCAGCCGAACGCCGAGGGCGACCGCAGGGGATGACGAACAAGTCCTTGAGAAACAATGGAAATTTTGGAAATAACGACTTCCATCCCTCTCGAATTTCCGGCAATCTAACGTGAATGTTGACATTTGTCGAGCCATGTTTGAATTATGTAGGAAATTCACAGTGCGGCATGATCCGGCTGGTTACCAGGGAGGAGCTCTCGATCAAGATTTGCCAGCCGGCCTGGCACGCGAACCGCGCCGGCAGACCGCGGTCTGCTCCGGCAGACGATGTTAGATTCAACGTAGTGTTGCGCTGAGCCGTGTCGCCAGCGACGGACAAAAGAGGACTGCCATGCAGCGTTTCATCAACAATCCGGACGAAGTCGTCGAGGATACCGTCAAGGGTTTCGTCAAGGCGCATGCCGACATCGCTCGCCTCGGAGAAAATCCGCGCGTCATCGTCGCCAGGGGCGCGCCGGTTGCCGGCAAGGTGGGTGTCGTGACCGGCGGCGGCTCCGGCCACGAGCCTGCCTTCATCGGCTACACCGGCCGCAACATGCTGGACGCGGTTGCAGTCGGCGAACTCTTTTCCTCACCGACGGCCAAGAGCTTTCACGACGCGATGCGTGAAGCGAACGGCGGCAAGGGCGTCGTCTGCCTCTACGGCAATTATGCCGGCGACAACATGAACGTGAAGATGGCGGTGAAGCTCGCGGCCAAGGCAGGGATCGAAGTCGCGACGGTCGTCGCCAATGACGACGTCTGCTCCGCGCCGCCCGAAGAGCGCGAGAAGCGGCGCGGCGTCGCCGGAGAAATCTTCATGTGGAAGATCGGCGGGGCCAAGGCGGCCGCCGGCGCGAGCCTCGAAGAGGTCCGTGCGGCTGCCCAGAAGGCGATCGACAATTGCCGCTCGATCGGGGTCGGGCTCGGCCCCTGTACCTTGCCCGCGGTCGGGCATCCGAACTTCCAGATCGAGCCCGGCACGATGGAAGTGGGCATCGGCCATCACGGTGAGCCCGGCGTGCGCGTCGAAGCGCTGAAGACCGCCGAAGAGGTCGCGGTCGACATGTGCAAGATCGTGCTGGACGATCACGACCTGCCGGAGGGCACGGAAGTGGCTGTGCTCGTCTCCGGCCTCGGCGCGACACCGCTCAACGAACTCTACATCCTGAACGACACGATCGAGCGCGAGATCACCGCACGGGGCCTCAGGATCTACCGCACCTTCATCGGCAACTACTTCACCTCGCTCGAAATGGTCGGAGCGACGCTGACGGTCATGGCGCTCGACGACGAACTCAAGGCGCTCCTCGATGTCGAGGTCCGCTGCACCGCCGTTCTCTGAGGAAATGGACATGCAGACGTTTGAAAATGCAAAAGCCGGCGACATCGTTCTTACACTTGCCGACCGGATCATCGAAAACCGCGCCTATCTGAGCGAGATCGACGGCAAGATCGGCGATGGCGATCACGGCGTGAACATGGCCAAGGGCTTTGGCCTTGCCGCAGAACGCCTGAAGGGCACAGACGCCTCGCTGTCAGAGGCACTCGATACGCTCGGCACCGTGCTGATGACGGAGATCGGCGGATCGATGGGGCCGCTCTACGGCGTGATGTTCACCGAATTCGCCGAAAAGATCGAGGGTGCCGATGCAATCGACGCCGCCGCCTATAGCCGCATGCTTCATGCGGGGCTCGAAGGCATCCAGTCGATCGGCTCCGCCAAGGTGGGCGACAAGACGCTGCTCGACACCTTGGTGCCCGCGGTGGACGCCTTCGATGCGGCGACTGCCGACGGCAAGCCCTTCGCCGAAGCGCTCGACGCACTCGTATCGGCGGCGGAGGCCGGCCGCGATTCGACGCGCGATCTCGTCGCCAAGATCGGCCGGGCGAGCCGTCTCGGCGAACGCTCTCTCGGCGTCTTGGACGCCGGCGCCACCTCCTGTGCGATCATCCTCAGGGAGTTGTCGCACGGGGCTCGCGCCCGGCTCGCCTGACGCCGCGGTTTCGCGATTGCGCGCAAAGGGGGCAGCGGCACCCAGCCCCCATTGCAAAAGCACGGCGTTGCTTCCATCCTCGCGGTCCGAAAACAGGGGAAGTACAGGACTGCATGACGATCAAGACACCTTCTCCGCGCAAGGGCGCTGCCAATCGAAGCGGTACGATCGATGCTTCGGACGCGATCCCCTTGCGCTACGGTGACGACCCCTATGTCTGGGCCTGCTGGCTTTATTACGAAGACGGCATGACGCAGGGCGAGATCGCCGAGGCCATGGGTGTGTCGCGGGCGACGGTAAACAGCTATCTCGCCGACGCCCGCGAAAAAGGCATCGTCAACATTTCGATCGAGCCGGCGCGACTGGCATCGCTCACCATCGCCCAGGAACTGAAGCGGCATTTCGGCCTGACCGACTGTCTCGTGGTCCCGAGCGACGACAATGCGCGTCCTTTGATCGACCGCCTCGGAGCGGCCGGGGCGCAGGCGCTTCCAAAACTCCTGAAATCCGGCGATACGCTCGCCGTCGCCTGGGGCCGCACCGTGCTTTCGGTTGGCGAGCACGCCGGTATCGCTTCCCTTCAGGACATGACGGTGGTTCAGGCGACCGGCGGCACCACGGCCTCATTTGCCTATACGCCGGAGCTTTGTGCCTCGGCGGTCGCACGGGCAATTTCGGCCCGCTGCGTCAACATCACCGCGCCGGCCGTGGTCAAATCGCCGGAACTCCTGCATATGCTTCTGGAGGAACCTCTGGTTCAGGAGCAGTTCGCGACTCTGGCAAGGGCAAACCGGGTGCTTTTCGGCATCTCCTCGCTTCGGCCGAATTCCACCATTCATACCAGCGGTTTCTTCGAATCGGTCTCGCTGCAGGACTATCTGGCAGCCGGCGCGGTCGGCGTCGTCGCGGGCCGTTTCATCGATGAACGCGGCCGTCCGGTCGCCGGCCCGCTCGACGATCGTACGGTCGGCATCTCGCTGGACCTGCTCCGCAAGATAGGCACGCGCATTGCTGTCGCCGGCGGCTTCGACAAGGTGCCGGCCCTGCTCGCGGCGCTACGCGGCGGCCATGTCAACGTGCTCATCACCGACGCGGCGACCGGTCACGGCATCTTGCGGGCCGACGGCGTCAGGGCACTCGACGCCAAGCTTTCGCACCGGCCGAAGCTTGTCCAGACACCGAGCTCCTATCGCACCCACGTCAAGAAATTCCTCAACAACCCGAACGAAGTCGTCGAAGAGATGCTCGAAGGGGTCGTCAGGGCGCATCAGAAATATCTGCAGCCGATCAACGGATCGCACCGGGCGCTCGTCGCGCGCAGCGGCCCCAGGCCCGGAAAAGTCGGCCTCGTCATCGGCGGGGGCACGGGGCACGAGCCGTGCTTCCTCGGTTATGTCGGCAAGGGTCTTGCCGATGCGGTTGCCGTGGGGAACATCTTTTCCTCGCCGCCGCCCGATCCGATCGTGCAATGCGCCGAGGCCGCGTCCGGAGGCGAAGGCGTGCTCTTCGTCTACGGCAACTATGCCGGCGACGTGATGAATTTCGAGATGGCGGCTGAAATCGCCGAAGAAAAGGGCATCAAGGTAAGGACTGTCCTGACGACGGATGACGTCGCCTCCTCGCCGGTCGAGGACCGCGAAGGCCGGCGCGGCGTCGCCGGCAACTTCTTCATCTTCAAGGTCGCGGGCGCGGCCTGCGATCGCGGCCTGTCGCTGGAAGCCTGCGAAGCCGTCACGCGCAAGGCGAACCTGCGCACCTATACGGTGGGCGTCGCGCTCGAACCCGGCTCGATGCCGCAGACGCGACGGCACAATTTCGAGATCGGCCCGGACGACATGGAGGTCGGCATGGGCATACACGGCGAACCGGGCGTGACGCGCGAACGCATCCGATCGGCGGACGAGATTACCGACAGCATCATGGACCGCATCTTCAAGGAGATGAAGACAGCACCCGGCGAGCGCGTCGCCGTGCTCGTCAATTCCTTCGGAGCGACGCCCTTGATGGAGCTCTATATTCTGTTCCGGCGGGTCCAGCAGCGACTGGCGGCAAAGGACATACTGATCGAAGCAAACTGGATCGGACATTATTGCACCTCGCTGGACATGGCCGGCGCTTCGATCACAATTCTCCATCTTGATCAGGAATTGTCCGATCTGCTTCATCACCCTTGCGAAACGGCCTTTCTGAAGGTCAACTAGAACTGGGCGAAAGCCCTGGCGGGTGGTTGCGGATCCACCCAAAGGCCGCGGGAGGAAAATGATGCCGGAAAGCGCGGTGCGCCGCTTGATCGAAATGTTCGAGGCGATCTCCGATGCCATCGAGGCGGAGAGGGACCATCTGTCCGAACTTGACGGCGCGATCGGCGATGCCGATCACGGGATCACCATGGCGATCGGCTTTTCTGCCGTGACCGGCGAACTTGCGAGAACGGGTGCAGGCAGCGCCGGGCTGAGCGGTGTCATGACGGCGGCGGCAAGCGCCTTCCTGAATGCCGTCGGAGCTTCGACGGGACCGCTTTACGCCACCGCCTTCCGACGTGCGGCCCAGGCCCTGGAAGGACGCGACACACTGAACCTCGAGGCTTGCTCCCTTCTCATCCAGGCGGTTGCCTCCGGCATAGGCGAGCGCGGCAAGGGGCAGCGCGGCGACAAGACGATGCTCGACGTCTGGCTTCCCGCCGCCGACGCGGCGGCTCAGGCGGCCGCAGCCGGCAAGTCTGCCGAGGCATTCTGGGCGGATGTCACCGCAGCCGCCGAGAACGGCGCCAGCGCGACGCGTTCCATGGTCGCAACGAAGGGCCGTGCGGCGCGGGTCGGAGAGCGCTCGCTCGGACACATGGATCCCGGCGCCGCCTCGGCCGTCATGATCATCCGCGCCATGGCCCAAACCCTGCGGACGAGCTAAGGCCTGTTCGGTTTTCTCGGCACGCATGGCGATGCGCGTGAATTCCTTGCGTACCGACCGTGCGCCACTGTAGGTGTCCTTTGATCGTAGCCGATCAATGGACAAAAACATGCAGCAGCTCAACGTGCTACAGCGACCTTTGCGCGTCTCATAAGACGCGTGGCGCTGCAGGAAACTTTTCCGAGGACTGCAATCTCTCCTCCGACCTCATCCCTTATGTGGACGGCTCCCCCTTGCAAGTGTTTTTTGCAGATTTTTTGATCGGATCGCTTGCTTCCATATGTTCGGCCTTTCGGTGTGGCCGCACAGGGCCACTGGCCAAGATGGTTTCCGCAACGCCTGTGCCAAACAGTGCAACGGCCTTGGAAGGCCATTGGGATGAGCGGCGTGTCAAGCGTCTTGGGAATCGATTGATCGCACCATCTGCTTGTTCTCTTGCAAGTTCACAGCATCAGCCGGACACGGGCGGCTTTGTGTTGCGCGCCCATGGCGGCCAATCTCTATGCGGCCTGCGGCTGCTCTTCCATCCTCCGATAGGTTTGGCCGCTTACCATCAGCTTCCAGGCGATCCGGGCGATCTTGTTGGCGAGCGCCACGGCAACAAGCTTAGGCTTTTTGCGTTGCAGCAGTCCGGTGAGCCATTGCGAGGCATGCCGGCTTCGGCCGGCTCTGACCTGTTGAAGAAGAGAGGTCGCCCCAACCACCAGAACGCTTCGCAGCATCTCGTCGCCGGCACGGGTGATCACCCCAAGCCTCGTCTTGCCAGCGGTCGAATGATCCTTGGGCGTCAGTCCCA